>CAZCZP010000222.1:3390-6793 GCA_964502895.1 uncultured Bifidobacteriaceae bacterium
CCCGTGCCGGGACCGAAAAAGCCATCGTAGAAGCCGAGCAACAATCCGAACCCGAGATCGAATTTGAATCGCGTCATGCGGGGTTGCACGTCGCGTTCTCCCAATTGCGGGCGCAGCAGGGTGTAGATGGCCACGGCCAGCAGCAGCAGCGGAATGGCGATCTTGAGCATGTGCGGGCCAACTTGCTGCACGCCCATCGTGCCGATGATCGCGCCGAGAAAAGTGAAAATGCAACCGCGGGCACAATCGCTCAAATCCACCGCGCCTGCCCGACCGTAATGCCACGCCGCGCTGGCGGAGCCGAACGTGGCCTGAAGTTTGTTCGAGCCGAGTGCTTGCTGCACATCGGCCCCGCCAAGGCTGAGCATGACGGGCAGCGTAATCAGTCCGCCGCCGCCAGCGATGGCATCCACGAATCCCGCGACGAGGCCGGTCACGAAGAGCAGCGGCAATTGCCAGAGTTCGAACATATCCGGATGGCGATCAGCCGGTCGGCCGCGTTATTCCCTGACTTCGGTGACGGCCTGCAGGATTCTGGTTTCGCGCCGCCCCAACAAGCGGCCCAGCGGCCGCAACGTCAACCCGTAGAGCGTGCCGAACAATCCCGCCAACAGAAGCGCGGCCAGAAAATTCACCGGCCCGGCCGGCCACCCGGCGAATCGTTCGAGCGCGAGCCCGAGTGCCGGTGGAATTAACACCGGCCAGATCACCAGCGGAAACGAGAGATGCACCATCATCACGCCGAGCGAGGTCTGCCAGGCTTGTTTGGTTGGCTTGAGCGAGCCGGCGGCGATGCGATACGGCAGGAGAATCGAAGCGAGGTTGCCGATGGTGCAGTACATCAGGAACGCGGCGGCGAATTGCAGAACCGTGGCCAACACCACCACGGGCGAAAGCTTTGCCACCACACTCACGGCGGCGATCGGCAACATCGCAATGACCGCGGCCAGCGGCAACATCGCGACGTTCTTTCCCAGCAACACGCGGTCGCGCGGCGTGGGCAGCAGCACCAAACCACGGAAGCCGTCGCGGTCGCAGCCGAACTGGTTGCACACCAGTTGCAGCAAAGTGAACAGCACCATGACCACCGTGCCCGTTGCGGTGAACGGCCGGGCCGCCTCCGGCAAATTCATGGTGTTGCCGCCGCGCCAGAAAATCATCGCGGGCAGAAAAATCGCCATGAACAAACCCATCGCCAGCATCATTCTGACTTCCGGCGCCCGCGTCATGGATCGGAATTGCGCCAGCGCCAGTGCCGCCGTGTCGTCCGCCAGCCAGGGCAAACGTTTCTCGATCAAATTGCGCGCGGGTTTGGCGGCACCGGACGGTGCGGGCGCGACCTTGGCCGGTTTCATCCGTTCGTCCGCGCGATAAAATCTGAGCGTCGCGCGGTAAGCGCGGCTCAAACCCAACCAGCCCAGCGCAAACATGCCCGCGCTGCCCCAAAGCGCGGGCAACATCTCGCCCGCCGCCAGGCCTCGCGCCCCGTTGGCCGGCCATAAAACCGGCACCCATTGGTTGACGCGTGTGGCGACACTCATGGCCCGGGCCTTTTTTTCGTCCTGCGCGGCCTTGGCCATCGCGTGAGCGTCCTGGATGCCGGGCGCGGCGTTCGTTGCGCTTTGGCTGTCAGGTTTTTGTTCGGCAGCTTGCTGCGTTGTCTGTTGAGCCGCGCGGTCGCGCTTGCTTTTTCGCGGAACGACAAAGTGAATCAACTGAGGGGATTGGCCAATCAGGATCACGCCAAGCGTGATCCACATGATGATGGCGCGGCGGCGGCGTGGATTCACCATGAGCGAAAGCAGCCAGCCGCGCAGGCAATAAATCCACGCCGTGACCATGAACAGAAATCCTGCCACCAACGGCAACGCGAGCAGAAATTGTGGCCCTTGGGAAATGATCAATCCCGCCGCCAGCCCAAGCATGATGGCCAGCGCCAGCACCGTCCCCAACGACACCAGCGACGCGAGGTAGTTGAACACGAACACCTGCTTCAAGCCGATGGGCAGGTGCAACAGCCGCGTCAGGTCCACGCTTTCCGACCGCTGCAATTCTGTCAGCACGGCGATGAGGGAAAAGAGCAGCACAAAGAAAATCACGCCGTCCCAGACGAACATCAGGTCGGTTGCCGAGGCGCTCTTGAGCGCGAACACGCCGATCAACGTGGCGCCGGCGCCGGCCCCCACGGCCAGCAGCACGAGCATCGCGACCGCGAGCGCGGCAATGACCGCGCCGAAACTGCCGCTGCGTGACAGTTGATTGCGTGACAATCGCCAGCGCAGCCAGAGGATCGCGCGAAATTGCTCCCAGTTCATGAACTTGAAAAGTTTGGTGAAAGAATCCCCTCACCCCGGCCCTCTCCCCATCGAATGGGGAGAGGGAGAATCATCGTCAACCGGTCAGCGTAACGGGCGATGTCGCGAACTTCGCCAGGCGCACATTGCTGTCCCCTCTCCCCTTCAGAGGGGGAGAGGGTCAGGGTGAGGGGGCCTTTGGATTGCATCGTTACCTCTCACTCCGCCAGCCAGCTCAATCGCTGCGTCTCGACCTGGTCTCCACCCACGGCGGCAATGAATCTCTCTTCCAACGAGCCCGTCTGCCGCACCTCATCCATCGTCGCCTGGTAAACCATCTTCCCGTTCGCGATGATGCCCACGTCTGAACACAGCTTCTCCACAATCTCGAGCACGTGCGACGTGAGAAAAACTGTGGCCCCTCGCTTCACGCAACGCCGCAGCACGTCCCGCAACACGCGCGACGACACGGCGTCCACGCCTTCAAACGGTTCGTCCAGAAAAAGCAGGTCCGGCCCCGGCAACAGCGCCGCCGCCAGCGCCAGCTTCTTCTTCATGCCGTGCGAATATTCGAGCGTGAGTTTTTTCTCCTCGTGTTCCAGACCCATCATCACCAGCAATTCGTCGCAACGCTCCCGCACCATTGCGGCCGGCAACAGATACATCCGGCCGATGAACGTCAGGTATTCGCGTCCCGTCAGGTTGTCGAACAACCCCAGATTCTCGGGCACGACGCCGATGCGACGCCGCACTTCGCGGGCGCGGTCCTCGTTGGCCAGGTCCTCGCCGAGGACGCGCATCGTGCCGCCGCTGGGCGCGAGCAGGCCGGTGAGCATTTTGATGGTGGTGGACTTGCCCGCGCCGTTCGGGCCAAGGAAGCCGAAGAATTTTCCGGCCTCCACGCGCAAGTCCAGCGCATCCACCGCCTTGACGTTGCCGAACACCCGCGTCAGCCCGATAGTTTCGATGACAAGACTCATGGCGTTAAAGAATCCAAGAACCAGGGCGAGCTTACGCGCGCAGCCGGGGCCAAGTCAGTTACAAACCGCCGCCAGAATTTCATACGCTGGCTTTCTGAAACCTTGCCTTATTTGCACGCGAAGTGAATG
>CAZCZP010000223.1:0-6706 GCA_964502895.1 uncultured Bifidobacteriaceae bacterium
TGACCCCCAGCCTCCAAACCGTCTTCCGCGGCCAATGGGCCTCCCTCGCCCCGGGTGAAACCGTCCAAGTTGCATATTAACCAAAGGATGTTCCTACTCGAAAACAGCGCATCCCGTGAGCACAAAGAACGGACCAACTTCAGAGGTAACCAAGCCGACAGCCCACGGAGAGCCACAGGTTGTTGTCCGGTGTAACGGGACGGTGGAGCATCCCGTCGTTCGAGGAATTCCCAACGCGCCAACGTCGGCAAGAAAACGAGTTGTCTCGCTAACGCTGGCATTCGTCGTCTTAGGATGCTGTTATGGCCAACAGGCTGCAGTTCCCGATCCTTATTCGGTCGAATATGACGAGACGGCGCCGGAGATGAATTACTACTTGAAGGAGCGCAACGGACGGATTGCCAGCGAGCAACAAGAACTTTTCAGAAAACGCATCGCCATACCGGAAGCCGTCGAGGACAAAGTCTTCGCGGCTTACGTGGCGAACCGAAAGGAAAACACAGCGGTAATCCCCACAGCGCCAACCTTCCAAACGATGACCGCGCGGGGACTGCTTACAGCCGTCGCGATTCTGCTGATGGGCTTGCTGACCATTCGAAAGCTGGTTCCCGAGGTGTTTGCCTCTATCAACGAACGCTTCAATCCCTGGGCGCAAACGGCTGGAACAATGGCTAATGTCAACTTGCAGGATGAAAGCTTTTCCGAATTCCTTGCGGTCTTCCGCGCGAGTGTTCCACCCGACACCACCACACCCGTCGCCAACGCCGCGTCCGAACCTGGTAAAGCCTCACCGAGCGAAGCCGCATCCGAGCCGGTCTCCGCGCGGGATCCGCTCCAGGAATTCTTTACCGCCGCGCCGGATCAGATCGCAGGCTTGCGAAAAATCTTCTCTGAAATCAGCCGCGCGGTTGACGACAATGCCCGTCAACAGATTCTGCTCGAGTTTCAACAGCAGGTCACAGCGCTTAAAGATTCGGCGCGCATGACTGGATTACGTCCGTTTTGGCTTTTGGCCTGCGCCTTGGAGGGACTGCTCAAACAACTTTGCAAAAACGCTGCCGACGTAACCCCGTCGGCGCTGGGCACCGCCGCCGGTGCGGTGGACCTGCTGGAAGTTCTCGCCGTTCCCGGCTTGAATCCCGACCTGGCCACGGAACCTCCCGTAAAACTCCTGGCCGTGGACGACGATCCGGTCAGCCGTCTCGCCATTTCGTTTGCGCTTAAAAAGGCTTTCAACCCGCCCGACCTGGCCCCGGACGGTGAAACGGCGTTGGGCTTGATCGAGCGCCAGGCTTACGACGCAATCTTTCTGGACGTGGATATGCCCGGCATGGACGGTTACGAGCTTTGCATGAAGGTTCATCAGAATGATGGCCATCAAACGACTCCGGTCGTCTTCGTCACGCGCCATGGTGACTTTCAGTCCCGCGCCAAATCCACTCTCAGCGGAGGACAGGATCTCATCGCCAAACCCTTCCTTGCGTTTGAAATCACTGTTAAGGCTCTCACGCTGGCGTTGCGCGGACGGCTGCAAAAGGCCGCCGCGGGCCGCGCGAGCCGGGCGTCGAATCCAGCCATTGCGGGCGCGACCTCTGAACCGGCAGCAATGCCAGCCTCAGACGCGGCGATGCCAATGCCTCCGGTCACCGACAAACCATCTTGGGAAGTCACTGACCGCGGCTTCCAGGCTTTGTTCGGTGGTTCACGGGACGATTCACCCGACAGCTTCCTCACTCATGCCCCGGCTTATCTCGAACAGCTTCGCGCGCATCTGCTGGCAGCTCAGCACGCGGCCAACCCGGCGGAGTTGCAAAAATTTCTGGGCCAACTTTATGTCGGAGTCAATGCGCTGAGTTCAGAAGCCGAGCGCGCGGAACTCCGCACAATCTCCCGCCTCAGCTCCTCGCTGGAAGGCATGCTCAAGAAATTGCTTGATCGGACCAACCTCTGCACGCCTTCGACGTTCACCGCCGCGGCTTCAGCGTTGGAATTGCTTGAGGAACTCTGCCGCCACCCTGGAGGCTCGCCCGACTTGGTGAATCCTCCGGTGCGCATCTTGGTAGTGGACGACGACCCCGTGGCGCGGCGCGCAATTTCGATGGCGGTTCAACTGGTGTTTGGCCGGCCAGAAAACGCCGAGAGTGGCGAGGCTGCGGTGGCCATCGCCAAGGAAAAACCCTTGGACCTGATCCTTCTCGATGTGCTGATGCCCGGCATGGACGGATTCGTTGCGTGCCAACGAATTCACGAAACCGGCCAAAATGCTCGGACGCCTGTATTGTTTATCACGAGCCAAGACGATATGGAAGCACGGGCGAAGGCCGCGGATGCCGGGGGCTGCGGCTTCATTCCCAAACCGGTGTTGTCGAGCCAGATTACGCTTGTGGCTCTGACATTCATCATGCGCGCGCGCTTGAACAAATCCCTATCACAGCAGGTCTTCGAAGGAGCAGCCAGCTTGCAGCCCGCGTGACCCGAACAGCGCGCCGGGTCGGTTTACACCGCCAATCTAACGGGGACTGGTCAACTGCAGCCGAAACCACCGACCTCTCTTAGAACATACAGGGCTGAAACCAGTTCAAGGTTTATCCAGGAGATGCCGATGGGGCGCGGTGGCTTTCAGTTTTCGGATAGAGACATTCAGACCGGAGAGAATCACACGGGATTGTCTCGTTGAACCCACGAAGTTGCGTATTGGGTCAGCTCGGAAGCATCCCGAAGGTTTAACTTTCGTTTAATCTGTTCGCGATAGTATTCGACGGTCTTGACGCTCAGATGAAGTTCCTGGGCGATCTCCTTGGTCTTCTTCCATTGGCCGATGAGTTGGAAAACTTCGAGTTCGCGGTCGCTCAGGCTCTTGACTGGAGATTCCTGAACGTCCACCTGTCCCCGGACTCGTTGCTGCAGCATTTTGGCGGCAAGCGCGTCGCTCACGTAGACGCTGCCTTCGAGCACTCGACGTATGGCGGTGGGAATCTTGTCCAGCGCCTCTTGCTTCATCAGGTAACCGGTCGCGCCCGCCCGAAACGCAAGTTCCGCGTAAATGGATTCGTCGTGGACACTGACCACTAAAATCGGCAGCCGCGGATACTGGGCTTTGATGTTGCGCATCAATTCGAGGCCACTGCTGTCCTTGAGCGAAATATCTGCAATCACGAGGTCAGGCTTGAGGGAATTGATTGCATCCAGGGCCTTTGAAGCGTCTTCCTCCTCGCCGCACACGACGAGGTCGGATTGCCGGTTGATGAGTTGAGTGATGCCGAAACGCACAACGGCATGATCGTCCACGAGCAAGACACGCTTTCGGGTGTCTTTTGCCATGCCGGTTTTCGTTTGCAAAGTTTTCATTGGCTCAGCCCCATCCGGCCCGCGATGGAGTCCGGTCGGACGCGCCACTTTGTTGGCTGCGGTGTCAGGCTTCTTGAGCATAGTACAACCGATGTCGTCACGCAAATCCATACAGTTCCCCTACCGCAAGTTGGAAGCCAAACCGGACCCAAGCAAGGGCGTTGGCATCGCGGTCCGCGGCTTCAGCCAACTTCCTGCTCGCCACTGGTACAAACCGCACAAGAACGGGACACCGGCCAAGCAGCGCGGGCCAATCGCCGCTTTGTGACTTGTTGTGACTTGGTCCGCCGCTTGACTCGCAACGGTTGGTAACTAGACTCCGCCGATGCTCTGCTTCAACGCCAATCGCATCCAGCCTGCCGCGTGCTTGCACTCCGCATGAGGAAGCCGTCCGTCCTGGTCATTTTTCTGACCGTTTTCATTGATTTGGTCGGTTTTGGCATTGTGTTGCCGCAACTTCCCCTTTACGCAAAGAGCTATCACGCTAATGGCTTCGAGTTGGGCCTGCTCATGGCATCGTTCTCAGCGATGCAGTTTATCTTCGCGCCGTGGTGGGGACAATTATCGGATCGAATCGGACGACGGCCGGTGCTGCTTATCAGCATCGCGGGGTCGATTGTGGCCTACGCCTGGTTCGCGGTGGCGACACGATTCACGGGCGCGACCGCGTTATGGATGATCATCGCCTCGCGGACGTTCGCGGGTTTCTGCGGCGCGAACATCACGGTGGCGCAGGCTTACATCGCGGATATTTCGCCGCCCGACCAGCGTTCAAAGAGGATGGGGTTGATCGGCATGGCGTTTGGCTTGGGGTTCATCTTCGGACCGTGGATTGGCGGACGGAGCGCGGACTGGTTGGGCGAAGGCGGGCCGGGCTGGGTTGCCAGCGTGTTGTGCGCAATCAATTTGATCCTGGCGTTCTTCATCCTTAAGGAAAGCTGGACGCCTTCGGCGGAACATGTTCCGCGCCGCGCCCGTTTCGCACAATGGAAACACACGCTACAGCAACCCGTGGTTGGTGCCCTCGTGGTTATCTTCTTTCTGGCCACCTTTTGTTTCGCAACCTTCGAGTTGACGCTCGGGCTTATCATTTCGCGGAACTTCGGGCTGGATTTGCGGAATGCAGACGACTTGCACATAGCCCGCCGCATTGCGGGCACATTGTTCATGTATTGCGGCATCGTTGGCGCGTTCGTTCAGGGCGGCCCCATTGGCAAACTGGTGAAAAAATTTGGTGAAAGGAAATTGATTGTTTCGAGTTTGTTCATGACCGGCGTGAGCCTGGCCCTCATGCCGTTCGTCAAGGGAGACATTCATCTGCACGGCGAATTGTCGTGGAAGGTGCTTTTTAGCAGCAACGGGGGCGCATGGTGGGCGCTGCTTGGCGTACTGGCTTTGCTGGCAATCGGCACCGGTCTAACGCGCCCGCCATTGTTCGGGTTGCTGTCGAATCTCACTCCGGCCAACGAGCAAGGCGCCACCATCGGCATCGCCCAAGGCGCGGGCAGTCTGGCACGTATCGCCGGTCCGATGTTTGCCGGCGCATTTTTTCAAGCGCACCCGAGCGTGCCATATTTTGCCAGCGCTGCCATCGTGATCACCACGGGTTTCGTCGGCTGGCAACGCCTGGTCACGCGGGAAGCCAACTCGATTCAACATTAGCCGCCAAAGCGCAGCGGCTCTGAACTGTCGGGGGCAACTTGATTAATGTTGCGCCGTTGGTGTCTGCCAAGTTTTTCAACGCAGAAACATCTCGGCTGCGGAGTCAGCGAAACGCAAACCCCTATGCGTAAGGTGAAAGCTTTCCGGAGAGATTTGTCCCCAGCCCAACTGAACGCAATGCCTCAGTTCGTCCGCCCACTCGTCCCGCAAGTCGAGGCCGGTCGTCTCACGGAATTGTTCAAACGGCCAGCCTGAATTCATTCGCAAACCAAACGCCGCCGTTTCTCCGGCGCGCGCCAACGGCGAGAGTTCTTCCCGAGATTCGATGGCGCGTTTTCCCTGTTCGAGTTGCTCACAGTAAAGTTGTGTGTTGGCCCAATTTTTGGTGCGAACCCCGCGCGCATAACCAGTGGCGCTCGGGCCGAGTCCTTGGAAGGAACCACCCCGCCAGTAGTTGACATTGTGGCGGCAGGCGTAGCCGGGAAGGCCCAGTGTGTCGGCGTGGGCAGTTGCGCCACGCGCGAAATTGGCGACTTCGTATTGCCGAAAGCCGGCGGCGGCGGCGCGTTCGACAAGTTCCTCGTACATCGCGCACGCCAGGTCTTCGTCCGTATCGAACTTGCGCGCTTTGAGCTGCATGAACAAAGGGGTATCCTCCTCGTAAATGACTTCATAACTTGAGAGGTGCTCGCTCCCCAACGCCAACGCCTCGGCCAGGGTCGCGTGCCAGACTTCCAGCGTCTGGCCAGGAATTGCAAACATCAGGTCAATGTTCAGATTGTCGAAGCCTGCTTTTCGCAGAATATCGAAGGACTTGAAAACCATCTCGCGCGTGTGGATGCGGCCCAAGCGGCCGAGCAGGGCTTCGTCGAGAGACTGAACACCCATTGAAATGCGATTGACTCCGTGCTCACGCAGAAGCCGCGCTTTCTCCGGCGAGACAGTGGCCGGATTGCATTCGACGGTAAATTCGCCTGCCCCCAGCAGATTCAGCCGCGCCATCGAGCCAAGAATCTCGCTCCATTGGCGAAGGTTGAGCAGCGATGGTGTGCCGCCGCCAAAGAAAATCGTCCCCGGGCGCAAATCCTCCGCTACAAGTTCCAGCTCGCGGCACAGTGCCGTAACATAACGATTGACGAGTTCGCCGCTGGAAGCCTCCGAGTAGAACGCACAATAGGCGCACTTTTGCGCACAAAACGGGACGTGGACGTAAAGACTGGCGACGGGGCTGCGGCACGAATCGAGCATGCGAAGAAACTACACGACGATTCTGCCGGACACGACGAATTTCCCGCTCACGGGCGGGGTGGTGCAACTACATCGGATGGAGGCGCTGGACGTTCTGAGCTTTTAATCCTTTATCGCTGGGAATAACGTCGAACGTGACCTCCTCACCCTCGTTCAGAGTCTTGAAACCGGCGCCGACAATTGACGTGTGGTGTACGAAAACGTCCTGGCCGGATTCCTGAGCAATGAAACCAAACCCCTTTTTGTTGTCGAACCACTTTACTTTGCCGCTAGCCATAATCTCTCTCCTGAGCCGTAGCAAGCGCGCCCTAAAAAGGAAACGGACACCACTGTCGCACAGTGAGTGCCCGAATGGAATTTAACAGGGCTGCATACGCCGCAACTGAACCGCAGCATAAAAAGTCATTATGATTGAGTCAAGCGTTAGTTTTGGAGCCGGCTGAAAAAC
>CAZCZP010000224.1:0-6691 GCA_964502895.1 uncultured Bifidobacteriaceae bacterium
TCGCCGTGATGCTTATCCTGACCGTCGCGATCTACTGGCCCGCGTTGCGCGGCGGTTTCGTGTGGGACGACATGATCCTCGTGGAGCAGAATCAGTTGGCCAAAGGTGAATTCAATCTGCGCACGGTTTGGTTCAATACGGACTTTCCGCTCACCACGGTTGCGTTCTGGGCGCAGTGGCTGCTTTGGGGCAAGAACACGCTGGGCTATCACGTGGTCAATGTGTTGTTGCACACTGTCAGCGCGTTGCTCGTCTGGCGCCTGCTGAGGCGACTGAAAATTCCCGGGGCGTGGTTTGCGGCAACGCTGTTCGCGGTGCATCCGGTTTGCGTGGCATCGGTCGCCTGGATTTCCGAACTCAAGAACGCACTTTCGCTGCCGTTTTTTCTCTTGGGCTTTTCGTGGCATTTGGCGTTTGAAGAGCACCGCGCCGGAAACCAACCTGCGAAGGCGCGCTGGTGTTACTGGTTGTCGCTGGGCGCATTTCTCCTAGCGCTTATGAGCAAAACTTCGACGGTCATGTTGCCGGTCGTGTTGTTACTGTGCGCGTGGTGGCAGCGCGGGAGAATCACACGCTTGGACTGGCTGCGTACCAGTCCGCACTTCGCGTTGGCGCTGGCTTTCGGCTTGATGACCATCTGGTTTCAGAATCACCAGGTCATCGGTGGCGTCACGGTTCAGACGGAAAATCTCTGGGGCCGGCTCGCCGGAGCGGGCGTGGCGATCTGGTTTTACCTCGGCAAAGCGGTGTTGCCGCTGAACCTGACTATGATTTATCCGCGCCGGGAGATCGATGCGACGACGGTGCTGTCGTATCTGCCGCTGCTGTTGCTGTGCGGTGTGTTCGCGGTTTGCTGGTGGTATCGGCGCTCATGGGGAAAACATGCGCTGTTTGGTTTGGGCTGTTTCGCTGTGACGCTTTTTCCTGTGCTGGGTTTCTTCGACATGCTGTTTCTCCAATTCTCGCGAGTATCCGATCACCTGCAATACCTGCCGCTCATCGCAATCGTTGCTTCTATTGCTGCGGGGGTTCACGCGTGGTTGCCGCGAAACCTCTTTCGATTCGCCGCGCCCGTTCTGGTGCTGGCGCTTTGCGGGCTGACGTTTCAGCGCGCCCGGGTGTTTGACTCCGACGAAAAACTCTGGGAAGACACGGTTGCCAAGAATCCTGCCGCCTGGAACGCGCACAACAACCTCGGGTGCATTCGGGCGGAACAAAACAAAATGACAGAGGCTATCGAACATTTTGAGGCCTCGCTCAAGTTCAATCCGCGCAACGCGCAGGCGCATGTCAACCTCGGCAAGGCGCTGGCCATGCAGAACAAGTTCATCGAGGCGGAGTCGCATTTTCAAACCGCGTTGGACATCCGGCCCACGGCCGAGGCCCACGCATTTTTTGGCTCGTCATTGGCCGCGCGCGGGAAAATGTCTGAAGCCATCGGGCATCTGCGCGAAGCGGTGCGCTTGAAGCCGGGCGTTGAAACGCGCCTGCAACTCGCGGCCATGCTCCGTGCGGGCGGTAACATTCGCGAGGCCATCGAGCAGACCCGGCTCGCGCTCGCGGCCAAACCGGACATGCCCGAAGCGCTGAGTAATCTGGCCTGGCTGCTGGCGACCGCTGCCGATGCCGCCCTGCGCAACGGAGCGGAGGCTGTTCAGTTTGCCGAGCGGGCCTGTCGCCTTACCGAATTCAAACAAGCTCGCATGGTGGGCGCGCTCGCGGCCGCCTACGCCGAGGCTGGACGATTCAGCGACGCGGCGAGCACCGCGCAAAAAGCAATCGAACTCGCGCGAGCCGCCGGCGACATGCAGTTTGCGGGGATCAACGAGCAATTGCTTCGGCTCTATCAGGCGGGCAAGCCTTTTCATGAGCCGGTTCGACGCTGATTTCCCGCGACTCGCCTGACTTGTCATCAAACTCCGCTGAAGTATGATTCGAGGCGTGAAGCGAAATATGGTTCTGCTGACGGCCTTCGTCCTGATGTTCGCCGCCTCACGCATTCCGGGAATGCTGTCGCAGGATTTCGCCAACTTCAGTGCGGCGTATGCGTTTGCGTTTTGCGCGGGCGTATATTTCTCCGGCCGGATGGCGTGGTGGCTGCCGTTGGGCGCGATGGTCATCACGGATGTCGGCCTCAACATGTATTACTGGCTGGGGCCAGGCTATGATGTGTGGGATTTGAAGATTCTGCGGTATCAACTCTTCAACTACCTTTCTTACGCTGTGATCATCTGGTTAGGCCGGCGATTCAAGCCGCAATCGTCATTCCTGGAATTGCTTGGCGGCGGCGTGCTCGGCGCCTTCTTGTTTTACCTGATTACCAACACGGCTTCGTGGCTGTTCAATCCGTTTCATAACCCCGAATACACGAAAACGTTTTGGGGATGGCTCACGGCGCTGATTACCGGCACGAAAGGATGGCCCGAAACGTGGACGTTCTTCCGCAACACTCTTTTGAGTGGCGGAATCTTCACGGCGCTTTTCGTGGGTGCGATGAAACTAACCGCTGTCTCGGAATCGCCACAAGACAAGGAAGCGGGAGCGCGTGCTCCGGAGAAGCCCGAAGATGAGGAAGCGCCTGAGGAGGCGAAGGCGTGAGCGGCGGTATCCAGTAATCGGTAATTGGTAATCAGTAATCAGTGGTCAGTAATCAGTTTTCGCAGTGATGCGCCAAAGTCCGCCAAAATGATCGCTGAATACTGATCACTGAACACTCCTGGCATGAAACTCGGCGTCATCTCCGACACTCACGGATTTCTCGATCCAAAGATCCCGAAACTCTTCGCCGGCGTGGACCACATTTTGCACGGCGGCGACGTTGGACCCTACACACTGCTGGCCGAACTGGAAGCCATCGCGCCGGTGACTGCCGTCCTTGGCAACACGGATACCTGGCTGCAACTCAAGCTCACTGAATCCGTCGAGCTTGGCGGACGGAAATTCCTGATCCACCACATCGTCAACCCACACGCGTTGACGGACGATCTCAAACCCAGCATTGTCGAACGAAAGCCAGATGTGGTTGTGTTCGGTCACACGCACAAGCCCTTCTGCGAAACGATCGGCAGGGTTTTGTTTTTCAATCCTGGTTACGCCGGCAAGCAACGATTCGCCCTCGAACGCAGCGTGGCCATTTTGCACTGCGACAAACAGGGGATTCAGCCCGAGTTCAAATCACTTTAGCTGGAAGTTGATCTCCGCTTGACCGGCTGGCCGCGTTGCGGTCTGCTTGCCGCGCATGAGTAACGCCTCGGATTCCAACCGGCCCGCGGATGACGCGTTGCAGGCGTTGCGCGAAGCCGTCCGGCTTTCGCCGAACAACATTCCGTTGCGTCAACATCTGGCGGACACATTGTTCGGTCGCGGGCAGGCGGAGGAGGCGGAAAAGGAATATCGCGCCGCCCTGGAACTCGCGCCCAACAGCCTGCCGCTCAAGATGGGTCTGGCTCGCGCGTTCTTTCAACAGGGCAAGCAAAGCCACGCGCTCGTGACCGTCGAGGACATCGTCAAAAACCCCAATGCTCCGGCACGCGCGTTTCTTCTGCAGGCGAGACTCCTTTCCGGCATTGGGGAAATCGAGCAGGCCGTGCGCGCGTATCGTCGCGCGGTGGAACTTGATGGGGGCGTGGCCGACGCCGAATTTGCCGCGCGACTGGGCATTGGCGCGGATGAAACCGAAAGCGAAGTCGTCGAAGGCAAGGTCCGCGCGGCGTGGGGCGAAGACGAAGACGCGCCACCAGAACAGGAAATTGAACGGCCGAAAATCAAATTTGCCGACGTGGGCGGCATGGAAAAGGTGAAGGAGGAAATCCGGCTCAAGATCATTCATCCGCTCACGCATCCCGATCTCTACAAGGCCTACGGCAAGCCCATTGGCGGCGGCATTCTGATGTATGGACCGCCCGGTTGCGGCAAAACGCATCTGGCCCGCGCCACCGCCGGTGAGATCAAAGCGGGCTTCATCGCGGTCGGCATCAACGACGTGCTCGACATGTGGATCGGCAACAGCGAGCGCAACCTTCACAGCCTCTTCGAGCAGGCGCGCGATCACAAACCCTGCGTGCTGTTCTTTGACGAAGTGGATGCGCTCGGCGCCAGCCGCAGCGATATGCGCCATCACGCCGGCCGGCAGCTCATCAACCAATTCCTCGCGGAGATGGATGGCGTGAAATCCTCGAACGAAGGTGTGCTCATCCTGGCCGCGACCAACGCGCCGTGGCATCTGGATTCCGCGTTCCGCCGGCCGGGACGATTTGATCGCGTGCTGTTCGTTCCGCCGCCAGATGCCGCCGCGCGGGCGTCCATTTTGCGGTTGCAGTGCAAGGGCAAGCCGGTTGAGGAAATTGATTACGAACATCTGGGGAAGAAGACCGACCATTTTTCCGGCGCTGACCTCAAGGCGGTTGTGGACGTGGCGATCGAGCGAAAACTTCAGGAGGCACTGAAGACCGGCATTCCAAAACCGCTGACAACAAAAGACCTTGCCGGAGCGACTGGAACGTTGAAACCGACGACGAAGGAGTGGTTTGCCACGGCGCGTAATTACGCGCTTTACTCAAACCAAGGCGGAATCTACGACGACATTTTGCAGTATTTAAAGATTTAGCGCTCAACTCTGCCGGTCAATGAACCCCAACCTCGAACGCGGCCTACTCCTGTTTCAACAATCCCGCCATGAACTGGCCGAGGCCGAGTTGCGCCAGGCGCTGGCCGCTGAGCCACATGATTCCTATGCTCACGCGCTGCTTGGGCTTTGTCTCGCGGAACGTGAAAAGTTCAAGGAAGCCACGGACGAAGTGCGACAGGCGATTCATCTGGGACCGGACTTTCCCTTTGCCCATTACGCCCACGCCCGGGTGCTGTACGACCGCAATCATCACAAGGAAGCGCTGGCGGCGATTCAGGAAGCCATCCGGCTGGATTCGACGGACGCGGATTATTTCTCGATGCTCGCGGCAATTCACTTTGACGAGAAACGCTGGCAGCCCGCACTCGATGCCGCGGAACAAGGACTGCAATTCGATCCCGAGCACGTCGGTTGCACCAATCTGCGCGCGATGGCGATGGTCAAATTGGGCCGCCGGGCCGAAGCGGGCGCAACCATTGACGCCGCGCTTGCCAAAGCGCCGGAGAACGCCACCACCCACGCCAATCAAGGCTGGACGTATCTGGAAAAAGGCGAACCCAAAAAAGCCCTGGAACATTTTCGCGAGGCGCTGCGGCTCGATCCGGAAAACGATTGGGCGCGCCACGGCATCGTCGAGGCGCTCAAGGCGCGCAACATCATCTATGCGGTGATGCTGAAATATTTTTTCTGGATGTCAAAACTGAGCAGCGGAGCGCAATGGGGAATCATCCTCGGCGGTTATTTCGGCAACCGGCTGCTTGGCTCGCTGGCCCGGTCCAATCCCGACCTCGCGCCGTGGGTGTTGCCGCTGCGCATCCTGTATGTCGCGTTCGTCGTGTTGACGTGGACGGCGTATCCGATGTTCAACCTTTTGCTGCGGCTCAACCGATTCGGGCGGCTGGCATTGACACCGCAACAAACCGTCGAAAGCAACTGGGTCGGGACGGTGTTCCTGCTGGCGTTAATCTCGTTGGCCGGTTGTCTGGCGATGGGTTTTGGCAGTCCCTGGCTGATGTCGCTGACAGTATTCGGCTTGCTGCTGTTGCCCATGAGCGGCTTGTTTCGGTGTCACGAGGGCTGGCCGCGCAACGTGATGTTAGCCGCGGTGATCGGGTTGACGTTGATCGGACTGATAGCGATTGCCATGCTTTGGAGCGCGTATCAGGGCGGCGAAAGTTATCTGAAGTCAAAGGCTGAACCTGCCTTCGGACTCCTTGGCCTCTTCAGTGTGGGTGTCCTGCTTTCGACTGTGGGGGCAAACATCCTCGCCGCGCAACGGCCACGGCGCTGAACCGTTAAGCCGGGCGCGAGCGGAATTCGTCTCGCAGACGTTCCAATTGAAGACGCAATCGTGCCTGCTGCTCTCGCAGTCGCCGCAACTCCGCCGGCCGAACCAACATTTTGATCTCACTCCACCACGCCCGGCCAACCACCCGCGTCCGCCAGGCGAAGTGCAGCGCCGCGATTCCGCAAAACGGCATCAGCACCGTCCACAGCCACGCAAACCCGGCCCCATGATGATGCTCGATGAACCACCACACAACGACATACCAGATCGCGTAAACCGGCAGGCCGATCATCAAGCGATTTTGCGCCACGGTCACGCGGCCCGGATGTTTGATGAACCTGACTACGAAACGCGTGAGGGCGAACGGCACAAGGTGATGCAGCGTGCCGGCGATGGCTGGCACAAGGCCAACAAAGAGCCACAGAGTTTCCTTGAACAATCGCAACGTAAGCCGTGCAACGCCGAGCCGCAGAATCAACGAATCCATGGTTAAGCCAGCCGCGGCCAGTTGCGAGCGGTGTTGTTCAATCGCGGCGGCGATGTTCTCTGCGCGCGGGCGATTGGTTGCAACAAAGTGGTTCATCGCATCGGTGAAACGTTTGCGCTGGCGCAGCGTGGCGATGGGATTTCCGGCGTCGGCTGGCTCGGGAGGCAACAGGATTTCCAGCTCGGGCAGGAACGGTTGCCAGCGTTCTTCGTTCAAGTGCGCGACGAGATGTTTGAGCCGGGAATCAATTTCCTCGGTCAAAGCGCGCATGGCTTTCTTTTCCTCCTCG
>CAZCZP010000225.1:0-6687 GCA_964502895.1 uncultured Bifidobacteriaceae bacterium
GATCGCGCGTCACCTTGATGTCCGCCTCGCTCGGCGTCGGGTCGCCGCTGGGATGATTGTGCGCCAGCACAATGGCCGAGGCGTTGGCTGCAATGGCGCGTCGAAAGACCTCTCTCGCGTGAACCAGCAACGTGTCAATTGTGCCGTCCGTCACTTCCTCCACGCGAATCAGCCGCCGTCGCGTATTCAGCAACAACACCTGAAGCGTCTCGACGTCCTTGATGAGATTCTGCCCCTTGAGCAGCGCCACGACCGCCTCCGGATTGTCGAGCACGGGCGATTCACGCTGCAACTCCTCCGCCATCTTGCGCGCGAGCGTGAACGCGGCCAGCAACGTCACCGCCTTGTCGTGCCCGATGCCCTTCACCTGGCACAAATCGTCCACCGACGCCCGCGCCAGCGACTGCAACGACCCGAATTTTTTCAGCAACTGCGCGCCAATCTCGATCGCGTTCGCGCCGCGCAGCCCGGTGCGCAACAGAATCGCGATCAACTCCGCGTCCGTCAGCGCGCCGGGACCTTTGGCCGCGAGCCGTTCGCGCGGACGTTCGCTGGCCGGCTGGTCTTTGATCTTGAGCGCGGAGGGCATGGAATTTGTTTAACCGCGTGATACGCAAATGGCACGAACAAATTTCAGCGTCCGGCTTTCGCGTATTTCGTCCAGTTTGCAGTATCCACGCAATCCGCCGGCGTTGGACAAGCCGGATGTGTGGGAGCAGAGTCGGACTGGCCGGCGATCACGATTATGCGACTTCAAACTCATCGCACGCTCTTGATCGTAATCTTAATCTGCCCTCGATCCGGGATTAAGATTGAGAGGAGGAATTCACTCTTCCGGCAGCGGGTTTTCCCATTCGGGATAGATTTCGGACTTGAGCTGGCCGCGGCGGATCAATTCCTGGAGGTCGCGGATGATGGTGCGCCGGGCCACTTTGAACTGCCGGGCCAGCGCGGAGATGTTCGGACGTTCCGGCGACTGGCCCACGATTTCAAGAATCTGGTTCTGACGGCTGAGCCGGTCGGTCGAACGACTGAGTAATTCCTGCGCGTCCACGCGGCGCGAGCGTTCGAGGGCCTCGAACTGGCGGACGACTTCGGCTTCGCCGCACTCTTTGAGCGCTTGCGCCACCGTCCGCTTGAGTTCATGCACGTCCACGGGCTTGGGCAGGCAATAGTGAGCGCGGCGCGGACCTTGCAACGCTTCGAGTTGCTGGCGGACCTCCAGAGCGCCGGAGACGATGATGATGGGAACGAAAGGGAGCAGTTCCTTGAACTCGGGCAGGAAGTCGAGTCCGAGTTCGCCTTTGTCGAGCACGTGGTCAAGGATGAGAACATTCGGCGCGCTCTTGGGAATTTGCGCCAGTGCTGTGCTGCCGCTTTTCACGCGGACCAGTTTGTATTGCGCGAGCGCGTCCTCGTAAATCTCGAATTGGAGATCGTCGTCCTCGATGATGAGGATGGTGGGCGGGGTTGGATTCATGCCTTCCCTGTCGCTGTTCTTGCTCTGACTCCAGAGCGTATTCCTAATCCCATTCCGTTCGGGCCGGGTCGGAGACTAAAACAAACAGTAAGATTATGATCTAGAGACTCGCTGGGCATGGGATTCATTCTTTTCTGAGGCCGTCACTTCGTGCAATGGGAGAATCAGCGTGATGGTTGTTCCCTGGTTCACGGCGGATTGCACGGCGAGACCCGCCTCCATTTTTCTTGCGAGCTCATACACCATCGAGAGCCCGAGGCCGGTGCCGCGGCGTGTGGAGAAGGCTTTTGTGGTGAAGAACGGCTCGAAGATGCGCGGCAAATTCTCCGGCGAAATCCCCGCCCCGAAGTCCTGCACAGACACGGCCACGTAACCCGGCGCGGTCGCCGGCTTCAATACGACGCCCACGGGCAACGTGTCCCAGCATCGCGCCGAGAGGATCACGCGTTTGCTCGCGTTCATGGATTCGGCGGCGTTGAAAATGAAGTTGAGCAGGATTTGTTGGATGAAATCCCGCGTCGCGCGCACTTCGGGCAAACCCGGCGTGGGCGCAAATTGAATTTCGACTTCACGCAGGAAACGGTCGCCGAGCAGCTTGATGGTATCCTCCACCACGGAATTGAGATCGCAAACGGCGGGTTGATGCGCGGAGTCGCGGCTGAAGCCGAGCAGGGCTTTCACGATGCCCGCACCCTGATCGGCCACCATCTTGATGCGGTCGGCGCGCGTGCGGATTTTCTCCGCGTTGTCCACGTTGTCTTCGATGATCTGCGCCGAGCCTTTGACGATGGAGAGGATGTTGTTGAAATCATGGGCCAGACCGGCGGCGAGCGTGCCGAGGGCGTTCATTTTCTGGCTGTGAAGCAGTTCGCGGCTGGCGCGCTCCAATTCCAGCGTGCGCTGGGCGACTTGCTTTTCGACCTCGGCGTGGCTGCGAACCAACTGGCGATGGCGGTTGAACGCCAGCCCCGCGAAGAACAAAGCGACCGCCAGCCCCGCGAGCGCGATCAACAGGAGACGCGTCTCCTTGTACCAGGGGACGGCCACGGCAAATTCCAGCCGCGCGGGTTCGGGATCAACGTTGCCGTTGCGATCCATCGCGCGGACCTGGAAATAGTGTTTGCCGGCGGGCAGATCGGTGAAGCGGACCGTGTCCAGTTCTTGAAAAGGCGACCAGTCGCGTTCGTCGAGCCGGTGCGAGTAAAGCAACCGCTGCCGCGCGGTCAGTTTCCATTTGTCCACTCCGGTGAACGACAAAGCGATCGTGCCGCCTTCGGGAACGATGTTTTCACTTTCCGCCCGTTCCCGGATTGAAGTCTGCGGCGGGTCGGGGTCGGCCTGCGGCTGATACACCCGCAAGCCGAGCGTCGTTCCCGCCCACAAACGTCCCCGTTGATCCTCAAAAATTTCCCGCACGTTGGCGCTGGGCAACCCGTCGTCGAGGCCCAGCTCGATCCATTCGCCTTGATAAAACTGGTGCAGCCCGCTGTTGGACGCCACCCAGACGCTGCCGTCGCGGCCGCGCGCCAACGAGTTGATGTGATCGAAGCCGCTGCGGACGATACGCCAGTTCTTGCCGCCGAATTCCCAGATTCTGTCCAACGTGGCGCACCAGATTTTCCCATCGGGTAACTCGACAAAACTATGGGTGCCTTCCGGATTCGAGCTGTCGGCGGCGGAATAGGCCTGCAACTGTTTTTCGTGATACCAGGCAAGGCCATTCTCGCCGCCCAGCCACAGGTCCCCATTGCGGGCGGCGAACAGCGTGAGGACTCGGACGGCTGCCAGTGAATCCGGTAACGGCAAAAGAAGCGGTTGGAACTGTTGCCCGTCGAAAATTTCCAATCGGGCCTCGGTGGAGGTCCGCGAGGCGTTCCGGACGCAAACGTTGCCATCGGGCATGAATCCGAGCGGGCGAAGGCGTCGTCCCGCTTCGCCAGTCGAGACGACGCGGAATTCCGCGCGCGCGGGCTGAAATTGATACAGCTCGTTGTTCGCCTCGATCAGGAAAGTTCCATCCCTCAACGCGAATATCGGATTGCCCGGCTGTGAAATCTGTTCGGCGTCTGCCGGGAACGGATACTCCCGGGTGGCATTTGCTTCCAAAACGTGGAGGCCGGCGCCGGAGGCGAACCAAACCCGGCCATCAGCATCTTCAGCGAACCCGTGGACGACGGAATTGAACTTCCGAAGCGGCAGCGGGCTTTGCCAGGCAAGCAGTCCGTAACGAAACAACCCATCCGAAGTCGCCAGCCAAAAAGCCCCGTTGGGTTCGACCGCCAAATCATAATAGGCGCGCGCGGAAATCTCCTGGTTCGCCGCCATGGCGTGGCTGCCTGGCTCAAACTGAAACAGGGAATCAATTGTGGCGGCCCAGAAAGTCCGGTCGGGTCCGCGCCACGCGCGGCGGATTTTTTCGTTCCCGGCCGGGAGCGCCGTCCATTGTTGTCCGTCAAAATGCGCGACGAGTTTTTGCTGGTTTGCCCCGGATTCGGCGAGCAGCGTGACACCACCGTTCACGTCTTCCCACGGCTCCTGAAACTCTTGAAGATTCAAGGATTGCGGTGGGAGGAATTCGCGCCAATCGCTGTCTGGTTTCACGCTCCGCGCCGGCCCCTGCACTTTGGCAAGCCCGCGCGTTCCGGCAATCCATAGTCCGCCGTCGCGCGCCAGCGAAAGGCCGGTGAATTTCTCCAGCCGGGTTTGCGTGGCGGCGCGCAACAGATTCACCCGCGAACCGCCCGGCTGTTCGACGTTGAATTCCATCAGGCGGTCCGGCAGCAGGAACAGGACGACGCCTTGCCGGACGGGGCAAAGCGGCACGCTGCGCATGGCCTGGCCACCGCGAAACTCGGCGGCAATTTCGGGTACCGTGTGAACCTCCCAGGTATCCTCCTTGAATTCGCGCAGCCCCTCGGTCGTGGCTGCCCAAAGCTGGCCGGCTGGGCTGCCGTAAACCCGGCTCGGCCCCAAGTCCGGCGAGGGAAGGAGATTCACGGAATAGCCGTCCAGTTCGCTGACAAACGGACGATTGAGATGCTTGGCCAGGATTCTTCCCTGCTGGCCGAACGTGACCGAAACACACGCAGATTCCGGCAGGCCATCGGCCATCTTATAGACGCGCCAGTTCGACGCGTGTTGCCCCCAGCACGTTTCCGCCTGCGTTGCACAAGCCATCACGATGCAAATAAACCAGCCCTTCGGCGTCATTGATTTGGTCGGCCCCGGCGGGTCGCGGGCGAATTATCCCCCGGCGCCGCTTGCGATGCAATACGAAGCAAGGGGGTGTGCGCCCAGACGCACAGTTCACAGATGGCGCGATTCGGCGTAAGAGAGCACACACCTTCACAGAATTCATGTCGTCGCAGTGTCAACGAAAAAACTGGAGGTCGGCGCCCCACGCTTGCGTGCGCAACGCCGCGACCCGCCACGCTTTCACGCTGATCGAAGTGCTCGTCGTCATCACCATCATTGCCGTTCTGGCGGCGATGCTGCTGCCCGCGCTGGACAAGGCCAGAATGCGCGGCAAACAGATCGCCTGCCTCAATCATCTCAAGCAACTGGCCATGTGCGCGCACATGTACGCCGCGGACAACAGCGGCAAGCTTGTGGAGAACCTTCCCGCGCCGCTGAACACTAATTCCTGGGTTCCGGGTGACATGAAACGCGCCTACGATTCCACCAACACGGCATTGCTCCGGCAGGGCAGGTTGTTTCCTTACGCCAGCCAGACGGCCATCTACCGTTGCCCGGGAGACCCCGCGCAAACTCGCGGCATGCCGCACGTCCGCAGTTACGCCATGAATTCCTGGATGGGCAGCCGGCACATGGATCATTACTCCAACCGCTACGGCTATCGGACTTTTGTTCGTGACAGCGAGATTGCGGCAGCCGGCCCCGCGCGGCTCTGGGTCATGCTGGACGAACACGAAACCAGCATTGATGACGGCTGGTTTCTCGTGACCATGGACGACTCCCGGCCTTTTGCCAGCGTTCCAACAATCCGGCATCAGAAAGGATACGCGCTGAACTTCGCCGACGGACACACCGAGGTTTACCGGCTGAAAAGCTCCCTGGATCGCCCCGGCTCGGCCAGTCCCCAGGATTCCGACTGGATCAGACTCAAACAAGTGACGACCACCCGATGAAACAAGCGCAACGATTCAGAATATTGGTATCAAGCAAGGGCCGCGACTGGCCGGAGCGGGGCGGAGTTCCCATCAAGCGGCCAGACCCGCGCAGGTGCCGGCTCCAGAACGAATCCACGCTCAAGATTTTCATACCCGCTTCTGGCGAGCGGCACGCATCGGAGAAGCGCGTGCCGATATCCATTTGGCAGATCGCCTCGTTTGATGTTTCCATGTCAGGATCAGGCAGCTTTCAAGCGAGATGAGGCTTTTACCATCGTGCGCGACGAGAAGGCCCGCGCCGCGCTTCAAAGCCGTGGGCTGGTCTTGGTGTAATTGAACTCGATCCGGCGGGTTTTTCCATTCTTCGTTCCTTCGACCGCGGCAACGAGGTTCGTCTTGTTTCTGAGCGTGTAGAGAATTTTCTGGGGGAAGTCATGCGCTGGGTTCTCGAACACCAGTTCAGAAGACGTGGCCTTGGTGAGCTTGAACGAGGCTTCTGGTTGGCGCGACGGTTTCGCGACGTAGGAAAGTGCGCCATCATCGTCTTCGCGCAGCAGGATGAATTCATGCTCCACGGTCCGGCTGCGGGCGATTGTGCGGCTCATTCCCAGCATCGTGCCACCGGCGGGCGACATCCAATGCTCCGTTACGGTTCGGCCCGCTTCGTCCAACTGCCAGGTGCCCGCGAGCCAGGCGGCCTGTTCGATCTTCGCTTTTGCCGCGGCCGGCTCCGGGGCAAAAGAGTTCGCGGCAAAGCCAAGTAGCATCATGGTGAAAAATACTCGGTGGAGCATGGCCAAGAGTAGTAAGCTGCCTGAACTCTGTCACGAGCCATTGCGAAATTTTGCTGGCGTTTGAACCATGCCTCGTGTGTCATGCGCGGCAATCCATGAAAGTCTGCGCACAACTTTTCTGTGCCATCCTCCTGTCCACAGGATTTGTAGATTCCAGTCCGGCGCAAGCGCAACGGCCCAACATCCTCTTCATTCTCGCCGACGACCTGGGTTACAGCGATCTCGGCTGCTACGGCGCGACGGACATCAAGACTCCGAACATTGACCGCCTTGCGCGTCAGGG
>CAZCZP010000226.1:0-6648 GCA_964502895.1 uncultured Bifidobacteriaceae bacterium
GGCGAACTCGGCATCAATTACCTCACGCTTTACGCCTTTTCGGTGGAGAATTGGAACCGGCCCAAGGACGAAGTGGACGCGCTGATGAAATATCTCGTCCATTATTTGAAGACCGAGACTTCCGAGTTGAACAAGAACAATGTGAAGCTCGAAGTCATTGGCCAGATTTATCGTTTACCGGAAAACGTCCAGGAGCATCTCAAGAAATCCATTCACACGCTCTCGAAGAACAATGGGTTGACGCTGATCATGGCGTTGAGCTACGGCAGCCGCATTGAGATTGTGGAAGCGGTGCGCCACATCGCCGAGAAGTCGCGTCGCGGGCAACTCGACCCGGCGGACATCAATGAGCAGGTCATCTCGCAACATCTCTGGACGCGGAACTTTCCCGATCCTGATTTGTTGATTCGCACCAGCGGCGAGATGCGGGTGAGCAATTTTCTGCTCTGGCAAATTTCCTACGCCGAACTCGTGATCACGCCGACGTTGTGGCCGGATTTCCGCAAGCCACAGTTTTACGAAGCCATCGA
Organism: uncultured Bifidobacteriaceae bacterium; assembly: GCA_964502895.1. Lineage (GTDB taxonomy): Bacteria > Verrucomicrobiota > Verrucomicrobiia > Limisphaerales > JADLHS01 > WYBW01. The sequence continues at coordinate 531 of CAZCZP010000226.1, forward strand.
AGAATACGCACGGCGGCACCGGCGGTTTGGCGGAGTGTAGCGGCTGGCTTGTCCGCGTGCGGTTCTGATTGATCGCACCGTTCCGCCTCCGCTCCCGACTTCGTGACGCAGTCTCCCGCCGCCGAATGCTCACCAACAACCAACCATTTGGGTCGCCGCCCTCAAGAGACGACGTAGAGTTCATCAGATTTCTTTCATGGCACCGAGCGAACGCGCCAGAAGTTATTCCTGCCCGCCGAAACCCCCGTCGGCAAAATCCCCAATGTAAAACAAGGCTCGCTCTTACTCTTGTTTCTTACGAGGCCGCATTGTCATCGGCTCTCCAATAGCGCTGGTCCCACGCGTTCGGTCCCATACTCCGGCAACCTGGATGGGTCGCTAACCCTTCCTGCCCCGCGATGGCGTCGAAAAGCGCCTCCATTTTTCCCGCCGGCTGAAACACGATCAACAGTCTGCTGACGGTATCTCCCACGAACGCAAACGCATGTGGGACGCCCCGCAGCCCGAAAAGCGAATCGCCCGGCCCAGCCGATACCGCTGCGAGCCAACTTCGGCTACATAACTTCCTTCCCAATACATACCACCACTCGTCCTGTTCGCGATGCACGTGGCGCGGAGGCCCGCCTTTGGCCGTGTGCCGATGCTCAAGGATGAACATGTTCTTTTGTTCCGACCTTAACGAACAGTTGGCTGATTCTCGCAATGATTCGATCCTTCCCGAACCGATCTTGGCCGCTCTGGACAGAGAAGCCGCTTGTCGCCGCAGTAGCGTCCCCTTTACCCGCGAACACCCTTGACGCAACGAACGCGACTAACGTCGCCAGGAATCCTCGCCGCCGTAGTTTGTCTTTGATACCATAATTGAATCTGGCCTTAACCGTCCGACGGCCAGTGATGGCCGCGTTAGAGGCCGCAGTGTCATCGTCTCACAATCTGTCCTGTCCTGCCGTCAATGCGAACACCCCGGGTAAACGCTCGGCGCGGACTATCGCCGAGAAAGGTGTCATGCACATAGTAATAACTGGAATCGGCGTAAACATGCCAGACGTGCTTGAGCGAGAGAGCGCCGGACTCACGAGCCGTTGAAACCGCCTGAGCTGGAGTGACGGTGAAGCCAGAAGGCGGCGGCAAATCTGCAAGTGGCAATGTCGGCTGTGTCCAAACCGCGCGAACGTCTCGCGATGCGGCAGCGCATCCGACAAGCTCAAGGCAAAGAGCGAAAATGGAGAACGCTATTCCAATGACGGCGAGCTTCTTCCTCATGGCCAACTTCGATTCAACGGCGGATACTCGTAGAACGCGTTAAACAAACCACGATTCATGAGTTGACCTTACGTCTGCTTGGAAGCTTCTGTCAATCGGCCCGTGGCTTGGGATTGGCTGATTGTTACTGAATCCGAAAGACGAGTGCGGCCGGCGCAGCTTTCAGCCTTTTCCATCGGCGATTTCTCGCCATACTGCGCGCATGGACGCAGCGCCAGTGCTGGCTTTGGTTGTGATTGTGATTTCCGGCGGGGCGAGCTTTTTCTTCGCGCTGGCGGAGACGGCGCTTTTTTCCCTCAGCAAATGGCAGGTGCGTCAATCGGCGGAACGCGATCCGCACGTTGGCGCGGTGGTGGCCCGTTTGTTGTCCGAGCCGCAGGACGTGCTGGCGACGATGGTGCTGGGCAACACGTTTGCCGGCGCCGCGATGGTGTCCGTGGGGTTGTGGATGGCTTTGAACGAACGCTGGCTGCTGGGGCTGACGGTCGTGGCGCTGTTGTTGTTGGCTTTGCTCGGCGGAGAGGTTTTGCCGAAGACGCTGGCCGTTCGGAGATCGGAGGTTTGGGCGTTGCGCGTGGCACGTCCGCTGGCGCTGCTGCATCGCCTGGCACGCCCGTTGCATCAGGTTGCCCAACGCCTGAACCGCGCTTTGCTGGGCGTCGTTGTCCCGCAGTCCGTCAAACCGCAGCTCGCGCTCACCGACGCCGAGTATCAGGAACTCATTGAGCTGGCTTTTCAGCAGGGGACGCTGCCGCAATCGGCGCGCGACATCATTCTTCAGATCATCAATCTCGACCGGCGCACGGCCAAGGAAGTCATGCGCCCGCGTTCGCAGATGGCGGCGATTCCTGACAATCTCTCCATCGAGGAAATGATCGAGGCGGCCAGGAAATATCGCCATCGCCGGCTGCCGATCTACGACGAGACGCCCGACACCATTGTGGGCATTCTCAACACGCGCGCGCTGTTGCTGGACCCGCAGATTGACCTGGTGGACGCGATTGAGTTTCCGTCGTTCGTGCCCGAAACCATGAACCTGCTGCAACTCTTCAAAAGCCTCCAACGGCAACAGCGCGGGATGGCGGTGGTGTTGGACGAATTTGGCGGCGTCGCTGGCCTGGTGACGATGGAGGATATCCTGGGAGAGTTGGTGGGAAAATTGCGCGGCGAAATGGAGACGGCGGGGTTTGTGATGGAGAAACTTGGTCCCGGACGCTGGCGCGTGAGCGGAACCACGCGACTGGACGATTTCCGGCGCGAATATCCGCCGCTGGGCGACGTGCCCGAGGTGGAAACGATGGGTGGGCTGATGATGCATTCGCTGGGCGTGGTGCCGTCGCCGGGCGAATCCGTTTCATTCCGCGGATTGAAACTGACGGCGCAAGTCGCGGATGAGCGTCGCGTGCGCGAGTTGCTGGTGGAACAAGTGAAATGAGAATCCGACTGACAGAACATCGAACATTCAACATCGAACGCTCAACATCGAATGAGTTGGAGCGTTGGGAGTGCGGTAATTCGTCCGATCTCCCGACCTGGAGGTTAGGTGTTGGATGTTCCGCTTGAAGCCTATGGTCGCCAGCCTCCCCATCCTTTTGCTGATCGCCGCGTGCTTGCTGGTTTCGTTCTTCCTTTCTGGCATGGAGGCGGGTGTGTTTGCGTTGAGCCGGCTGAGAATCCGCCAGCAAATGCGCGCGGGTCGTCCTTCCGCGCAGGTGTTGCATCGGTTTCTGGAAAACCCGGAAAATTTTTTGTGGACCATCGTGGTGGGGAACACGCTGGCCAATTTTGCGATTCTCGGCTGGCTGTTTGCGGCGCTTCACGCCCAACCGGTGTTGCGCGGGGGCTGGTTTGTCCTGGTCTTCGTGGCGGCGGTGTTTTTGTTTTACGCGTTCTTCGATCTGTTGCCGAAGATGCTTTTCCGGACGTATCCGAACCGCCTCTGCCTGGCCTTGGCGCGGCCGTTCCGGTTCATTCACCTGGTACTCCGGCCGTTGGTGGCGGTCGTCGAAGCTTGCTCGCGGTTGATCCTTCGCTGGACCGGCGGCAAAGCATTCACCGGCCATCTGTTCGGCAATCGCGAGGAGTTGCGGCACGCGATGCAGGAATCCGCACAGGTGTTCAGCTCGGAGGAACGCGCGATGATCAATCGCGTGCTGGAATTGCCGAACCTGACGGTGCGGCAGATCGCCCGGGCGTTGGGGGAAACCGTGACCGTCGCGGAGGAAACGACCGCGGGCGAAGTGCTGGCGCTGTGCCGCGAGCGCGGTCTCACGCGGTTACCCGTCTGGCAAACACGCGAAGGCAAGCGCCGCATCGCCGGCATGGTAAACGTCGGCCGCCTGCTGTTCGGCGCCGAAGTGGCTCCCGCCCGCCCCGTGGCCGAATACTTGAGCCCGGCTCTTTTTCTCGATGAAGACTTACGGTTGGAGGCGGCGATGCACCGGATGCAACGCAGTGGCCAGCGGTTGGCGGTGGTGTTGGCCCGCGACGGACGGGAAGCGGGCATCGTCAGCCTCGAAGACATTCTCAAGGTGATTTTCGGAGAGGTGAAGTTGTAAGATGGATTGGAACACAATCAGTCTGGTGGCGTTGAAGCTCGTGGGCGTGATCGTGCTGGTCCTGCTGAACGGGTTTTTTGTCGCTGCGGAATTTGCGCTGGTCAAAATCCGGGACACCCAGCTCATCACGCTGGCCGAAAAGGGCAATCGCCGGGCGAAGGTTTCGCGCCGCATCCTCGCCAACCTTGATGAGGCGCTCAGTGCGACGCAACTGGGGATTACGCTGGCCAGTCTGGGACTGGGCTGGATTGGTGAACCGGTCTTCGCCAGTTTATTGGAGCCCGTGATGCGCGCGTTGCAGATTGAATCGCCGCAGCTTCAGCATTCGATCTCCTTCGCGGTTGGCTTCTCGGTCATCACCTTTCTGCATATCGTGGCCGGTGAACTTGCACCAAAATCTTTGGCCATACGCAAGCCGTTGCCCACGTCCTTGTGGGTCGCGATGCCGTTGGATTGGTTTTACAAGCTTTCGTTCCCGCTCATCTGGACGTTAAACCACGCGGCAAACTGGTTGTTGCGGCGCTTCGGCATCGAGCCGGTGAGTGAAATGGAACTGGTGCACTCGGAGGAGGAGTTGCGGCTGATCGTCGCCGCCAGCCAGAAGCAGTCGGCACGTTCGCCTTCGGCGCGGAATCTCGTGCTCAACGCCATGGATCTGCGCCATCGTGTGGTTCGCGACGTGATGCGGCCGCGGCAGGAACTGACGGTTCTCAGTACCGAAGCCAGCATTGCCGAATGTTTGGAGGTCGCCGACAAGACCCGCTACTCCCGCTTCCCGTTGTGCCAGGGCGGCGACCTGGACAAGACGCTCGGCGTCGTTCACATCAAAGACCTTTACGCGATGCGGATCAAGGCGCGTGGCGGCGCGGACTTGCTGCCGGTGGCGCGCAAGTTAATCTATGTTCCGGAGACGGCGCGCCTGGAGAAGTTGCTCCAGTGTTTTCTCGAACGAAAGCTGCACCTGGCCATCGTCGTGGACGAATACGGCGGCACGCTCGGGATGGTGACGTTGGAAAATATTCTGGAGGAACTGGTCGGCCAGATTCAGGACGAGTTCGATCAGGAAAAGCCGTTGCTCGTGCGGGTCAATGAAACGACGTGGGAGGTGGCCGGCGCTTTGCCGTTGCACGATCTGGAGGAACTGGTCGTCCTGCCATTGCGCGAAGAAGGGATCACGACGACCAGCGGTTGGGTGACGCACAAGCTCAGCGGATTTCCGAAGCCCGGCGACGCGCTGGCGATCGGCGATTACGAATTGCGCGTCGAGGAAATGGAAGGTACGCGTGTGGGACGGCTCAAACTGACGCGCCGCACACCGCCGACTTCTGTGTGAACTGCAGCGTAAGCCCGGGACTTTTGAAGGCAGTTGCTACCAACGTGCGCCCCGAACGGCAAAATATGTGGTCGCCGCTCCCACGAGGATGCAAAAGCCCACCGCGGACCACAGGTTGTGCCTGATGCCGGCGATGGCAAAGAGCGCCAGCGCCAGCAGCCAAATGGCAAGCGGATGATTATCCGGGCGGGAAGTTTTCGAGCGCGGCTGTTTGCTGATGAGGGCCGGAGTAGCGAAAGCGAGAATGAGCAATGCCGCGACCAGCCAGCCGAGATAATTTACCAAGGGCGAACCATGCCAGGTGAACGGAAACTTCGTGGGTTGCCAGAGCCAGTAACGATTCGCCTGTGAAGCAAACGGGTCAAGTGCCATGGCGAACAGGACGCTCAATCCTGCGGTGACGCCGATCAACCAGAAGCCGTAGGTGCGGAGTTTTCGCCAGGGGCGCAGAATCAGTCGCGCCACACCGCGGGAATTCAAAACTGCAATGATCCAGATCGCGGGGATCGGCCAGGGGATCACTCCGAGAATTTCTGGACCGGCGTTGTCAGTAAAAACAAGCGGACCGAACGGAATGCCGGTCGCCGCACTCAAGGCGTGCGCGGCTGTGCCAATGAATCCAATGACTGCCGCTGCCAGGATTACGTTTTGTCCCGGCAACTGCCGCGAGAGCGAAACCAGAGTCGCGCCGAGCGTGGTCAACACCAGCACCGATTCCGGCCACCCGGCTTTGCCCGGCAATTTCCCGGCAGTCAAAAGCGTCCACACTACAAGAACCAGACTCATCGCGGCCAGCCCCGAAAGCAGCCAGTTGAGCGCGGTGGTTAATTGCGTGGTCGGCCTGCTTGTTCCATCGGCGGAGCCGGTCCGTGCAAAACTGTTCATCTTCCCGCAATCGTATCCGCGAATCGTTTGGGACACAGCGGAAAAGTGCCGGTTACTTGTGGGTCGGCGGGAAATCCCC
>CAZCZP010000227.1:0-6611 GCA_964502895.1 uncultured Bifidobacteriaceae bacterium
GGGAGTTGGGTGCGGCGGAGGTGGCGGCGTATCTGGCGCATCTGGCCACGGCGCACACGTTGCGGCATTCGTTCGCGACGCACTTGTTGGAGAGCGGAACGGATATCCGGACGGTGCAGGATTTACTGGGTCACCGGGATGTGGCGACGACGCAGGTTTATTGGCTCGCTCGCTCCCGCCCGGCTCGGCCCTGCGGGCCTTTCGCTCCGCGAAATCCCTATTCCGGTTTCCCCAACCGGAATAGTCGCATGTCATGGCCAAGCCGGGCATCGGGGTGCGCAGTCCGTTGGACGGGTGAGGGGGAAGATTAAGAGGAAGAGGAAGAGGAAGAGACAAATGGATTTGCCGGCGCTCGAATCGTCCACGCTTTATCTGGTGGCCACGCCCATCGGTAATCTGGAGGACATGACGCTCCGGGCGTTGCGGGCGTTGCGCGAGTGCGACGTGGTGGCAGCGGAGGATACGCGGCGCACGGGGCAGTTGCTCAAGCATTTTGGCATCAGCAAACCGTTGCTGAGTTATTTCCAGTTCAACGAGGCGCGGCGCAGCGAGGAAATCATCGAGCGGTTGAAGCGCGGCGAGAAGGTGGCGCTGGTGACGGACGCGGGCAGTCCGGGCATCAGCGATCCGGGTGAGCGGGTGGTGAAGGCGGCAATTGCCGCGGGGCTGCGGGTCGAGCCGGTGCCCGGCGCGTGCGCTTTGGTGGCGGGACTCACGGCGAGCGGGTTGCCGACGGGTGAATTTCATTTCGTCGGTTTTCTGCCGCACAAATCCGGTCAGCGGCGCAATGCGCTGGAGGCGTTGAAGAGTGTGAGTGGCACGCTGGTTTTTTATGAATCGCCGTATCGGATCGAAAAGTTGTTGGGTGAGTTGACCGAGGTTTATCCGGAACGGCAGGTGGTGTTGGCTCGGGAGTTGACGAAGAAGTTCGAGGAGTTTTTGCGCGGGACGCCGGCGGAGTTGTTGGAGATTGCGCGGAAACGGAGTTTGAAGGGGGAGTTTGTGGTGTTGGTGGGGCCGGGTGATGGGGTTGGATGAGTCGGGCGTGCCGGCTACCCCTCACCCTGACCCTCTCCCAGAGGGAGAGGGAACAGCGTTCGGCAACTGTTCTCAATTCAAGCGAGCTTCGAGGTGTTGTCAGGCAGTGGAATTCGTTGATGCGTTGCATGGGCGATTGCGACACCCATCGCGCAAATAGTTAAACGAATTTCCCTGGGTTCAGAATTCCCTTGGGGTCGAGCGCGTGCTTGATGGTTCGATGGAGTTCGCGCGCTTCTTTGGACACGGCCATCGGCCACCAGCGTTTCTTGGCAATGCCGATGCCGTGTTCGCCCGTGATGGAACCGCCCCAGGCGAGAACTTGCCGGAATAATTCGTCGAGCGCGGCTTCGGAGCGCCGTTTCGCGCCGGGTTGATTGAAATCCACCATCACGTTGGTGTGGATGTTGCCGTCGCCCGCGTGGCCAAAGCAGGCCAGTTGCAGGCGATGCTTTTTCTGGAGCCTGGCCGCGAAGGTGAACAAATCTTCGAGCCGGCTGCGTGGGACGACGATGTCCTGGTTCAATTTTGTGAGGCCGGTGTCGCGCAGGCTGTAGGAGAATTCGCGGCGGATCTTCCAGACTTTTTCGCATTCCTTGTCGCCCAGGCCGGTTTCGATGAACAGGGGTTTTTGCCGGGCAACAATGTTTTGCAGAGTGCGGATTTCGTTTTGCACCGAGCGTCGCTGGCCGTCGAGTTCAACAATCAAGTGAGCACGGCAGCCACGCAAGCGTTCGCTCTTCGTGCGTTTGTAGGCGGCGGCGAGCGTGAAGGAATCCGCCAGTTCGAGGGCCGCCGGCAGAAATCCGGCGGCGAGGATTCCACGCAACGCACGCACGGCGGCGGGCATGGAGCTGAATCCGATGGCGAGGTTCGCACGATACGGTGGCAGCGGCAGCAGCTTGAGCGTGGCTTCGGTGATGATGCCCAACAAACCTTCCGAGCCGACGAACAGGCGGTGGAGGTCGAAGCCGGTTTTGTTTTTGTGCGTGCGTCCGCCGAGTCGCAGCAAGGTGCCGTCGGCCAGCACGACTTCGAGGCCGAGTACGTAGTCGCGGGTGACGCCGTATTTGAGGCAGCGGGGTCCGCCGGCGTTGGTGGCGATGTTGCCGCCGATGAAGCTCTCGGCGCGGCTGGCCGGATCGGGCGGATAAAACAGGCCAAGTTTCGCAGCAGCTTCTTGAATCGTGGCCGTGATGACGCCCGGCTGAACCACGGCGACAAAATCGCCGGAGTTGATTTTCCGGATGCGATTCATTTTTTCGAGCGAGAGCACGATGCCGCCACGAAGCGGGACGCAGCCGCCGACGTAACCGTGGCCGGCGCCGCGCGGTGTTACGGGAAGGCGATGGCGATTGGCAAAACGAAGAATGACGGAGACGGATTTGGTGGAGCGGGGCAGGGCGACGGCGTGGGGTTGATGGGCGGCGAACCATTTGTCTCCGGCGTATTGCGCGAGGACGCGCGGTTCGAGAACGATCTCGCGCGGCAGGAGTTTTTTGAGCTGGCGGAGTGATTTGGCTGGTGACTGATTCATCGTGTCTCTTGGCCCTTGGCGCCATCCCCCCTGAAGCATTCAACGCTGAACATTCAACATCGAAGTCGGAGTGATGCTCGCTGCGCCAAGTGAAATCCGGTCCGGCTCACTTCGGCATTGGGCATTGAGTGTTAAATGTTGAGCGTTTCGGTTGCCGAGTCGTGGCGGCTATTCGGGCGGCGCGTTGAGAAATTCCCTGGCATCGGCAAATTCGGTTTCCGGCACTTGCACGAGGATGCCGCCCGCGGCCAGCGAGTAGCCGTCCATGCTGAGGGCGGAGAGTTCATTTTTGACGACGGGATGAAAGCCGGCGGCGTCGAGGCGGGAGCGGGCCAGATGGGCTTCCGCCGAATTGAACGCGGTGAACACGGTGACCAGTTCCATGACGGGGTAAGTCAGGCGTTGACGTTGGCGCTTTCCGCGGCGGTTTGCCGGACGTCGGCGAAGACGATGATGCCCGCGCCGGTTTGCAGCGAGCTTTGGACATGCACGAGGACCTGCTTGCCGACGTGGGGCTGGCCGTTGTTCACGACGACCATCGTGCCGTCGGGCAGGTAGCCAATGCCCTGGCCCTTGTCCTTGCCCTCGCGCACGATGCGCAGCGTCAGCAGTTCGCCGGGCAGGAGCACGGTGCGGAGGGACCGGGCGACGTCGTGCATGTTGACAAAGTTCACGTTTTGCAGTTCGGCGATTTTGCTGAGGTTGTAATCGTTGGTGTAAAGCTTCGCGCCGAGGTTGCGCGCCAGCCGGATGAGTTTGGCGTCCACTTCCTTCTCCTCGGGAAAATCGCCGTCGTGGATTTTGACCTCGTTGCGGGGGTTGCGCTGGATGGCATTGAGCATTTCCAGTCCGCGCCGGCCGCGCGCGCGCTTGATGGGGTCGCCGGAATCGGCGACTTTTTGCAGTTCGTTGAGCACGAAGCGCGGCACGACGATGATACCTTCGACAAAATTCGCCTGAACGAGATCCGCGATGCGGCCGTCAATGATGACGCTGGTGTCGAGCAAGAGCAGGTTGTCGGGCTTGTTGCGCGGGGCGAAGCGGACGTAGGGGATGATGAGGGAGAAATCCTCCTTGTTGCTGCGCATGGCCAGCACCATGCCGATGTAGCTGAAGGAAAGAAACAGGCACAGGCGCACGAGCAGACGCGTGTTTTCATCCACCTTGTCGAACAGGCCGGATCGGTCAATGAGCACGGCGACGACGATGCCGAGCAACAGGCCGAAGGTGGTGGCGGAGAATGCGCGGAGGGAAAATCCCTTGAGCATCTCGTCCACGGCGATCATGAGACCGCCGAACCCGAAGCCGATGATCATGCCGATGAGGCCGCCCTGGCTGCCGCCGACGAATTCAGGGCGCACCTGGCTGACGGCAAAGCCGCCCATGGTGCATAGGCACAGAAACAAAATACGAATTACCCACAGGGCCATAGATTCATTGAAACGGGCGACTCGGCGGCGGCACCGGTTTGAAGACGGGTTCTTCCGTCTGCGATGCCTTACGCTTCCAGAGAATCCCCCAAAGCCCGAGCCGATTCAAGTTACTACTGGTGATGCTCAGATTGCGGGCAATCTGGGCCACGTCGGCGGCGATTTGCTCGTCGGTAATCAGCCGTCCCGCCGTGCCTTTGCCGGCGCGCACGTCTTCCATGACGGTCTTGAGGATTTCCGAGGATGCCTCGACGTTTTTTACCGCGGCGGCGAGGTGCGTGCTGTTGGTGGCCACCACTTCGTCGAGGGAGTCAGCGAGTTGATTAAGTTGCCCGGAGAAGACGGCCAGGTTGCTGACGGAGTTGTTGATGGCGGGGCGGTTGGTGGCAACCAAGGATTGGATTTCGTCCACGGTGACCAGCGCGCGCCCGGAGAGATCGCGCATCTGACTCGCGGCGACGGCCAGGTTGGTGAGCGTCTGCTGGTTGAGCAGGTGCTTGCGCACGTCGGCGATGGTGGCGTTGAGTTCGCGCGCCGTTTGGTCAATGCGATGGATGAAGCCGCTGGCGTCGCGAGCGGTTTGTTGAAGGTTGAAAGGCGGAGGGCAGGTGACTTGAGCTCCGGATTCGAGAAACGTCGCGGCGAGATTTGTTCCCGGATAAACGGCCACGAACTGGTCGCCCAGAAAGCCGGACTGTTCCAGAACGAAGACCGCGTTGGTGCGGATGCGATGTTCCTGTTTGATTTTGAGGACGAGTGTCACCGTGTCGCCGTTGGTCGAGAGGATGAGCCGGGTGACATTGCCGATGGGGTAGCCGGACATCAACACCCCGGCGCCCGGTTTGATGCCGCCCACGTCCGAGGTTTGCAGATAAATATCGTAGGCGCGCGAAAATCGGGTGACGCCTTTGCTGAAGTAAACGAGCAACGTTGCCAACAACAACAGCCCGATCAGTACGAACAAACCGACTTTGATTTCGAGACGCGACTGGCTCATTTCAAAAAATATGCTCTTTCGGATCGGAGACGCCGTCAATGAAACGCCGGACCACGGGGTCTTGCGATGAAAAAATGTCTTCCGGCGTCCCGGTCACGTATATCCGCTTCTCGTGCAACATGAGAATCCGCTGGCCCACACGACGCGCGCTGCGCATGTCGTGTGTCACCACGACGGTCGTCACGTTCAACCGGTCGCGCACGCGCAACATCAAGTGGTCAATGCTGTCCGACACAATCGGGTCCAGTCCCGTGGTCGGCTCGTCGTAAAGCACGATCTCCGGTTGATAGACAATGGCGCGCGCCAGGCCCACCCGCTTCTTCATGCCGCCGGAAAGTTCGGACGGCTTCTTGTTTTCCGTGCCCGGCAACTCGACCATTTCCAGCGCCTCGCTGACTTTGCGGGCGATTTCCCCGGGCGTCAACTCGCGGCGCCGGCGAAACGGGAAGCCAACGTTTTCCGCCACCGTCATCGAATCGAACAAGGCCGCACCCTGAAATAGCATCCCGAACTTCTGCCGCACGCGCAACAACTGCCGTTCGTTCATCGGCACGATGTTTTCCCCGTCAATGAGCACTTCGCCCGAATCAGGTTTTAACAAACCGATCAACTGTTTCAGCAGCACACTTTTGCCACCGCCGCTGCGCCCGATGATCACCACGGATTCACCCGGCTCGATCTGGAAACTCACGCCATCGAGAATCCGTTGCGTGCCAAAGTTTTTCCGGAGATCGCGGACTTCGATCATTGGATTTGCAGGATTTTCCCCAGCACCAGCGTCAGGAAGAAATTCGAGATGAGGATGGCGATGGACGAATACACCACCGCTTCAGTCGTCGCCCGCCCCACGCCTTCCGCGCCCTCGCCGCAACTCATCCCCTTGTAACACCCGATCAGCGCCACCAACCCGCCGTAAATGAACGCCTTGATGATCCCGATGAACACGTCCACAGCCCCGGTGTAACGGACCATGTTGTGCCACGAATACGCCGGGTCAATACCGAACAAATGCACGCCGACCAGGTAGCCGGCGCCAATGCCGACGGTGATGGACTCCACCGTCAGCAACGGCAGCGTGATGTGGGCCGCCGCCAGCCGCGGCACGACCAGGTAATCCACCGGGTGCGTTGCCAGGGTCCGGAGCGCGTCAATTTGCTCGGTCACGCGCATCGTTCCCAACTCGGCGGCGATGGCCGCGCCCACGCGGCCCGCCACCATCAAACCCGTCAGCACCGGCCCCAGTTCGCTGCACATCGAAACTCCGACGACCGCCAGCGTGGCCGTGTCCATGCGGACCTTGTGAAATTGCAGATACGTCTGGGCCGCCAGCACCATCCCCGTGAACGCGCCGGTGATGAGCACCACCGACTGGGATTTTACGCCGATGAAATAAATCTGATAAACCAAATCCCGCCACGCCACCTTCAAGCTGAAGAGTGACGTCAGCGCTTCTTTGGCCAGCAACGCAATGCGCCCCAAGCCGCCGAGCCATTCGGCAATCCACTTGATGGCGGGCGAATTCATAGACCGCGATAAATAGCAAGTCCGGCAGGCGGTTGGCGAGAGTTTGATTCGGCGGACTGGTCGGACCGACGCTTCTCAAAAAATG
>CAZCZP010000228.1:0-6582 GCA_964502895.1 uncultured Bifidobacteriaceae bacterium
ACGATTGATCAAAGACCTCGGATACGAGCCGCATCAACGGGACAACTGGTATCGGTTGGTGACTTGAGAGATTGATCCGGGCCTTACTTCAGTGCAGTGAATTCAAACGCGCGTTCACTGCTTCGCCGCGAACACGCTCTCGATGATCACTTCCTTTGTCTTCCAGATCAGCGCCATGGTCATGGACAACGGCAACAGAATGAAAAGCATTCCCGACAGGAGTTTGCCCCGCTCCAGCCAATGGGTCTGCTCCAGCCAGCGCAGCGAGGCCAGCAACTCCTCCGGGAGGTTGCCGCTTTGCATGATGATGAGGTAAACCACGACCAACAACAGCAGCGCCAGCAGTAGTCCGCGATTTAACGCGGTGAATTGTTTGGTTTCATGCCGCAACGTTTCATCCGGCAGCATCGCGCCAAGCCGCGCGAGCACGAGATTCAGCGAGAACAGGAACAACAGACCGGACAGCGCCATGAGGCTGACCACCAGTTCGAAAAAGTAGTGACCCGGCACGCGATTCCAAAAGAAAAGGAACGGGCTGAAGCCGACGTTGATCAGGGCAAGCAATTTTGCGCGTTCCAAAGCATTGCGCCAGGGACGTTCCTGTTTTTGAAAAGAGCCCAACTGCCACAGTCCGAAAAACAGGAGGCTCGTCGCCACAACGGCTGGAACGAACTTGAACGTCGTGAACCAGCCGACGTGGGTGCCCACACAGACGACCAGCGAAGCCGGCAGTCCCCAAAACAAAGCCGACAACCCGCGCACCAGACGGCTGAGCGACTTCAATAACTCGGCGTGCGCGGCGGGATCGGGCTGCCTCGAAGCAGGTGAATTGGCGTTGGAGGAAGCAGGCGTCCCCGCCGTGGTGATTGATTCGCTGTCCTCCATCATCCTGCCTCGTGGGTGGCGGGGTCAGAAGCTCAAATAGGTGTAGGCTTTGAGTCCGCGCTCGTATTCATCCAGTAGCCGCATGGCTTCCGAAGGTTTCATGCGGTCGGATTTGATCGCTTCGTCAAACTGCGCCTTCATCTGCCGTTTCAATTCGTTCTCATCGTATTGCACCGAGGCGAGTGTCTGCACGATGGTCGAGCCTTCGATGATTTCCTCGACATAATAGCCAGCCGGCTCGTCGGGGTCGAGGAAGACATGCACCTCATTGACGCGGCCAAACAGATTGTGCAGGTCACCCATGATGTCCTGGTAAGCGCCCATCAGGAAGAAGCCAAGGTAGTAAGGCTCGACCAGGCCGTTTCCGTTTTTGCGGTTGAGCGCGTGCAACGGCAGCGTGTCCCGCACGTCGCGAAGATCAATGAATTTGTTGACTTGCCCGTCCGAGTCGCACGTGATGTCCACGAGCGTGCCTTCCCGCGTGGGCCGTTCGTTGAGCCGGCTGATGGGCATGATGGGAAACAAATGTCCGAGCGCCCAATGATCGAGCAGCGATTGGAACACGGAAAAATTGCAGAGGTACTGATCGCTGAGGCTGTCTTCGAGTTTGCGAATTTCCTCGGGGATGTAGGCCTGGCCTTTGAAACTCTCGACGACTTCCAGGCCAATCTCCCAATACAGATTCTCGATCTTCGCCTTGTCCGGCAAGTCCATCATCCCGAGCGTGAACATGTGTTGCGCATCATCACGTCGTTCCAGCGCATCGTGATAGGCTTCCAGCTTGTTGAGCTTCGCCAGGTTCTTGCGCATGTCGAGCAGTTCGCGAACGATGGGATGTTCGTTGTCGCCAAATTCAAAGTTGATGTCCGATCGCGTCTTGCCAATGGCGCCGAAGACTTCGACAATCAGCACGCTGTGGTGGGCAACAATGGCCCGTCCGCTTTCGCTGATGATGTCAGGGTGCGGGACTTTCTCGGCGTTGCACACGTCAGCGACATAATAAATGATGTCGTTCGTGTATTCCTGGAGGGAGTAGTTGGTCGAACTGTCGAACGCCGAGCGGCTGCCGTCGTAATCCACGCCCAAACCGCCGCCCACGTCCAGAAACTCGATCTTGAAATCCATCTTCTGTAGCTTCGCGTAAAAACGCGCCGCCTCCTGTACGGCTTTCTTCACCGTGAGAATGTCCGGCACCTGCGAGCCGATGTGGAAATGCACGAGCTTGAGGCAGTGCGCGAGATTTTCCGCCTTCAACAATTCTGCAGCCGAGAGAATTTCCGCCGTGCTCAAGCCGAACTTGGCGTTCTCCCCGCCGCTTTCGGCCCAGCGCCCCGCGCCCTTGGCCAGCAACCGCGCGCGAATGCCGACCAACGGTTCGACGCCCATCTGCTTCGAGACGGTGATGATTTGCCGCAACTCTTCCAGCTTCTCAACCACCATGATGACTTTCTTTCCCAGCTTGATGCCGAGCAACGCCATCTTGATGAAGTCGGTGTCCTTGTAGCCGTTACAGACGATGAGGCTGCCCATCTGGTTTTGCAGGGCCAATCCGGCAAACAGTTCCGGCTTGCTGCCAACTTCCAGGCCAAAGTCAAACGGTTTGCCGGCATCCAGAATTTCCTCCACGACTTCGCGGAGTTGGTTCACCTTGATGGGAAACACGCCGCGATACTTGCCCTGGTAATTGAACTCCGTGATCGAATTGCGGAAGGCCAGGTTGATGGACTCGACCCGATGCCGCAGGATATCCTGGAAACGGATCAACAGGGGAAATTTCAAGCTGCGCCCCTTGGCCTCCTCAATCACGTCCGTAAGGTCCACGGCAATGCCGGCGTCCTGCAACGGTGTGGCGACGACGTGGCCGGCCTCGTTGATGTCGAAATATTTCGCGCCCCAGCGCTGGACGTTATAGAGGTTGCGCGCCGCAACGATGTCCCATGGCGCGTTTGCGTCACTCGGATTGCTCATCTCTTGTGATTCAAGTCGAGCGCACTATAGAAACCTTCACGCAGAAATCAACAGGCGTGTGCGGGAGTTGTTCACAATCCAGGGCTGATGTGATGTGCGATTTTCTCAACCGGGCGGTCGGAAATCTGGACACGTTCCAAAACGATCTCCGGTGAATTGCCCCTTGCCAGCGGAACAAACCGTGCTTGATTACAGCCGTACTCCATGGCGAAACCGTGTTCAAAATTTCTTTCGGTTGTTTTGCTTGGCATCGCCGTGGTGTTGGCCGGGGATGCGACTGCCGCTGGAATCACCTATGACATCGTCTATGTCCGCCAACCGCGTTACGGCGATAATAACAACACGACGTGGCCGGAAGTTTTTCATCCCGCGCGACTCGATCCGGGCGCGGACTTGATGCTGCTCCATACCAACGGCACGGAGGAAGTGCTGGTTGCGGGCGGCAATGGTGGCGTAACCGATCCATTCATCTCGTTCGATGGCCAGTGGTGTTACTACGTTTATTTTCCTGACCTGCGGCAAAGCGCTTTGAACTACCAGCGCGGCGATCTTCCGTACGAAGGCTGCGACATTTACAAAATCAACCTGAGCACGCGGCAAATCGTGCGGTTGACGTTTCAGGAATTCACGCCCAACACCGGCGCCGGCAAATGGAACTACGCCGATCCATCCAGCACCGGTTGGCAGAAGACCGGCCTTGGCTACGGCACGATCAATCTCGGCCCGTGTCCCGTGCCCGGTGGCAAGATCGCTTTCACCAGCAGCCGGCACGCTTACACGCCGCCGAAGAGCTACACGGGACCGACACTGCAACTTTTCGTCATGGACGAGGATGGCGAAAACGTGACGTGCATCGCGCCGATGAACATCGGCAGCGCGCTTCATCCGACGCCGCTTCAGGATGGCCGGCTCATGTTCAGCAGCTACGAGAGCCAGGGTCTGCGCGACCAACGCATGTGGGGCATCTGGTCCATCTGGCCGGATGGCCGCGTGTGGGAGCCGGTGGTCAGCGCGTTTCACAGCGGACAGGCCTTTCACTTCATGACGCAAATCTCCAACGGCGATCTCGTCGTGGTGGATTACTACAATCTCAACAACAATGGCTTTGGCGCTCTCTACCGCCTGCCGCCGAAAGCACCCGCCGGGCAACCGCAATTTTACAACGCGTTCGGCGACGGCGCTCCCGGCCTCGATCAAACCATCGGCAATAACAATCCGTTCAAGTATCCGTTCACGATTCCGTTTCAGCCACGCGGCATGTATGCGATGACTCCGTTCACGCACCCGCAGGACGAAGCCGCGCCCGTCGGGGCAGGCGGCGTGCGCGTTGGTAAATTCACGCATCCCTCCGGCGCGCCGAACAACGACCTGCTCGTGGTGTGGACGCCAGGACCGGCCAACGATCTCAATCGCCCCACGACGCTGCCGGAATATGACGCGGGGCTTTACGCCATCACGAACAGCATTACGGTCACGAACCCGTCGCAACTCGTCCTCATCAAGAACGACCCGAACTACAACGAAGCCTGGCCGCGCGCGGTCGTTCCGTGGAAAGCAGTTCACGGCACGGACGAGCCGCACAAATTTTCGTGGTTGCCGAACGACGGCACGGCACATCCCGACCTTGCCGCCGGCACGCCTTACGGCATCGTCGGCACAAGCAGCTTCTACAAGCGCGAGAGTTTTCCGGGTTTTGTTCCGTCTTGGTCGGATTTCTTCGACGGTCTTGATTCGTTCAACACCAGCGAAAATGGCCAGAGCAGCAATTGGGATTATCAAGGCTCGGACGCGGGCCGTTATTGGAACAGCAACATCTACGCGGTTCGCATCGTCGGGATGGAGCCGAACTCGCACCGCAGCTATGGTCCGAACTCTGGCGGACCGCGCAATGATGGCAATCACTTCGTCAATCACGCCAACGAGCGGCTGCGGATCCTCGGCGAAATCCCCCTGCGGAAATTTGACACCAACGGCGCGCCCATCCTCGATGGTGAAGGAAATCCCGATACGAGTTTTATGGCCAAGATTCCCGCCGACACACCGTTCACATTCCAGATGCTCGATCAGGACGGCCTGGTCCTGACGATGGCGCAGACGTGGCATCAAGTCCGACCCGGCGAAGTGCGGAACAATTGCGGCGGTTGCCACGCGCACAGCCAGCAGCCGTTGCCCATCGCGAACACGGTCGCCGGCCAGCCTGGTTACAAACCTGTGGACCTTGCCGCCATGATCACGTTGCTCACCAAGGACACCAACGGCGTGACGACAGTGAAGACGAATCCTCCGGGCGCGGTGAACGTGGAGTTCTTGCGCGACATCCGGCCCGTGTTGCAGCGCAGTTGCATCCCCTGTCACGCGACGACCAATGCGCTCGGCAATCTTGTTCTCAATGACTACACGAATTACAGCGGCTTGCCTGGCGATTACGCGCGCCTTGCTGACGACAGCGGCGCGCGCTGGGGCCACAAGCCGGTCATCAGCAGCCGGACTTGGCGGCAAAGCAACGCGAGCCGATACATCCGCGCGTTCCAAAGCCGCCGCAGTTTGCTTATCTGGAAAATTTTTGGACGTCGCCTCGATGGCTGGACCAACGCCGATCATCCAACCGAATCCACACCCGGCAGCGCCGCCACACTTCCCGCCGGCGCAAACCCAAATGCCGCCGACCTGGATTTCACCGGCACGATCATGCCACCGCCCGGCAGCGCCGTGCCGCCGCTCACCGAAGATGAGAAAATGATGTTCGCCCGTTGGATTGATCTCGGTTGCCCCATCAACACCGGCTCGGGCGATGACGCCAACTACGGATGGTTTCTGGATGAACTGCGGCCGACCGTTGCCGTCAGCAGCCCGCGTCCGAATCGCAACACGACGCCGTTGTCCGAAATTCGCGTGGGCGTGGCCGATGCTTACACTGGCGTCAGCAGCAACACGCTGTCAGTCAAAGCCACGTTCCCGGTGAACGGCGCGGCGGCCGGAACGGAATTGAAAAGCCAGGGGTCGTTCGTAGGTCCAGGGATTTTTTCCATTCCGCTGCAGACGCCGATTGCGAGTCTCGCGACTAACTACGTCGCGGCGTCGGTCGCCGACATGCAGGGCAACACCAACAAGGTCGAGGTGCGCTTCTGGGTGGAAACAGGCTTCCGGATTCTTTCTCTCGACATTTCGGCGCTCAGCAGCCGTCGGCTCACGCTCCGTTTCGAGAATCGGACCGGTAACACAAATTACACGGTCATTTGCTCGGACAATCTTTCCGCGCCGCTCAACTCGTGGACGCCCGCAACGGTGGTGAGTGCGGCCGATGAGCCCGCCCAAGTCCGCCGAGTGGAAGTGGACTTACCGGCCGGCATCACGGGGCGCTGCTTCGTCCGCGTGCGACAGGATTGAATTGGTTTCGTCCTTTGCACCCGGGCGGGGATTTGATTCCCTGCACCGATGCCGAGAGCATCACTTGTTGCCATCGTCCGCTACTGCGATGCACTTCTGCGTACACGCGAAATCAAAGATTACGACGGTGCGGCAAACGGGCTGCAGGTTGAGAACTCCGGGAACGTGACGCGCATCGCCGCCGCCGTGGACGCGAGCCTTGCGACGGTCAAACTCGCCATCGAGGCCGAGGCAGATTTGTTGATCGCGCATCACGGTTTGTTTTGGTCACCGGTGCATCCGTGGACGGGCAAAAAATTTGAACTGCTCCGGTTGCTGCTGGACCATGACCTCGCCGTTTAC
>CAZCZP010000229.1:0-4010 GCA_964502895.1 uncultured Bifidobacteriaceae bacterium
GTTGATCATCGCGGAAGAAGTCGAAGGTGAAGCCCTCGCCACGCTCGTGGTGAACAAACTGCGCGGCACGCTGAACATCGCCGCCGTGAAAGCGCCTGGCTTCGGCGATCGCCGCAAGGCCATGCTCGAAGACATTGCCATTTTGACCGGTGGCAAGTGCATCACCGAAGACCTCGGCATCAAGCTCGAAAACATCGAGTTGAATGACCTCGGTCGCGCCAAGAGCATCGTGGTGGACAAGGAAAACACCACCATTGTCGAAGGCAATGGCAAGAGCTCCGAGATCCAGGGCCGCGTGAATCAAATCCGCCGTCAGATCGAGGAGACCACCAGCGACTACGACCGCGAGAAGCTGCAGGAACGTCTGGCGAAGCTCGCCGGCGGTGTGGCTGTCATCAACGTCGGTGCCGCCACCGAAACCGAGATGAAGGAAAAGAAGGCGCGCGTCGAAGACGCGTTGCACGCGACCCGCGCGGCTGTCGAGGAAGGCATCGTTCCTGGCGGTGGCGTGGCGTTGCTGCGCTGTCTGACGGCGATTGAAGGCGTCAAAGGCTCGAACGACGACGAGAAGATCGGCGTGGACATCGTCAAGCGCGCCATCGAGAGTCCGTTGCGCGAACTCGCCAACAACGCGGGCGTCGAAGGCTCGGTGGTCGTCGAGGAAGTCAAGAAGCGCAAGGGCAACGACGGTTACAACGTCGCCACCGGCGATTATGAAGACCTCGTGAAAGCAGGCGTGGTTGATCCCAAGAAGGTCACGCGCACCGCGCTGCAAAACGCCGCGTCCATCGCTGGTCTGCTCCTGACCACGGAATGTCTCATTACCGAGATTCCTGAGAAGGAAAAGAAGACCCCGGCCGGACATGGTCCAGGTATGGGCGGCGAAATGGGCGACTACTAATGCACTAGTCCCCGTTCGGAGGAATCGAAAAACAAATGGCGAGGCCGGGCAACCGGCCTCGCCTTTTTTCTTGGCCCGGCGGCTGCTTTAACAATTCCATTGCCTTTGTATCACGCCGTTGTTACGAACAGCCATCGCCCATGAATACAAACTTCATCAAGCCAACCATTCTCGCGCTCACAATGTGCGCCTTTCCGTTTGCCGTGAAGGCGGCCCCGCATTACGTCGGCCCCCAGGCCTGCCAGGAGTGTCACAAAGCTGAATTCACTGTCTGGGAAAACACCAAGCACGCCAAGAGCTTCCGTGAACTTCACAAGGCGCCGAAGGTGAAGGAAATTCTCGCCGCCGCCGGCGGTGACAGCAACCCGCGCAAGAACACACTCTGCGTGCAGTGCCATTACACTTTGGAACAGGCCGATGAAGCTGCCACCCCTACGGCCAAGTCGAGCGTCTCCTGCGAGAGTTGTCACGGCGCGGCCTCCGGTTGGGTCAAGGTTCACAACGACTACGGCGGCACGGGCGTGACGCGCGAAGCCGAACCCGCCGCGCACAAGACCGAGCGCATCAAGAAAAGCGTCGAAGCCGGAATGCGGCGGCCCGACACTTTTTATGATCTCGCGGCGAACTGCCTCGCCTGCCACAGCCTCGCGCGCTCCGGCGTGGACGGCGCGACCATTGGAAAAATGCTGGAGGCCGGCCATCCCATCAACGCCGACTACGAACTGGTGAAGTATTCGCAGGGGACGGTGCGCCATCGTTTTTATCCGCCGAAAGTGGACGTGAATGCCGAGATGACCTCGGCAGAACTGGCCCGCATGTTTGTCACGGGCCGCGCGGCGATGCTCGTCACTGCTACCGCGTCGCTGAGCAAATCGGACCACGCTGCTTACAAGGACGCGCTACAAAAGCAGATCAAGAGCGCCACGGATGTGTTGAACGCCGTCAAGAGTGTGCCCGAAGCGGCTGCGCTCGTGTCCGCGCCGACGGAAGAGAACGCCCGCAAACTCGTCACCGCTATAACGGACAAGGATTTGATCGCCGAGGTCAAAGCGCTGCTGCCGAAGCCCGAGGAATACAAATGAGTTAACATTGATGCGAGGGTTGCGCGATAATCTCCCATTAACATCGCGCTTCAGCCGGGTGCGGTGGTCCCTGAGTTGAGAACCGTTTCAACGGATTCGAGGTTGAGATTGATTCTTTTCTTTTCCGAAAAGAACAAAGCCGTTAAAAACGGCTTTGCATTAGACCTGATCGAGCCACCGGGCTGAAGCCCGGTGCTAATGACAGAACCGCGCGATGGCAGCCACTGATACTTCCACGCCCATCACCCGGCCTCAACGCTGGGACCAACCCTTCGGGCCGGAGATGACGGAGGCGGACGTGGCGCGTCTGCTCACCCAACCCGAAATCGCCGCGATTCGCTCCGACCGTTTTCCCGCACGTCTGCCGCTCCACGAAATCCTGCGCAACGATGCCCGCATCGTTCGTTGCCAACCGGGCGACCTCATCGTCCGCGAAGGGGACTACGGCAATTCTGCGTTTCTGATCCTGTCGGGAAAAGTCCGCGTCGTGCTTCCCCCCGGCTTGCCGCGCGAGGCGCTTGGGCGTCAGGAAGTGCGCCGAAAAGGCTGGTGGCGTTCGCTCGCGCAACTCTGGAAAAACCGGCGTGTGCCGGAAGTTCGCACCGTGGCCGAGGCCTCCGAGGCAACGGATTTTTTCCGAAAGGGTGAAGGTGCCACCGAACATCGCGTCTTCCTGCAAGATGTGCCCGCCATTTTGGACCGCCACAAAACGGCGGTGCTCGAAACCGGCGCGCTGTTCGGCGAACTCGCCGCGTTGGGACGCGTGCCGCGCACGGCCACGATGTTTGCCGAAACCGATACCGAGTTGCTGGAAATCCGCTGGCAGGGCTTGCGCGAAATCCGCCGTTTCGACGAAGGTTGGCGGCGGATGATTGACGAGCGTTACCGCGCGAACGCGCTTCTGATACATTTGCAGGCCACGCCGCTCTTCGCCGGCCTTGATGAATCCACGCTTGCTCAACTCGCCGAGCATACGCTGTTCGAGACCTACGGAGCGTTTGACTGGCACGTTTCCTACCAGCGGCTCCAAGGGGAACGTGGGGCTGAACACGAGCCAATCATCGCGACCGAAGGCAATCACCCCGATGGTTTGCTGCTGGTGCGGGCCGGTTTCGCGCGCGTGAGCGCCAAGCTGGGCAACGGCCGTCGCACGCTCACATATCTGGGCGCGGGTGACCAGTTCGGGCTGGTGGAACTGTACGATGCCTGGCGCACGGGCCAGCCGTGTTCGCTGGAAACGACGCTCTCCGCGGTCGGCTACGTGGACGTGCTTCGCGTGCCAACCGACGTCTTGGAGAAATTTGTTTTCAAAAAAATCTCCGCGCCCCCGCGACGCGCCGCCATTGCGGCTGCCCGGCCGCTGGCGCAGGACGCCTTGCTTGAATGGCTCGTGGACGAACGATTCATCAACGGCACGCAAGCAATGCTCATTGACCTGGACCGTTGCACGCGCTGCGACGATTGCGTCCGTGCCTGCGCCTCCACGCACGACGGGAACCCGCGTTTCATCCGTCATGGTAAAACTTTCGATCATTGGATGGTGACGAATGCCTGCATGCACTGCGCCGACCCCGTGTGCATGATCGGATGTCCGACCGGCGCCATTCATCGCAGCGAAGAAGGCGGCACGGTTGTCATCAATGATCAGACCTGCATCGGTTGCAGCACCTGCGCAAACTCCTGTCCGTACGACAACATCGTGATGGTCGGCATCCACGACCCCGCCGGCCACGCGTTGATTGACCCTCGCGATCAAAAACCGATCCTGAAAGCGACCAAGTGCGATCTCTGCGCCGGCCAACTCGGCGGCCCCGCCTGTGTTCGCGCCTGCCCGCACGATGCGTTGCAACGCGTGGATTTCCGGGAATTGAACGTGTTTGAGAAACGTCGCAAGTGAATCAACTGGAATGTCCCCTCACCCCGGCTCCCTCCGCTTCTGTAGGGGAGCGGGAGATTTATTGTCACGTCGTTCGAAAGATGAGGGCGGCAACCGTTGCTGTTCCCCTCTCCCATCCGATGGGAGAGGG
>CAZCZP010000229.1:4110-6559 GCA_964502895.1 uncultured Bifidobacteriaceae bacterium
GTGTATCCGCGCCAACTCAGCGACACGCAAGTCGAGGTCATTTATGAGCGCATTCCCGCCGAAGTCGCGCAATTGCGGGAGAAGGCCGAGTCGCTCGTGATGAATTGCACTCGCGAAACCGGCAGCGACACGCTGGCCCGGCATTATCTCGAAACACTGCACTGGTTCTTCCGCCAGCCGCGCTTCTTCGCCAATCACGCCTTTTTCGGCGGCAAGAAGGCGCGCGCCTGGTATCGGCAGCAATGCGATGCCGTGCGCCTTTACCTGAACGAAGCCGAGCGCGATTTTCTGGACCTCCTGACACTGCTCGCCGAGCGCAAGACCGAGGTGGACTTTCATTACGCCGCACAAACGCTGATGAAACGCTGGTTGCTGTTGCACGTGCCGTTGACGGCGGTCGTCGTGCTTCTCGTAGTCTGGCACCTCCTCCTCGTCCACATCTACTCGTTGTGAGCCAGCCGAGCGACAAAACCAAATCCGGCGGCGACAGCTACGAGCGCCCACATCAGCGTTATCGCTGCGGACGCGGCGCGAGTTGGGGCAAACCCTGCGCCGCCGGGCCCACAGCGGACGGCAAATGCGGCGACACGAATTGCTCCAGCGAAAAAGATGCACTGCCGCCGTGCGTGCCGCGGCTCACGTTGCGCGCCCGGCGCGGCCGGATAACGTGGCAACTCTGCGCGTTCGTGTCGTTGTTGATCGCGGGAGGATTCCATTTTGGGCGCGGCGCGAAATCGAAGCCGCTGGCGGTTGATCCCGGCCCGCTATCCGCCAAGCACGCGAACTTCACAACTGAGCAAGGATGTGCTGCGTGTCATCCGGCGCACGGCGCCGGCCTGGGAAGGTGGGTGAAGGCGGCGTTCAGCCACACGGACATGAACGCGCAGTGTTCCACGTGCCACAAGTTTGGCGGCTTTGCCCACCAACCGCATAACGAGATTTTTGACACCAATCCGAGGGCGCGCGAAACCGATTGCCGCCAGTGTCACACGGAGCATCAAGGCGCAAACGCGAATCTGACCACGATCACCGACGCGCAATGTCACACCTGCCACACGGTGCAGTTCAAGCGCTTCGACAAGGGACACTCGGCATTCGCTGTAGATTTTCCACACTCGGCGCGGCCCGGCATCAGGTTCAACCACGCGAAGCATCTGCTGGAGTATTTCAAGCAGCCCGAGCATGCGGTGCGCGCGCAGCAGACTTGCACGGAGTGTCATGCCGCATCGCCCGGTGAACGAAATATCCGCACCGCCGGCTTTGACGCCGCCTGCGCGCGTTGTCACGAAGAACAGATTCCGCAGACCGAACTTGTTTTGTTGCGCCTGCCCGAAAAACCAGCCGATCCAACGAAACTTGGGCCCGATGACGCCACGACGTTCATGGCGTGGTTCTTCCAACGCGCGGGAACTACGAACTATGGAACCGCTTTGCAGCAATTCATGACCGCAGCGGCAACGGTGGGTGTTGAATCACTTGCGAGTGAGTTGAAGAAGCCGGCCGGCACAAATGCGAGCGCTGCTCTGGTTGAAGGATTGAGTCCAGAATTGGTGGCACGTCCGGCGCAACTCTGGCTAAAAGGAGAAAAAGTTGAACCGCCCGCGCTTAAAGTACAGAGCGGCTGGTATTGGCTGGAAGATCTGCTTCCGGAATTACGATACAAGCCCGCCAGGCACGCGGATGCTGCGGCTCGCGCGTGGCTGGAGTTTTCTTTGATCGCGGCTTCTCACGCAACAAGCGCAAGTGATGCGAAACGCGCCGCCGATTTTCGCAATGAAGTCGCGCATCAGCGAACCGGTGTCGGACGCTGCGTGAAGTGCCACGCCATTAGTGAGACTGCGTCGCAAGCCGAACCGAAAGTCGCCTGGCACTACCGCGGCGGCCAGTTGCGGGAGCACACAAAATTCTCCCACGGCGCGCACCTGGGCTTGACGCGATGCAATGATTGTCACGCACTAAATCCGCAGGCCGACTTCGAGGGTCAGTTCAAGGATTTCACCACGACGACGGGCGTGAGCAATTTCAAATCAATCGCACTGGCGAATTGCACAAGCTGTCATGCGGAGAAAAAAGTCCGGAACGATTGCTTGCTGTGCCATCAGTATCATCGGGAATCCTCGGTGCGCGAGATTGCAACCTCAAAGTAGCGCGCCAGCTCCGACCCGCTGGGCTACGCATCCAGCACCAGCGCGGTCTTCGGCACGGCGATGCAGGTGAGGCATGAGCCGGCTTCGACATCCGCGCCCGGTTCATGAAGGTATTTCACTTCTCCGGATTTGATCGCCACGGCGCACGTGCCGCAATTGCCGGCGCGGCAGCCCGAGTCAATGTTCACGCCGCTTTTCTCCGCCAGTTCCAGCAACGAACCGGCCTCAGCGTGCCAGGCGCAGACTTTCCCCGAACGGCTGAATTGAATCTTGAGCGCCTGCGTGGTCGTGCTGCCGGGCGA
>CAZCZP010000230.1:0-6552 GCA_964502895.1 uncultured Bifidobacteriaceae bacterium
GCTGAGTCTGGCAGACAAACGGCAATTGGCCGAATCACATCCATGAACGCCTTGCTTGAGAATTTCAACAGTCCGCTTGCGCGATTGCTGCTTCAATTCATTGTCGTCATTCTGGCAACTCGCGCGGTCGGCTCGTTATTTGCGCGGTGCGGCCAGCCGCCGGTCATCGGAGAAATTACGGCGGGCATCCTGCTCGGGCCGTCGTTGCTCGGCTGGGTGTGGCCGGAAGCGGCCGCATTCATTTTTCCAAAGGAATCGCTCGGGGCTTTGCAATTGATCAGCCAGATCGGCGTCTGCGTTTTTATGTTTGTGGTGGGCTTGGAATTGGATCCGATGCATCTGCGGCAAAAAGCGCGCGTCGCCGTGGTCATCAGCAATGTCGGCATTGTCGTCCCCTTTCTGCTGGGTTTCTCGGTTTCGGTCTGGCTGCATCCGGCTTTCGGCGCGCCAGGCACGCCGTTTACGACGTTCGCCTTGTTCATGGGCACGGCGATGAGCATTACGGCGTTCCCCGTGCTGGCCCGGATTCTCAAGGATCGCCGCATGACCGCGTCCCCTCTCGGGGGCTTGGCGATTGCCTGCGCTGCGGTGGATGACGCCACGGCTTGGGCGATGCTGGCCGTGGTCGTAGCTCTTGCCCGAGCGACGGGCCTCGCTTCGACAGTGCTAAATCTCGGTTTGGTGGCAGTGTTCATCGCAATGATGTTGCTGGTGGTGCGGCCACGTCTGGCCCGCTGGTTCGATGCGGACCCCGCACAACCTCCCACTCGCAACGCGTTAGCCGCGGCGCTGATTTTCATGACGATGTCGGCTTTGCTGACGGAGGTCATGGGTATCCACGCGTTGTTCGGGGCGTTCCTCGCCGGGGCCATCATGCCGCCCAACAAAAAGTTTCGGGATGGCCTGACGTTACAGTTGGAGAATTTCAGCAGCGCCTTTCTGTTGCCGCTGTTTTTTGCCTACAGCGGATTGCGAACTCATCTGGGCTTGTTAAACGATGTTTCAAGCTGGCTCGTTTGCGCGGGCATCATCGCCATTGCCATGCTGGGCAAACTCGGCGGGTGCATGGCCGCGGCGCGATTTCTGGGAATGAACTGGCGCGAATCGTTCGCGCTGGGCGCGCTGATGAACACGCGCGGCCTCGTGGAACTGATCGCGCTGAACATTGGCTATGATCTGGGCATCCTCCCGCCCCAAATCTTCACGATGATGGTCCTGATGGCGCTGGCGACGACCTTCATGGCCGGCCCACTGTTGAATCTTGTGGAAAGGCGCAAGCGCCTCAGCGATGAAAGTGAGGCCAATCCGATTGCGGCAAAGCGTTCGTGATCCCTTCTCGAAACCCTTGTTCAACCTACTCCTCGCCGTGAACCACAGAATAGAGTTTTGCGGGCGGGCGTTCTTGCGAGCGGTGTCCCGCTTATCTCCATCATTAAGTTGTCCTAAATCGTGAAACTTTTCACAAAGTTGCTTGCCGTCCCGCAGGTGCGGGACTAAACATTTTTTGTCGGTGAGAAGACTGGATGTGGTTGGTTCGGGATTGGAGACGGTGGAACTAATGGCGGCTGGCGCAAAAAACCGTTGACGCTAGACGTTTATTCTCAACAATCCAGACCTTCGTTGCTGGAGCGCGCGCCGGGCTCAGAAGAATTCGCGCTCAAGCTCAGCGGTTTAACAGCGATTTAAGATGTCAGCGATATTTCCGAAGTGGACCAATCGGCTGCCCTTGATGATTATCATCGGCGGCGCGCTGACGGCCACTGCCGTGACGGCAGGCGTCTGGTACTACTTTACTCCCAAATACACGCGCGTCGGCTACCAACCCATCCAGCCGGTTTCCTTCTCGCACGCCACGCATGTGGATCAGCTCGGGATGGATTGCCGGTATTGCCACAGTGCGGTGGAAAAATCCTGGTTCTCGAACATCCCGGCCAGTTCCACCTGCATGAACTGCCACAATCAGGTGCTCAAGGACGACCCGCGCCTGGCGCTCGTTCGTGAAAGCGCCGCCTCCGGGAAGCCGATTCCCTGGGTGCAGATTCATAAGACTCCGGATTACGTTTATTTCAACCACTCGGTTCATGTGAATCGCGGCATCAGTTGCGTGGAATGCCACGGCCAGATTGACAAGATGGAGGAAGTCCAACACGCCAAGCCGTTAAGCATGTCGTTCTGTCTGGATTGCCATCGGGACCCCGCGGCGAAAATCCGGCCCCTCGACAAGATTACTGATTTGAACTGGACGCCCAGCCCCGACCCGAACGTCGCGGCGCAATGGCGGAAATCTGAAGGCAAGAAATTGGTCGAACATTGGCGCGTTGAATCCCTGCAGAATTGCTCGGCTTGTCATAGATGAAAACGACTCCTCCCAAAGACACCACGCCAGCAACGGGCCGCCAATATTGGCGCAGCCTCGACCAGGTGGAGGGAACGCCCGAGTTCAAGCAATGGCTTGAGCGCGAATTTCCCGAGGGCGCGAGCGAATTCACCGACCCCGTTTCACGGCGGCACTTTGTCAAAATCATGTCCGCCTCGTTCATGCTGGCGGGATTGGGTTTGTCCACCGGCTGCCGGAAGCCCGAGGAAAAAATCCTGCCCTTCGGCAAGGCGGCGGAGAATTACATTCACGGCCAGCCGCAGTATTTTGCCACCGCCATGCCCACGCGCGCGGGCGCGATTCCGCTCGTGGTCAAATCGCACGAGGGCCGGCCCATCAAAATCGAGGGCAACCCGCTTTATCCTAACGGCAACGGTGGCACGGATCGCTACGCGCAGGCTTCGATTCTGAATCTCTACGACCCGGACCGCGCCACGCGTTTCGCCAAGCGGGATGGCACGGGCAAATTGCAGACTGTCGGCAATGAAGCGGCGCTGGGCTTTTTGGGTGAACTCGCGGCAAAGCTTCAGCAAACCGGCGGCGAAGGATTCAGCTTTCTGTTGGAGCCCGGCACTTCGCCTTCACGCCGGCGATTGCAGGATTCGATGCGTCAGAAATTTCCGAAGGCACGCTGGTTTTCCTACGATGCGATTGATCACGCCATACATGAAAGAGCTGCCACAATCGCATTCGGCAAACCGGTGCGGCCGGTGTATCGCTACGAAGAGGCCAAAGTAATTCTGTCGCTCGACTGCGATTTCATCGGCGCGGAAGAAGACGCGCACAACAACATCCGCCGGTTCGCGAAGGGCAGGAAAATTGCGAAGCCGGGGGATCCTATGAACCGGCTTTATGCGGTGGAATCGCTGTTCACACTCACAGGCGTCAATGCGGACCATCGCTTGCGCTTGCCGGCTGGCGCGGTGATGCAAGTTGCCGCCGCCGTCGCCGCCGAGTGTGGCGTGAGCTTGAGCGGCATCGTAGCACCGGCGGGCGTGGATGCGAAGTGGATTTCCGAGTGTGCGAAGGATTTGTTGGCCAACCCCGGTGCGGCGCTCGTGGTTGCCGGTTATGGACAGCCGACGGCGGTTCACTTGATCGCGCATGCGATCAACGCGGCGCTGGGCAACGTTGGCAAAACCGTGCAGTTGCTTCCGTCGCTCAACGCGCAAGAAGTCACCATTTCTGAACTGGCTCAGGCGCTCAACGCGGGCCAGGTGGACACGCTGGTAATGCTCGGCGGCAATCCGGTTTATAATGCCCCATCTGATCTCGATTGGGCGAACACGCAACGCAAGGCCAAGACAGTAGTGCGGCTCGGCTATGCGGAAGACGAAACGGCTGCGAATTGCGACTGGCATTTCCCGCTCGCGCATTACTTGGAATCGTGGGGCGATGCGCTGACGAGCGACGGCACCTACGTGCCGGTTCAACCGCTCGTGACGCCGCTGTTTGGCGGCTTGTCGGAACTGGAATTTCTCGCACGGCTCGCAGGATCGGCAGTAACCAGTTCGCGTGAAATTGTCCGCGAGACTTTCGACAGCTTCAGCAAAGGTGGGGAAGAAGCCTGGAAAAAATTCTTGCACGACGGTTTCCTGCCCGGAAGCGACGCCAAGCCTTCAAGCGCTTCGTTGAACAGTGCGGCCGTCGCTCGCGCGGTTGCCGAAGCGAAACCCGCGACGCCGTCCAAGGAAAGTCTCGAGGTCGTCCTTCACCGCGATTACAGCTTGGACGACGGCCGTTACGCCAACAACGGCTGGCTCCAGGAATTTCCCGACCCGATCACGAAAATCACTTGGGACAACGCGGTGTTGGTCAGTCGCACCACCGCACGCGAACTTGGCGTGGAAAACAACGACATCGTCGAAGTCACGTTGAATGGCCGCAAAGTTGAAGGTGCCATCTGGACGCAGCCGGGCATGGCGGATTTTTCCCTGGGCCTCGCGCTGGGTTATGGACGCACCAAGGTTGGCCGGGTTGGGCATGCTGTAGGTTTTGACTTTTATCCCTTGCGCACTACCACGAGCGGTTACATCGCCAGCGGCGCGACGGTGCGCAAGACTGGCGAGACGTATCCGATTTCCTGCACGCAAAGCCATTGGTCCATGGAAGGCCGTGCGATTGTGCGCGAGGCGAACCTGGAGCAATTCAAGGAGCATCCCGATTTTGCGCGGAAGATGAACGCGCCCGATCCGGTCAAGCCAGACGGAACACCTTACGGGCCGATGTATCCCAATCCTCTGGCCGAGGAGATGAAGAAGGCACATCACCAGTGGGGCATGTCCATTGATTTGAATTCGTGCGTAGGTTGCGGCACGTGCGTGATTGCTTGTCAGAGCGAAAACAATATTCCGATTGTCGGCAAAGATCAGGTGCAGCGGGGACGCGAACTGCACTGGATGCGCATTGACCGGTATTTCTCCGCTGATCCGAAGAAGCGGCCGGATTGGACGGATGTTTTCAGCAAGGATGAGAAGCAGCAATTCGCGGAATGGATTGACGACGTGCAGGCGGTGAATCAACCGATGCTTTGCCAGCATTGCGAGGCTGCGCCCTGCGAAAGCGTTTGCCCGGTGAACGCGACAGTTCACGACCATGAAGGCTTGAACGTGATGGTCTATAATCGTTGCGTCGGCACGCGGTATTGCTCGAACAACTGCCCCTACAAAGTTCGCCGGTTCAACTATCTTGATTACAACAAACGTCCGTTGAGCGAACTCAAAGGTCCGTTCTATGCCACGCCGTTGCTCCACAAGACGGGTGGCGAGTGGGACCTGGCCCGCTGGTGGAAAGACCCGAACAGCGGCATGCGTGAGGAGGACGAGTGGGATTTGATCCGCATGCTCAAGAATCCCGACGTGACGGTGCGCATGAGGGGCGTGATGGAAAAATGCACGTTCTGCGTGCAGCGCATCGAAGGCGCGAAGATTGCGCAAAAGGTCAAGGCTGGCGCGTCCGGCGACGTGGTGGTGGCGGACGGCACGATCAAGACCGCGTGCCAGCAGGCGTGTCCGGCGGAGGCGATTGTGTTTGGCAACGTTGCCGACCCGGAGAGCCGCGTTTCGCAGCTCAAGCAACAGCAGCGGGATTATTCGGTGCTCGATTTTCTGGCAACCAAACCGCGCCTTACCTACCTGGCGCGCGTGCGGAATCCAAACCGAGCCATGCCCGATTTTCAGGAACATCCATTCACCCTCCAGGAATACTCAGAGAAAATGCACATCGAGGGCGATCCATTTGAAGTTCATCACGCGCCTGCGGCAGGCGAACATCATTCTGAGAAAGGAGCGCACTAATGGCTGACGCGGTTTCTCAGATCAAGGTGCCCGTGCCGCCGTCTGAATTGCAGCGCGTCCCGCTGGTGCAGAACAACCGCAGCTTCGGGTGGATTTCCGACCGCGTCTCTGCGATCACCGAGGGCAAGGCGCCGAAATGGTGGTGGGCCGCGTTCATTCCCAGCTTTTCGTTGATGTGCCTGCTGGGCGCGATGTTGTTGTACCAGATTTCCACCGGCGTGGCCGTGTGGGGAAATCATCACCCCACGATGTGGGGCTGGGACATCATCAATTTCGTCTGGTGGATCGGTATCGGCCACGCGGGCACGCTGATTTCGGCGATTCTTTTCCTGCTGCGCCAGCGCTGGCGCACCGCCGTCAACCGTGCTTCCGAAGCAATGACCATTTTCGCCGTCATGTGCGCCGGCATTTTCCCGGCGATGCACGTCGGGCGTGTGTGGTATGACTGGTTTTTGTTTCCCATTCCCACGTCGAACGCCCTGTGGCCGCAATTCCGCTCACCGTTGATGTGGGACGTGTTCGCCGTCTCGACGTATTTCACCGTGTCGGTGTTGTTCTGGTACGTCGGATTGGTGCCGGACCTCGCTACGATGCGTGATCGCGCGAAAACGAAGATCAAGCAATTTGTCTATGGCCTCTTCGCACTGGGCTGGACCGGCTCGAATCGCAACTGGAGCAATTATGAAAAGGCCTACCTGATTCTGGCCGGCCTTTCGACGCCGCTCGTGTTGTCCGTGCATTCCATCGTGTCATTGGATTTCGCGGTGTCGCAACTGCCCGGATGGCATACGACCATCTTTCCGCCTTATTTCGTCGCGGGCGCGGTGTTCTCCGGTTTTGGCATGGTGCTGACGCTGTTGATTCCACTGCGCAGCATGT
>CAZCZP010000231.1:0-6547 GCA_964502895.1 uncultured Bifidobacteriaceae bacterium
CGTACGCATTCGTTCTCGACCGGATTGCCGGAAACGGCGACGGATTGTTGCGGGTCTTCGATGTCAGTGACCCCGCCAATCCTCTGCCAGCCGGTACGCACATTATCCCGGGAACACCCCGCGATCTGGCGTTGATACCCGCCTATTCGTTCAAACGTCGTGCCGATGGCGCCGTGGAAACCAAGGACCTGCTGGCCGTTAGTTTCGGCAACATCGGCGCGTCTTTTGACGGCAGGAATTTTGTGGGCGGCGGCCAGTTCATCCGTATCTTCGATATCAGCCAGCCTACCTCAGTTGCGAACCTGGTCACCCGCCAGGTCACGTTGTCGCCCACGACCGTCATTCCCCGTTTGCGTTGGTCGCCACCGATGCTCAGCTATCTGGAGAACGCCGACAACTTGCAGGCCGTCGGCATTATCAACTTGCAGACCATGATTCTCGCGGAGTTCATGACCGCGCAGGAATTCAACGCGTCGGCAGGATCGCCGGGCGCCGACCTGAATGGCGACGGTGATTATGTGGATGCGGGAGAAGAATTGCCAGCTCCCGACGGGGGCAGCCCGGATTTTTCCGGCAAGGTGTTTTCATTTGCCACCACCGATACCACGCAACGCATCCGCGATTTCAATTATGACTTCGACTCCGGCTACGTCGGCGTGGTGTTGGGCAGCGGCGTGACGAAGAATCTCATCGGTCAACCGACCAGCACCAACCTCGCTCCGTGTTACCGCACCCTGTTTTATGGGAACCTGACGCTGCCGCGCACCCAGGCGTCGTTTGATTTTGTGAATTTCGATCCCAAACGGTTGTTCAACTTGTTTGGCGTCGTGCTCTCCGTTTCCAACGCGCCGCCGCGCGCGTTCAATCTCGCGTTCGTGTCCGTGAACAGCAATTCAGTCGCGGCGACGCTCGAAGTGCTGGACATTACCGACCCAACCCTGCCCACGCGGCTGACCACCATTCCGCTGGAGGCGCAGG
Organism: uncultured Bifidobacteriaceae bacterium; assembly: GCA_964502895.1. Lineage (GTDB taxonomy): Bacteria > Verrucomicrobiota > Verrucomicrobiia > Limisphaerales > JADLHS01 > WYBW01. The sequence continues at coordinate 979 of CAZCZP010000231.1, forward strand.
ATGGGTTGGTGCAGTCGGTGCAGTTGCGCGCTGATGGCGTGCTGCTGATCGCCGGCTCAGAAAATGTGTTGGTCGTGGATCCGAACCGGCTGGGCGAACCGGCCGCGGAAGGCGTGCGCCATCCCGCGATTCTTACACGCCTCGCCACGGTAGGCAGTGGCGCCTTCAGTTTCGGGCACGAAGATTACGGCGTCGTGGCGGAAAGTCTCGGCACCAAAAGCCGGCTGGTGCAAACGCCGCCACGATTGGAATTCGTCGCGTTTCCGGATGACGCGCCGTTCAACCCCGCAGGAGTGGTCGGCCAGGACGCGGTCGTGCGTGATTTGCTGAACCGCCGTGTGGTACTCGATGCGCTCGGTCCAGCGCGATTTCAGGACATCCCCAATGTGGCCGTATCCACGCTCGTGCCGCCATCGCCCGCGGTGCATTACTACGTTCTGATTCGCGCACCCGGCGGCGACGTGAACAATAATCGTGTGATTGATGTTCTGTTGGAGAGCCTGAACGATCACGGGCATCCCTACCGAAACAAAGGGTCAGGTTTCCCACCGGTAAGGGCGGCGGCGGACACGACTCTGACGGCGCTCGGACAGACGCCACGCACCGATTGCGACGCGCCCATTCGACCGCTCACGGCCTGGCGGCTTTCCAACGACAAGCACAGTCCTTACTACAATTACTACCTCTCCAAACCGTTCGCGCTGACTTACGAGAGCATTACCAAGGGTGAGTTAATCTCGCTGCGGGGCAACTTGGACCGCGAGATTCTCTGGAGCGGACATTTCCTGCGCGCTTCGTTCGACACGACGGTGGCGGAGTTGAACGCGATCGGCAGTTATGCTTGTACTGTGGATGCCGCGCGAAAAATTGTCAGGCCGGGTGTATTCGTGACCGCCGAAACCCTGCCGGCTGATTACATCATGGGCCCGAACCCACCGCCCGTGACAGGGCACGCGGTCGTGCCGAACACCTTCGGAACAGTAAGCGCACACAACAGCGAATTGCGGCTTGATACAGTGGACATGGTGCTGCCCTCGCGCCGGATGCCCATCACTTTCCACCGTCACGCTGGCGCACAGGACCTTTACGAAGGACCGTTCGGTCGCGGCTGGGATTTCAACTACAACCAGCGCCTCGTGGAGATTAAGAGCGTGTTTGTGGACACCAACTCGGGAGTGCCGCTGATTGTTCGCGGGGTGCGGAATGAAATCGGCCGGCGAAACGACGTGCTGTTCCATCCGGGTGACGGACGCACTTTGGTGTACCAATTTGCGGGGACGAATCCGCCGGCGGGCATTGATACCGATCCGTTGATTGCGGGCAGTGAGTTGGGCTGGATCAGCACCGCTACGGGATATTACCTGCCCCCGGAGGGTCGGTTCGATTTCATCGCGCGATTCACCGATGGGCGTTTTGCGCGTCTCGAATCCGACGGCACTCAGTATTGGTATCACTCGAGCGGAAGGCTGGATCGCATTTACGACCGTTACACGGACAATTACCACGAGCTGTCCTACAACGAGCGCGGCGAACTTGTCCGGATCACGGATCGTTCCGTGACCGTGCCGCGTTATCTGGAGATCGGCTACTGGCGAACGGCCGAGGAAGTCGTAGATACGACGCTGGACCGGATCACTCCGTCGCAAGAACTGCACAAGCTCGGGAAAATTGGCCGGCTCAAAGACTACACCGGGCGCGATCTGTTGTTCGATTATACGCCATGCCGCGAACTCTCTGTGCGCGAAGGAATCAATGTGGTCACGACGTTCGCGGGGGGTGAAACCGGACGCGCCCGCACCGAATACATCCAGCCGGCCGTTCGCAAGGAACAGGCAAACGACATGTCCGGCGTTGTGGCCGCTTCGCCCAACGGCACGAGGCTCTTTGCGGTGACGAGTTTTGGCGGCGACCCGGAAGTCCCGGTCGTCGCTTCCGGCGACAGTGCGGTTGGCCCGGTCAGTTTGACGATGGCACATGCCAATACGGCGACGGCGGTGGCCTCAGGCAACGCGCGCACGATCGTGACGGGCGCCGATTCAGCCGTGTCGGAGATCTCCTTTGATGCCAATGGCCTGGCCAAGGAAATGAACTACGCGGGCTACAACGCACCGGCTGCAAGCGTGAAATACGAATATACCAACGGCCTGATGTCAAAGATCATCCAGCCCGAGCAGAACAGCATCGCCTACACCTACGACGTGTCCAACGCGGTGTTGCGATCGCGCGGAAACCTCATCGCCATGAAACGCGACAAAGGCCCGCGGCCCGGCCCCACGATTCCCGAGGCGACGTTTGCCTACGAGTCGAAATACAATCTGCCTTTTGGCAACCATGTGGATTTCAATGGCAACCTGATCATCTACGCTCTGAATGCCGCGGGCAAAGACATCGGCCGCATCAGTTACCAGCCTGGATCGGGCATTTCCCCAGTGAGTGGTTCGGAGGTGTTCACGCACAATTCCTTTGGGCAGCTCGAGACCCACAAGACAATCGAGGGGTTTGAAACCACTTATGGTCACGATTCAGCCAAAGGATTCAAAATCAGTGAGACGCCGAAAGACACCGGCACGACATTCTTTGACTACGAGCCGCACCCGTCCGGGGATGGCGATCTGGGATTGCCCACGCGCATTCTTCCACCTCAAGGCGCGCCTATCAGCCTCACGTACAACGAACGCGAAGAGTTGGTTCACATGGAGCAGGCGGGCAAGCGTTTGGAAGAGCGTGGATACGATTTGAATGGGCGGCTGCTGCAACGCTCGGTTCGCCTGGATGCACAGGATACACGATTCGTCGAAACCCGCGTCTACTTGCAGAACGGTTTTCTCACCAACGTAACCCAACTCGCCATTGAAACTGGCGGTGGCCAACGCGACCTCAGTTACGATTACGTACCCGACGCGGTGTTCCGTGTTAAGGAAATCCACCACCCCACGCCGCTCGGTGGCGGGCCCCGCGCCGTCACCAAGTTCGAGGATTTCGATCATCTCGGGCGGCATCACAAAATCACCGAAGGAAATTACTCTGAAACCTACACCTACGACCTCAACGGCAACCTGCTGGATGTAACACGTTCAGGAGCAATCGACAGCTTCGAGTATGACGGCTATGATCGGCTGCGCCTCACGCGCAGGCAGGGACAATCCGGAACTGAAGAGGTGGAGAATACCTACTACGCCAATGACGAACTCGCCTCCACATCAGTCAGAGACGGGCAACAGAATCTCATCGCGCGGCGCGAATTCTCGATTGACGCCATTGGACGCGTAACCGAGGAGCGTGCCACCTCTAACAGCGGCATTTCGACTAACAGGCACGCCTTCAACGGGCTCATCAAAACCACGACCGACCCCGCCGGTGAAGTGACCACCCTCACTCTGGACGGTGCAGGCCGGACCCGATTCGTCCAGGATAGCACTCGTTTGGTCGAGAACAGCTACGACAACAACGGCAATGTGCTCACGATCAAGTCCACAGAGAATGGCACCAACTACACGACGTATTTCGAGGACTACAATGATTTGAACCAGTTTCGCCGGCTGCGGGACGACGTGGGGATCATTTCGCAGCTCGTGCCGCGTTTCGACGATGTGCTGGCTTCGATCACCGATGCGCGCGGCGGGCAGACCGTGTTCAACCCATCCAAACTGGGCGAGCCTCAGTCGCGGATCAAACCCAACGGCATCGAGTTTCGTTACGCGTATGACGAGCACCGCCGGCTTGCTTCGGTGCAGGATCGCGCGGGATTGGGACATGGGTATCAGTTCGATGACACCCTGCGGATGAACCAGCAGAGTTTCCGGGCCGGTCCGCCTGCCGTTGCCACGGCCTTTGACGCACGTCACCGGCAGCCCATCGTCAGAACGATCCCCGGGGGTAATGAGGCGCTGGGCTACGACGCGCAGGGCCGGCTCACCAGCCGTTCCGTTACGTTCGCAAGCACCGGCACGCGCAACGAAACTTATACCCGCGATCCGCTCAGTCGCCTTGTGGGTGCGGCTTTCCCGGGTGGAACGGCGACCTACGAGTTTGACAAACTCGGACCGTTGCGCCGGGCGACTTTTCAACACCGTGGGCGCATTCATGAAGTTGTAACGGGCATCCGGCCAGATGGATCGCGCACAAGCCTGGATTATCCCAGCCCGGATTCCGTGAGCGTCGCGGAGGCCAGGGATTCGGCGGGCCGATTGCACACTGTGACGGCCAACGGCGAGGCGATTGTGCTTTCCACCGCGTACTCTGCCGCGAATCTCGTCGGTTCGCAGATTTTCGGCACGAACGTCCTGCGATGTGACAACGAATACGACTTGCGCAGGCGGCTCGTGGCCCGGCGCTATACGTCCGTCGCGAACAATCGGGTACTGGCCGAGATCCGGTACGAGTATGACGCCACCGACAACATCGTCGCGCGTCAGTCAGTACACCGTGCGGGGCGCGCGGACTTCTACACCTACGACAGCGGCCACCGCCTGCGCCGGGCGGACTTTGGAGTGCGGCCACAAATTACCCCCGCCGGTTCGCGGGCAGGTTACACCGGGTTCACTGTGCCCGGCGAAGTCGGCGGGGCGTGGGTGCCCGGATTCTTTGGCCGCGCTTACGGTTACGACGGCGGCGGACTCGATGTGTTCAATGGCGTCACCGAGGTCAATCCCGACTTGCTCGCCCCGACCAATTTCGCCCGCCTGTATGGCACACCGGATGGCTTCCTGCAAATCAGCGTGATTGACGGTTTGTTGCGTCCCTCCGACGAGTTGGGCAGCGCGACGCGCAACCGGCTCTTCACCCGCCCACCTGCCGCAAGCGCTCCGGTGCCGGTAAACGCTGCGCTCACCTATAACGGCCTGCGGCAACTCACACGGATTGTTCGAGACGATGGCGTGAGCATCAACTACGACTACCAGCACGACGGCTTGAATTACTTCCGGGAAATCCTCGGACCGGGCATCAGCGGGACGAACTCAATCGGCTTCGTCTATGACAGCCAGTTGCTTGTCGCCGAGTATGACCGTTCCGGATCGGCGGCCGACCTTCGCGCACGGTATTTCTACGCCGACACGGACGTTCCCGTCGCTGCGGACATCCGCGACGGAGGCGGAATTCTGCGGCGCTATTTCCTGATGACCGACGCACTCGGCTCGGTGATTGGGCTGGTGGATACCAACGGCGCGCTGGTTGAACGCTACTTTTACGATGCCTGGGGACAGCCGGAAATCCAGACGCCCGACTCTGTCGCGCCGCGCATTCGCCGTGTCCTCACCGCGGCGGATGGCAACGGGCTGGTTGTGGAATTCACCGAGCGCGTATTACCTGCGTTGCAGGGGACGCTGACAGGAAATCTTCGTGTCAACTACCGCGACCTTGCGGGAGCATTCCAACTCGACGACGGCACGCCACCTCTGCTGACACCGACGGTGGTTTATGAAGAATCTCTGCCGGGCTTTGGCTTCGGAACGACGCTTCGCCTGCTCCCGGGAGTCGCAATTTCCGGTGCTCAGACCCTGACTTTCGAAGGCGGTCGCGTCACGGACGAATGGAACAATACCAACGCCGCGCAGAATCTGAACTTCAC
>CAZCZP010000232.1:0-6545 GCA_964502895.1 uncultured Bifidobacteriaceae bacterium
CAGGCCAGGCATTCTTGCAATGTCCGTTGACGTTCGACGTCGGAGCTTTTGAAGATGCCTTGCGGGCGTTGGATGAGAAAACGATTCCAGTTGGCGGCACGGACATCGGGCGGGCGCTGGATGAAGCGTTTCGCGCAATGGAAAAAGCAGACCGCCGAAAAGTCGTAGTGCTGCTTACTGACGGTGAAGACTTGGAAAAATCCGGCGCACGCATGGCGGAGTCGCTGGCCGAGGAGGGCGTGGTGGTGTTTGCCGTCGGCGTGGGCACCGAGGCGGGCGCGGAGATCAAGGTCTTGAACGAGCAAGGGCAACTGGATTTCGTGAGGGACAGCAGCGGCCAACCGGTCCGCAGCCGTCTGGATGAAGCTGCCTTGCGCAAGATCGCCGAGATCACCAAAGGTAATTATTATCCGCTTGGGCCGTTGGGTGAAGGTCTGACAAGAATCCGGCTGGTTGTGGCCAGCGCGGATTTTACATCGGGCCCGGCGCCGATGCGGCGGCTGGGGGTGGACCGCTATCACGTTCCCATTGCCATTGTGCTAGGATTGCTGGTCGTGGAATCGTTGCTGGGAACGCGAAGGCGAATGCACGGATGAGATGAAGATGCGTAACTTAGGTTTAATTTTGATGCAAGCGGGCTACGCGCTGCGGGCAGGTCGTTCCGCCTCACCCCGGCCCTCTCCCTCGGGGAGAGGGAGAACCGTTCGCCAGTTACACGAAGGCCACGACGCTGCCGCTATTCGATCTGCTTTCGAACCAAATGGCTCTGCCGATTGCTGTTCCCTCTCCCGGTGGGAGAGGGTCAGGGTGAGGGGAATTCTGTTCAGTTCGGTCATCGCAGTGCTTGTTGTAGTCTGCGCAGACCTGTCTGCAGCCAGCTCCAGTTCCACAACACGAACCAACGCTCCAACCGCGCAGGAGAAACCGTCGGCGACCTCCAGAGATTTTTTCAACGCGGGCACGCGCCGGTTGCGCGAAGGCAAATTGCGCGAAGCGGAAGCGTCGTTGCAAGCTGCGCTGGCGCGCCAGGACGAGCGCGTGCAATCCGCTTCGCTCTACAACCTGGGCCATGTCCGATTCGCGCAGGGCGTGGAAGAACTGAAGAAATCCCTTGCGGCCGGACCGGCCTCCGGGCGCGCACGCAACGCGAACCAGCGCGGCGATCAGGCCATCAAGCAGGCTGCCGACGCGCTTGAGAGCAAGGACGTGCAGAAAATGGTGGCGGCTTATTTGAACGGGCGCGGCGCACGCCGGGAATTGCGCGTGGCCAACGACGCCGTGCGCAAGGCGCTTGAGCTTCACGGCGCGGCATTGCGCCGGTGGCAGCGTTCCCTCGGAGATTTTCAAAGCGCAGCGGAACTGAATCCGGGCGACACCAACGCACAGCACAATGCGGAAATTGTGGAGCAAGCCATCGCCAGGCTGATTGACAGCATTCGCGAGATGCAGCAGGCCGCCATGGGCATCGGCGAACGCAGCCAGGAACTTGGCGAGCAATTGAAGCAGCTTCGCGGACAGATTCCGGCTCCGATGATGCCGCCGGGTGCCGCCGGCGAAGACGAAGAGGAAGGCCGCCCCTGGCAACCGAAGGAAGGCGACAAGGAAGGTCCATCGAAGGAGGGTGAAGAAATCAGTCTTTCGCCGGAAGAGGCAGGCTGGTTGTTGGAAGGATTCAGACTGGACGGCGAGCGGCGTCTGCCCATGGGTCAGGGCGAGCAACGCCAGCCGAAGGATCGCCGCGGACGCGATTGGTAATGTGGCGGGAGCTTTTGTGATGAAACATCGAACGTCGAACATCAAACATCGAACGCCGAATACCCGGCAGGCGATCATGGCGTTCGGTGTTAAGTGTTTCCGGCTGCTGTCAGTCTTGCTGGTGGGGGCCGGCGCACTCGCAACCACTCACGCCCAGTTGACTCGCGCTCCACAAACCGATCCGCTCTCGCAGCTCATGGTGACGCAGCCGTCCATCGAGATTGCCTCGAACGTGGTGGCGGTTTCTTCATTCGATCCGCCCGTGGTCCGGATCGGTGACAAGTCAATCTACCGGGTCACGTTCAACGCGCTGGATGAGTCCATCGTGTGGCCGGAAGAAATTCCCGCGCCTCACCAACTTGAACTGCGCCTCAGCGCCCGCGGCCAGGTCTTCCAACCCGCGGGCCAACAACTCAAACCCCAGACCACCATCAATCATCACGTACACGCTTCCGGGGTTGGTTCGTTCACGATTCCAGAATTCACCGTGGCCGTCTATGGCCGCCAGATCAGGGTGCCGGAGGCGAAGCTGGAAGTTGTTGCAGCCTCGGCAGCCGTGCCGTCTCCGGCGCAACGTTTGATTCTCGAACTCTCCGACACCAACGCTTATGCGGGGCAACCTTTGGCCGCGAGAGTCCTGATGCCGGCTTCGGCTTCGAACATTGTGCAAGGTCTGCAGCAAGTGAAGCTGAACGGTGAAGGGTTTCTGGTGGACCAGGGCGTGGCCCGACAAGTCATCCGGCCGGTGATGACCGGCGGACGCAGCGTGCCCGCTTATGTTTTCGAGACAGTCTTCACGCCGCTTGTAGCCGGTAAGCTCGAAATTTCGGCACAAGGTTTCACGATTGGGAATCGTTTCGCGGGTCCGATTGTCATTCAAGGTCAGGTGACCATTCCGGGCGAATGGTCCCAAAATGTGTTGCTCGACTCAGATCCGGTCACAATCAGCGTGCGACCATTGCCGCGCTCGGGCGCGTTGCCGGGATTCACCGGAGTCATTGGAGACTACACCTGCGATCCGCCGCAGCTTTCCACCAACGTGGTGCAACTTGGAGAGGCTGTGGACTTGATCGTGACTTTTCGCGGCGAAGGCCATCTGGCCAGATTCGTTCCGCCAACACCGCCCATCGTGAGAAACTGGAACGTATCCGACGCCCGGCCGGGCGCGGCGATCGCAAACCGTCCGGCCACGGTTGCGCTGTTGCCAGGAACTTTCGTTTCCGTCGCCTACAAACTGACTCCTCTCGCCGCGGGGAGCCAGACGACACCTGCAATCCCTTTCAGCTACTTCGACCCGAAACGCGGATTGTATGTGGACCTGACCATTCCGTCCCTGCCGATCACCGTGACGCCGGGTGTTGCAACGACCGCAGAATCTGAACCGGTGTTGGAAATCCCCGAACCAGGAACCTCAGCGAAAGAAGAAGCCAAACTCACGCTGAGCGCTTTGGCCACCTCGCCGGGCCGCATCGCTGACAGCCTTGTGCCGTTGCAACAGCGCGGCTGGTTCGTGCTCGTCCAATTCCTGCCCATCGCTGGATTCGTTGCGTTGTGGGCGTGGGACCGGCGTCGCCGGTATCTCGAACAACACCCCGACATTCTCTTGCGCCGCCGCGCGCGCCGTGCCCTGCGGCGCGAGCGTCGTGAACTGGCGCAAGCAATCCGCGCGGGCGACAAGCTCCGTTACGCAACCAGTGCCGTGAGCGCCATGCGTGTGGCTTGCGCGCCATTCTATCCGGCCGAACCGCGGGCGTTGGTTTGTCGTGACGTGCTGGAGTCGTTGGACGAGCCGGATCGCGCGGGTCGCATCGGAGAAATCGTCCGGCGCTTCTTCACGGTGGCGGACGCCTCGACATTTTCGGCGGTGGGAACCGACGGGGACGGATTACTGGCGCTGCAACCCGAATTGGAACGTGTCTTGGAAAAAATGGAGGCTCGGTTGTGAACTGGACGGGAGAACACCGAACACCGAACTTCGGACTTCGCACTCCCGTTGGCCGGAGTTCGAGAACTATTGGAGTCTTGGATGTTGGTTGTTGGAAGTTGAATGTTGGATGTCCAATGTTCGCCCTGCTGTTCTTCCTAACCGTGCAAGCGACCGCGGCAGACTCCGCGAACCAGTTCCAGGCTGGAGTCCGAGCTTATCAAGCCGGAGAATTTGCGAAGGCCGCGCAGACTTTTCGCGATGCCGCCGCGCGCGAACCTGCTTCCGGCACACTTCAGAATCTGGGCAACGCCGAATGGCAACTCGGGCGGTCGGGACCGGCGATTCTGGCCTGGGAACAGGCGCTTTGGATTGATCCTTTCGACAGGAACACCCGGAGCAATTTGCGTTTCGCGCGCACAGCACTCCAACTCGATTCACCCGAACTGAAGTGGTACGAAGCTGCCGCAAGCTGGCTGCCGGCAAATTGGTGGGCCTGGATCGCGAGCAGCAGCCTGTGGCTGGTGGTCGGAATGATGACGCTGCCCGGAATTTTGCGTTGGCACAAATCCACCTGGCAACAAGCCGTCGCCGCGCTGGGTCTTGGCATTTTTCTACTGAGCATTCCTGCGCACTTCGGCGCGCTCACCCGGACGCGCGTTGGCTTTGTGCTCGAGAAGGACACGATGCTCAAGCTGACGCCGACTGCCGAGGCGGAAGGCGTCACGAGGCTGGCCGCGGGCGAACCGGCCCGCTGGGTCCGCGAGCGGGGAAATTATTTGTTCATTCGCACGAGCCGGAACGCGGGCTGGATCGAGCGAAGTGAGTTTGGATTGATTTGCCCGAAGTGATTCTCGGTTGAAAACTTGGTCTGCGCGCAACTCAAAAAACGAACTTCGGCTCGTACACCGGCCCCAGGCCGTGTTTGCGCAGAAGCTCTATGAATTTCGCGATGCCCCGCTTCTCGTCCGACCCAAGGTGGTAATGGATGTGCCAGCCGAAATAATCCTTCCGGAAATCGTAATCGTATTCCGTGCGGTTGCGGATGATCGAATCGAGCGTGTCGAGGCCGAAATCTCTGGCCTCGCGCAACTGGTGGCGTAGCGCGCGGTTCTCGACGCCGCGCCGCAATGCCCACACGGCATACACGAATGGCAGACCGGTGAGTTCGAACCACGCCGCGCCCAGATCCCAGATTTCGTGCTCGTGCGGACCGAGCACGAAGTCCAGCGCGCGATCGCCAATCAGCATCAGGTAATCCGGTGCGGAAGCGAAGTTGTAATCGGGCAGCGGTTTGAATTCCGGTTTCAGCCCGCGTTCTGCCAGCAGCACCTGCAACAGCCGCGTGCTTGTCAACGAAGCGGGATCGCAGAAAATCTCTTGAGCCTCCTCGATGGGCCGCCGATGGGCGAGCAGGACGCTTTTCACTTCGCCGAGCGACGCTACCGCAATTTCATCGAGCACGTCGTAACGGTCGTTGAACAAAACTTCCACGACACTGACCAGCGCGGCGTCGAGTTCATCGCGCCGGAGCATTTCCGCCAGCTTGGCCGGTGTTGCGTAAGTGATTTCCTCTTCGAGTCCGCGCGTGAGGGGGACGGCGTTGAGCGCCTCGACCGAACCAACTCGAAAGGGAGCGAGGGATTGTTCGAGGTTGCCTTCGCGCTGCCGGTTGGCAGCCCGTTGCTCGCGCTCGGCTCGGCGCGCCAGTTCCTCGGGGGATTCGGGCGCAGCCATGCGCAGCTTGGGCGATGACTCGGGAGTTTCCATCGCGGCGATTCAGGAATTGTCCGGCCTCTCGTTCACGCGGCCAAACTAACCGTGCATGACGCGCAAGCCAAGCGCGTATCAGCGTGTTTGCAAAATCTCAACCAAGTTTGTGAATTGCGATTTGACGCCAAAAAAGCGCAGATTACACTCCGCGCCATTGTGATTATCGGCTCACTCATTCATACCATCCGGCTTGGCCTCACGAAGAACCGCATCGGCCGGCTGCTTCACTCGAATCGTGGCAACGCCTTGCTGTATCCCGACGGCTGGGAGCCGAAGGTCCTCAAGTGCATGTGCGAGACCAAGTGGAACGGACCGGTCTGGGACGTGGGCGCGTTCGTGGGACGGCACGCTTATCGAGTAGCCAATTTCCATCGCGTCTATGCGTTCGAGCCAAATCTTAACGCGCTGCAGTTTCTTGGATACAATCTCAAAGACACGCCCAACGTCGTGATCGTGCCTTGCGGATTGACGGTGGATGGCAAGCCGATGAAAGGCACAGTGGATCCGGACTTCCTCGCCCCACCGACCGGGCCCGACGTGGCGACTTTATCCATTGCCGAAGCGTTGCAGAAGTTCGGCCAGCCGGGCGTGATCAAGATTGATATCGAAGGTGGCGAATACGAAATGTTGAAATGCGAATTGCTGTTCGACATCCCGTTGCTGATCGAGTGGCATCGCGAGATTCCAACCGAGCTTCCGCACTGGACGATCCAGACCATTGACGAGACGCACTCGCTGCTGACGCCGCGCAAGAAAGTCGCGTAACGCCGGCCATGTCCTCTTCGCCTTCGGTCAGCCTGCTCATTCCCACTCACAACAACGCCCGCACGATTGCCGAAACCATCGAGTCGTGCACGCGCCAGACTTTTCGCGATCTCGAAATCATCATCTACGACGAGGAAAGCAAGGACGCCACGCGCGAGATCATCAACGCCGCCGCCGCGCGCGATCCGCGCATCCGCGTCCTGACCAGCGAAACGAATTCCGGTCCGCTTCGCGCTTGGCGAAAGTTGCTTTATGAAGCCCGCGGCCAGTATTGCACGTGGGTCTGGTCGGACGACCTCATCATGCCGCGTTACGTCGAGGTGTTGCG
>CAZCZP010000233.1:0-6526 GCA_964502895.1 uncultured Bifidobacteriaceae bacterium
TTGGCTTCGGTGAAACCGTAAGTGGCCAGCACGTCCACGGGCCCGGCGCCGAGTTCGCGGGCAAGGTCGCGCAGCTTCTGGCGCAAGCCGTCGCTCACTTTCTCGCCGCCCAGCACGATGCGCCGCAAGTTCTCGCAGTGAACGCCTTCTTCTGCTGCTTGATGCAACAGATGATAGATGAAAGTCGGAATGCCGATAAGCGTGTCCGGTTTGAATTTGCGGAGGTGGCGAATGTTCCCTTCAGTTCCCATGACTTTGCCGCCCCCTGAGCTGAGCGTGAGAATCCCGCTCGCCGTCCCGGCATAGTGCGCCAGCCAGAACGCCAGATGCGGAGCGAACGGAAATGTGTTGAGCATTCTGTCTTCGCGTTGTCCGTCGCAAATTTCCACCACCCGCCGGGCCGCGGTCGCGAGATGGTCGAGATCGCGTTGCGTGTAGAAAAAAGGCGTTGGCTCCGCGCTTCGGCCCGTGGTGGCGGTCATGAAGATCGGCCGAAACTCGGCCTCGAAACTCTGTTTCACAAACTCCCTGCCATGAGCGAGAGCGCACAGAATCGTGCCCGGCCGGCGTGCCAGTATTTTTTTGTCAGGAATCAAAATGAAATCTCGGAACCGCTGCGGACGTTCCGGAGTGGTTTGCAAGTCTGCCTTGGTCGTGAATGGAATTCTTTGCAGGTCTTCCAGCGCGCCAATGGAATCTGCCCCAAGTCCGTGTTCGCGGAACAGGTTGTGATAATGTGCCGAGAACGGCAGGACGACCGTACGCAAATAATGCCGCAATCGTCCGGCCTGCAAACGGCGGACGGCGGTCTCAGGCAGTTGTTGCCAGCGTTTCTGGAGCAGGTTGCCGCTCATGTTGCGATTTCTTTTCCGCGACCAGCGCCTTGATCTCGTCGAGTTGCCGTTCGGCGGCTTCCCGGCCCAGCGCGATGAATTTTCCGGGATTGCGATAATCGAGCCAGCGGTCGTCGCAAATATTCGGACGCAGCACCAGGTCGGCCTGGCGCGCGGATGCCTCCGCCACGCGGATTTGCGCGCCATAGACACTGCGCATGAGAATTTCCAAAAGATTGCCGCGGGCGAAATAGTTCAGTTGCTGGTTCACGGGGAAAAGCTTTCGGAACAGCCTCCGCACGCTGAATCCTGGGCGCGCTTTCGGTTCGCGTCCCGCGTTGAGCCCGGCGCGAATGCGCTCCAGCGTCGGGATGACATCCACCGCGATGACGCGCCCAACGCCCATTTCCCTGAGGACATCCACCGGCAACGGATCAACGATGCCGCCGTCAATGTACGTTTCGCCATCAATCGTAACTGGCACGCACACGCCCGGGACCGCGCAACTGGCGTGTACCGCCGAAGCGACCTCGCCGCAGGAGAAGACCACGCGTTCGAGTGTGGCGAGATTGCCCGCGACAATTCGCAAAGGCCGTTGCAGGTCGGCGAAATTCGAATGGCCGATGGTCCGCATCAACCGCTGCTTCACGGCCTGACCCCGGAGGAATCCCTGGCGCGGCGGGAAGGCGGGGTCAATCAGCGACCAGAGCGCCCAGCGCCCTTCCATTTCCCGGGCGATTCGTTCGAGTTCAGTTCCATTGTTGCCGTAGGCCCAGAGCGAGCCGACGTAAGCGCCCATGCTCGAACCGGCAATCACATCCACCTCGATCCCGTTTTCCTCCAGGACTTGAATGACCCCGACGTGGGCAAAACCCTTGGCTGCGCCGGACGACAACGCCAGGCCCACCAGGCGTCCAGAGATTTCCCGCGCGAGACGACGCACGTCTGCGCGGAACAAACCCGTCGAACCCACTCGCAACGCGGTTTCCTTCTCGCTTGCCGCCTTCGGACAATCGTGGACAAACAGATGAATCGGTCTTGCCGTGCATTGAACGATCGGACCGAACCCTTCCGTCGGTTCGCCTTCGGCCATGCAGCCGACGAGTTTGATGCACGGAGTTCGACCTTCACCACGCTGGGCTTCACTCGACAGATGTTCAAATGGATTTACGCGGGCGGCCTCCGGTTGAAGAAACACGTAGGTCAGGTCGGAACGAAGCAGGCATTCAGAAAGCCAGAGCGCCGGGCGCTCAGCAACGGGAGCGGCAAGGAGAACGAACCGAAAGTGACGGCTCAACTGGCGCACGAGTGAGGCGATCCCAGCCGGCGATGGCGGCTCTCGGCTCACATCCAGCTTCAACGAATGAAATCCCGCGTCGGTTTGCGGTATTTGCGGCGGCATGTGAAACTCACCGTTAAGCGACACTCCCGGTTGCGTTTCGTCGCCGGTCGAACCGAAGCCATCTCGCGTGTTGAACCGAACCAGCACTGTCGGCTCATTCGTCTCAGCCCAAAGCGCCGCCGCCAGATGCGCGCTCATCAAGTCAGCCGGAAGATGTTCGGATGGATAGGCCAGCGTAACGACCTGGTGCCGGGAAGTTGAACTGGGGTTAAACGGTAAGACCCGGTCAGAAGCGCAGAAGTGCGGATCGTTGCCATTTGGACCGGGGTGGGTCTCTGGCGCGCGCATTTTCTCCACTCGATAGTTCTCCCCGTTTTCCCCGGCTCCTCTATCGCCATTCATGCATCCGGACTTGTACAAAAGAGTTAATCCGGAAACCGCAGCTTTACAACCGTCGCTCGCACGATTGTCACCAAGTGAAATCTGAGAATTTGATCCAAGGTTCGCCCCGGTATGAAAGGCGGCGGAGGGCGGACAGATTCATGCCGTAATTTTGAAAGTCGGGCGCGGCGCCCGCACGAATCAGCCGGGCGATAGCTGCTGATTTAATCGTCGTCCAGTTCGACGTCGTTGAGAACCGCTGCAATAGATTCCAGGGCGCTCCCCTCAAAGCGATTATTTAGGTAGAGGTAGGATTGGGTTCGGTTGCCCGCAGTCGTCGCGCCTTGGATCAGATTTATTACCGCCCTCCGGCCTTCAGGATAGGGGTCTTTGATATGTTCGTAAGGACTGAAGAGTTTGACGGCGTCTTCGTATTTGCGGCCCGGCTTCAAAAGAAATCGCGCGGCCAGGAATTCCGGGTTGGTGCGGCTGCCAGCCAGGGCCATTTGCTCGCTCACTGGCGGCATGTCCTGCCAACTGTTGTAAATGTGCGCCACCCGGCGCCCCGCCAGCATGGCGAAATACTCGGGCCGAAGAAGATTCCGGTTGCGAATTTCAACGCCGTAGCGCCAGCCGGCCGGCAGTTTTCCAAGAAATTCATCGAGCGCTGCGACAAACTCGCGCCCGCGCCCAAACTCGCCCGAATGAAATTGGGAAAACTCGAACATCAACAGCCCGACGTTTGTATTGAACGGTTCGCATGGATGCAGAAACGCGGACTCAAATAACTGAGGATTCAAAAAATCACCATTCAGTTTGCCGGCGCGTGAACCGAAGCGCGGTTGGTTCGGGAAGGTCTTCAACGTGATCACGTCGGTCACTTTCAAGGTGAATTGAAAATCCGCCGGCACCTGCGAGCACATTTCTTCAAACCAACGGTGGCTCGGGAACTGATAATATGCTGCGTCGAGCGAAACGGTTTTGAACACGCGCGCATACTCGGCTAGGGAAAGTCGCTCGAAGCGGCTCTTGGAGAATTTTCCGCGCCAGATATAGCTGTCCCTTTCATAAAGCTGGCCGATCCAGCCCGGATACTTCCAGGATGAAGTGCCGATAAACACGCCTTGTGCCGCGAGTCTGGCGAGCGAGTGTTTCAATTTGTCGCGGTCGAAGTTCACTGATCGGTTTACGAATCCAGGCGTCCATAGCGTCGAATGTCGGGCCAGATCAACGCCACGGCCAGCACCACCAGTACTGTTCCCACGCCGCCAGACACGACCGAAACCAGTGCGCCGGTGGCGATGGCGTTGCCGGCCACGGGACCGAACCAATGCGCCACGGCCCCGGACTCGAAGCCGCCCAGTTCGTTCGACGTGCCGATGAACAGGCTGTTCACCGCGGAAACCCGCCCGCGCTTTTCGTCCGGCGCCAACAGTTGCACCAGCGTATGGCGCACGACAACGCTCACGTTGTCCACGGCGCCGCACACAAATAGTGCGGCGAACGAAAGCCAGAACCATTTGGAGAATCCAAAAATGATCGTGCCAATCCCGAACGCCGCCACCGCCAGCAGCAACGCGCGCCCCGCCTTCTCGATCGGCGGGCGATGCGCGATGATCAGCGCGCACAACACGGCGCCCATGGGCATGGCTCCTTGCAAGATGCCCAATCCACTTGGTCCGACGTGCAAAATGTCCTTCGCGTACACCGGAAGCAACGCCGTCGCTCCGCCCAACAACACCGCGAACATATCCAGCGCAATAGTGCCGAAGATGATTCGATTCTGGATCACGAATTTGAATCCGGCCAGAAGGCTCTTGATCGTCACGGTTTCACGATTGACGACGACGTGACGCTGTTGGATGAGGCCCACCAGCATCAGGCAGATCAACGCCGCCACCGTATTGATCGCATACACAACCGTTGCGTTATGAGTGATCGCAATGAGCGCGCCGCCGGCCGCCGGGCCGCCCACGGATGAAAGATGGAACGTGCCGCTGTTCCAGGTGACGGCGCGCGAGAATAAATTACGTGGCACGAGATGCGGCAGGAAAGCCGCGCTGGCCGGCCACAAAAAAGTCCGTGCCGTTCCCGAAACGAAGAGGCAGACGTAAATCCAAACCACGGGCGCTTGGAAGGCGGAAATGAGCGTCAGACCGAAGCTGGCCGCCGCGATTACCGAGATCATGGCGATGACGACGCGCTTCCGTTCGAAATTGTCGGCCACGTGTCCGGCAGGCAGCGTGCAAAGGACCATGGGAATCATCTGGGTCAATCCTACGTAGCCCAAGTTGAGTGCCGAGCCTGTGCGTTCGTAAAGTTCCCAGCCCACGGCCACGGTTAGCATTTGCTGTCCGAACGCCGCGATGAGCCGGCCAACCAGATAGAGCAGGAAATCGCGATTGCGTAGCACCGCGTAGGGGTCGTGACCCGCACTAACGGTGCTCGGCGGAGCAGGTGTGTCCGGAACTTCGGCCTCGCGCATATACTTCGTCGCCGAAGCTATCGAGTTTTACCGGAACGTCGAGTATGCTGCGTTGTTGAAATGCGTGATGATTTTGGGCGCAGCTCTTTGGAATTATTTGGGTAGATGCGGTCGCACGAGTTCAGCGAGCAATTTGTAGCCCTCGGCATTGAAGTGCAGCTTGTCCGCGACGAACAGTTCCGGGCGTGGTTGGCCGTCTTGGCCGAGCGACATCGGATAGGTCTCGATGTATTTCACGCGCGGCTGTTGCCGGGCAAATTCCTGGACCATCGTGTTGAGAGATTTCTCTTTGTCCGCCTGTTTCCAGCGCGCGACACTCGGACAAAGCGTGATGAACGCAATTTCCGTTTCCGGCAATTTCGCGTGAACCTTGGCGACGAATTCCTTGAACTCAGCGAAAACCTGTTCCGGCGATTTTCCAGCCCAAAGATCGTTCCCGCCCGCTCGCAAGAAAACCATCTTGGGTTCGTAGGGAAAAATGATCCGCTCGGCGAAATGGGCAGAATCTATTATTTGCGATCCGCCAAACCCGCGATTGATGATGCGATGATTCGGAAAATCCTGGGCCACGGTTTTCCAAAGCCGGACGGTTGAAGAACCGATGAAGAGCACCGCGCCTTTGGGTGGCGGATTGGTCCGGTCCGCTTGCTCGTAAGCTGCAATCTCCTTTTCCCAACGCGCGAAATTGTGGTTTGTTTCGGCGCCCAACGCGGCTCGCGCGACGACGAGCAAACCAGCCAAGGAAATCAAAGCAGTGCGTTTCATGGACGGGATTGTCAAAGCAGGCTGGAAACCGTGGCAAGCAGATTTTGGGATGCGCCCTCGATGCGGCTCAATACCACCTGCGCAACCGGACTTCGATGCCGAGGTCGGTTCCCACGAGTTGTTTGAAGCGATTTACGTCGCTGCTGGAAAAGTGATAGGGATAAACCACGCGCGGCTGGAACTGGCGTACGGCGCTGGCTGCGGCATCAACCGTCATGGTGAAGGGCAGGTTCATGCAAATGAAGGCGACGTCGATGTTTTGCAATGCGCGCATCTCCGGCACGTCCTGGGTATCGCCGGCCATGTAAAAACGCTTCCCTCCAATGGTGACCACATAGCCGTTGCCGACGCCCTTGGAGTGATAAATGGTTTGATTGGTGGGAAAGTTGTACGCAGGCACGGCTTCGACGGTGAGGCCGAGGACGTTTGTGCTGGCGCCATTGGCAAGGACGATGGTGAGACTTTTGTGAGCGGCAGTCATTCCGTTATAGACCACTTGCGGAGCAATGATGATGGTGTTGGTTTTGGCGATGGCAGTGAGAGCGGTGGTGTCGAAGTGATCTCCGTGTTCGTGTCCGATAAGAATCAAATCCGCGCGCGGCAGACCCGTGTAGCTTGCCGGTGTGTCGGGATCATTGTAGATGAACTTGCCGTTCCAACTCATGACCAACGTCGCGTGATAGAGGGAACGAATCACCACATCGCCGTTCGTTGTGGGCA
>CAZCZP010000234.1:0-6477 GCA_964502895.1 uncultured Bifidobacteriaceae bacterium
CATTTATCCGCGTAACCGGTGGAAAATTTCTTGAGGCGCCGGGCACGTTGCAACCGGCGGTGTGCCGAGTCTGGCCGTGACGCAGCTGCTCAGCTCGTTAGCGCCGCGCTCGGTAAAAACGCTGTGGCGCGTTCGTCTCGTCATCGGAAAACCAGAAGGTGCCGTTGGTGTTGAAAACACTGGCTAGCTCATCCCAGTCCATGAGGTTTGTCGAAAATTCAATCGTGTAATTTCCCGCGTCGCCGCTGCCCTGCAGTTGCACACGCCCATCCAGGAGCACGGCGATTGAATCAAGGTGCGAGGGATCGGGCGGCAACACTGTAAGCGTCGCCGGCGTGCTGAACGCGCTGCCGAGCACGTTCGTCACCGTCACTGCATAATCGCCCTGGTCGTTCCATTCCACAGGAGTGAGGGTCAGCGAGCTGTTCGTTGCGTTGTGAATTGCGACATCGTTAAACTTCCATTGATACCCCAACGGCGATGTTCCGCTTGCGGTCACGGAGAAGGTCGCGTTCGTACCAGCCTTCACCGACTGGCTCAACGGATGCGCTGTAATTTCCGGCGGGACGTTCACCGTGAGTGTGGCGACGCTGCTGGTGATGGCTCCGGCGACGTTCGTGACGACCACCGAGTAACCACCGGCATCCACAGACTGTGCGCTGGTTCGCGTGTAGTTCGTGGCGGTTGCATCAGCAATGGCAACCCCATTGTAGCGCCACTGGTAATTCAGCGGCGGAGTTCCCGCCGCCACGACGAAAAAACTTGCGTCGTCCCCTTCAATCACCGTCAGGTTCTGCGGTTGGATGGAAATCGTCGGGGCAATGGGACGGGGCAAAACCTGAAGTGCGATGATTCCATTGTTCGAATCGAGTGCGAAGACGCGGTCACCGTCGAAATCCACGGCGCCAGTCAGGTTCGAGTTGTCGTTGTCCGTAGGGAATGCATTTGTCTCGACGAGCGCCATCGTATCATTGGGCAAATGGTCGTAGAGCTTGAGGTTGTCGGGCGTTTCAACCGCCACGCCAACTACGACGTTGAGATTTGTGCTGACGCCAATCGCGCTGAGGCTGTTCGCGACGCCCGGACTCCCAAAGGTTTGTTGGACCGAACCTGTGTTGTTTGCCAGATTGAACAAGACTCGACGGAGCGGTTGGCCAAAAGCTTTGCCCCAAAATGTGTTGCCCGCGCCAAACGCGAGACCCAGACCAAACGCACCGCCGGAAACGCCGCTTACATTGACGCGATTCGGCGTGAACGTCGTGCCGTTGGCCGTGGTAAGCACGACGACGTTCGTTCCGCTGCGCGAGGCG
Source organism: uncultured Bifidobacteriaceae bacterium (assembly GCA_964502895.1). Classification (GTDB taxonomy): domain Bacteria; phylum Verrucomicrobiota; class Verrucomicrobiia; order Limisphaerales; family JADLHS01; genus WYBW01. Next base: position 1,311 of record CAZCZP010000234.1, read on the forward strand.
ATGATAATTTGCGTGCCGGCGCCCGAGCCGCGCACGTCCATTGTGTCGCCCCAACGCTGCGGATTGGTTGGGTCCGGGTCACCCGAAAACGCGACCGTTGGCACCGTGCCGGGATCGTCATTGGCCCAGCGATACAGCCGGAACGGGTCGGTCGAGCCGTTCAACGTCAGGTTGCACACATAAACTGCGCCATCGTCAGCCGCGCCGACCAGTTGCATCGTGTAGAAGCCGCCGGAAATAATTCCTGACCCGAGGTTCAACGTATGCAAGTCCTGGCCAGAATTGTCAGGGTCCAACGCATAAACTTGCGGGGAACCGGAACGACCAACCAGAAACAGCCGTTCGCTCACTGGGTTAAAGGCCAGTCCGCGCTCGGTGTTGCCGGCCGTGAGATAAGAGCGCGAACCGGGTGGCAGATTCCAGAGCGGGAGAAGCCGCGCATTAGGTGGTGGAACGATCACTGTGAGGGTGGCCACGTCGCTGGTGACGGCGCCAAATGAATTTGTCACAACGACGGCGTAATTTCCGGCGTGGTTTGTCGTCGCGGGATTGATCGTGAGCAAGGACGAGGTTGCACCGGCGATGTTCGTGCCGTTGCGCCGCCATTGATACGCAAGCGGCGTCGGGCCGTAAGCTGTGATGCTGAAGTTGGCAACTGCACCGGAATAAACCGTCTGGTTCTGAGGTTGGGCGGCAATGGCAGGTGGCCCTTGCAGCATTAGAACAAAATCGCGCGTGGCGACGTTGCCGATGGAAATGGTTACGTTGGTTGTTCCGTTGGTGTAGCCGGGAAACGTTGCCGTTACCGTGTAATTTCCCGGGGGGAGATCCACAAATCCGTAGAAGCCCGTGGCGTCATTGGTCTGGCTGCGCGTGACCGGGCCGGTGATTGTCACCACGGCGCCGTCCAGAGAATTTGTGGGGCTTCCGCCATAAACCGTGCCCATCAGATGTCCCCGAGTCGGAGCGGATTTCCATGCCATATCCGGCACGGGAACTTTGGTCGCGAAGATGGCTGGCGAGCTTGGATCGTGCGCATTGGGACTGTTGGTCAGAAAGTTTTTGAAGGTCGTGAAACTCGTGCCCTGGGCGTCCGGCTGTTTGTAAACATAAGCGCAGACGCCGCGAGCGTAGTTGCCGAGCGGCGAGGGCGCGCGCGTGGCCCGCATCTGGATGATCGCGTTCGACGTGTAATTCAGATACGTGCCCGGACCAATTGCCGTGTGCCGGTTGAATTGATGGTCCTTGGCGAAGTTCATCCAATTCGTGTAGGCCGTGGCGTGATCGGTGGGCGGCGTGGTGTTGTGATGGCGGTAATAATTCATCGGAATGCTCAGGTCCAGAATTCCCTCCTGCATCCAGCCGCGCCAATCCTGCAACACATCGTTCCAGGCTGCGGACGAATTGAACCATTGCGAGTCGTTCGCCACGCCGCTGTTGCCCCAGGTGATGGTGTCCGCGGAAATTTTCACCCACGGTTTGATCGCCATCGTGTGCAAATACACTTTGCGCACCAAGGCCGTAACCTGATCGCGGCGGAACTGCCGCCACAACGCGTCCGTTGGCGAAGGCTGGCCCGTGCGACCGTAACGCGCGTTGAACCGCGCGACAGTCGCAGGGTGGTAGCCCCACGTATTTCCGGTGTAACGGATGTAATCAAAGTTGAACCCGTCAACATCGTAGCGCGAAATGATGTCCATGCAGACGTTGAACGTGTAACGCTGCACGTCCGGATGGCCGGGATCAAACGAGTAGCTCGTGCCGTCCCAGAAGGCGCCGTTGACGTCCTGCGTAAGCCAATCGGGATGCGCGTTGTAAGGATGCGGCGGATTGGAAACAGGCGGCGCGGCGCTCTGGTTGCCCCAAATCTTGTAACTCACGATCCACGCATGAACCTCAACGCGCTGCTTGCCGCCGCTGGTGTCGTGGGCTTTGGCAATCATATCCGCCAGCGGATCGAAGGTAGAAGGACTGATATCCGTGGCCTTGGGTTCGTAAACACTGCCGCTGTAGTAGGCATCGCCGCGTTTGCGAATTTCGGGGACGATGGCGTTGGCGTTCGCCGCGCGGATATCGTTGATCAAAGTGGTGACTTGGGACGCACTCTTGAAGCCGGCGCCGAAAGCATCCACCCAGAACGCGCGCCATTCGTTGGATTGTCCCTGCGCAAGCAGCGGCAGACCGGCCAGGAATGCAAGGAGGCTGAAACTTTTCAACGACGCCCTTCGGCGGCTTGAACTGAAGCACATATCTCGCCCGAAGCTCGCATTTTCTGGCCCTGGTTCAAGCGCTTAGACACGTCCTGCCCCCTGCATAAACATGTGCCCGGCCTCCAGGCAATTCACGGAAGCAACTGTTTGGCCCGATAAAAACGCTTCGGCAAATTGGTCTGGGAATCTACGTATTCAAAACCGTTGGTCGTCGTAATCAGATTTGTCAGTTCGATCCAATCCACCGGTGAAGACAAATTGGTAGCTCCCTCAACGCTGTATTGGCCGGCGTTGCCGGCGAACCGCAAGTGAATCCGGCCATCCGCAAGAGTGGTGATCAAATCAATGCGCGGCGGTTGTGTCTGAATCACGGTCAACACCGCGTCATCGCTTGTGGCAAAGCCGGCGACATTTGAAATCACGACAGAGTAACTGCCTGCATCCGTTGGCTGGACGTTGATCTTTGCGAAACTGCTGCCCGTGGCCCCGGGAAGATTCGTGCTCGCGTGTCTCCATTGATACGCGAGTGGCGCCGTGCCTGAAGCGTTGACCGTGAAGGTCGCCGTTCCTCCTTGATTGACCGTCTGACTCTCAGGTTGCATGGCAATCACAGGTGGGGCCGGCGGCGGCGGGAGGTAAACCAGCTTCACCGCATCGGCAACAACAATGTCGCCGCCCGCGCTTTGCGTGACGTCGTTGCCCAATTCGATATAGCCGGAAGTCCCGGCAGAAAAAAATCTGTTGCTCGCGATCAACTGAAAGGAATTTCCGTTGGCTTCCTGGCTGACGCGCGTTGTCGTTATCCCACCGCTGGAGATGCGGAATGGCGCATTAGTGCAGCGATTGCCACCAGTGGCCGACGCGGACCATGACGCAAAGACGTTGTAATTCCCGGGCGTGACAATGTTTGGCGTGAATCGCGCGGTCCGATCTGGCGAGCCCAGAGTGAAAATTCCGCTCGCATATCGGAAGCTTCCCAAATACGCCGCGCCGTTCACATTCGCCGTCCAGCTTCCGACGTAGCTGATTGTGTTGCCGCCAGAATTGTTGGCCGGGTCCTGGTCAATGACGATGTCGGGAACGGATACCGACAGAGTTGTGAAAACGTAATCCGCGGAAACTCCGGTCTGGTTTGCGGCATTCTTCGACTTCACGCGGTAATGATAAGCCGTGTTCGGGTTCAATTCGGTCACGGCGACGGTATGATAGAATATCGGCGTCGCGTTGGTAATCGAACTACCATAGGACGACGTCAACCCATACTCAACGACGCTGTCTGAACTTTGATCTGTGGTCCAGTTAAGTGTCGCCGACGTGTCGGATACCGCACCGACGCTGACGTTCGCGACGACCGGTGCGCCGGTTGGCACGTTGCCGATGTTGTTCGTGCGAATCGCGTCCCACACTTGCATCGGATGCAATTCGGCGCGCCAGAAATTTGCGCCTTTGTATCCGCCCGCGGTCACTGGATTCGCCACCGTTTTCAGTGCGTTGAAAAATTCCGTGATCTGCGCTGCGTTGATTGTTCCACTGGCTGAACTCCAGCCCTGCCCGGTCGGTGCGAATGGTTTGATCGCGTTCGCCCAGATTCCAGTGAGGCTGTTTTGCCAGGTTCGCCATTGGCTGTTCATTGTATTCACCGAGTCCGTCGCGGTGTCGCCAAACTCAATCCAATAATCCTGCGGCATGATGACATCGCAGTAGTAAGCAAATTCCTTGTATGGAAAACTGCTGTGAAACGCACGATAGCCCCACGTGGAAAGCGCGATGAATTTGTTGGGCCAGTTTGAGCGGACGGTTGAACAGAGTTGCGTGGCGAGCATGGTGTTGTTCGGCAGGTTCTGGCTTTCCCACTCAATCTCGGCGTCATAGACAAACCCATCCGCGCCATTGGTGAAGACGTAGTTGGCAATTGAGACCTCGCCCGGGATGTTTGTACCGCGACCGTAATTGTATCCAAAGATCCACAACCCGGCGGCGTGCGCGGCGTTGATTACCGCCGGTGTGAATTGTGGACTGGCGTTGGAGGGAAAGAGCGTTCCGTCGTCGCCCGCCTTGATGATGATATAACGCAAGCCCTGGTTCTTGAGAAAAATCATCAGGCTGTTCAAATTCGTTACCGCAGGCACGTTGCCGCCAAGTTGGTTGACAGCGTTGGGCATGATGTAAATCCAGTCGCCCTTGCCGAGATTCGCAGGATCAATCCCACCGTCGCGGATGACTGCGTGGGCCCGATTGGAAGCGGCAAGCAGAACGAGGGCGAAACAGACGGCCCAAAACAAGCGACTTAACGGCATACGTCGCGCTAAGATACCTTCCGCTAACGCACGGTCAACTGCACGACCGACAAAGGCCCTCACATCTTCATGCGTGCCTGAGCCTCGCAAATTGGTTAGGTTTGGCCCGATGCGTATCGGTTCATTGGCGTTGCAGTCCAACCTGTTCCTCTCGCCGCTGGCGGGTTACACCAACCTGCCATTCCGGCTGGTCGTGCGCGAAATCGGCGGCGTCGGCCTTTGCACGACCGACCTCGTCAATGCTCGCTCGCTGCTGGAGAAACGTGACAAAGCCCTCAAGCTAATCGAGTCGCGCCCGGCTGACCGTCCGCTCGCGGTGCAACTATTCGGCGCGGTGCCTGAAGAAATGCGCGATGCGGCACAATTTCTTGAATCCATCGGCGTGTCATCCGTGGATATCAACATGGGCTGCCCCGTGAAGAAGGTCTGCAAAGTCGGCGGCGGCTCGGCCATGATGACCGAACTGGGAAAAACTGCCGCCCTCGTGCGCGGCATGGTCAACGCAGTCAAAATTCCGGTCACGGCAAAAATGCGGCTCGGCTGGGACGATCAAAACCTTACCGCGCCCGACCTCGCGCGTACGCTGGAGGACGTGGGCGTCGCCGCGATTTTTGTTCATGGGCGAACGCGCGAGCAGGGCTTCGGTGGGACGGTGAATCT
>CAZCZP010000235.1:0-6431 GCA_964502895.1 uncultured Bifidobacteriaceae bacterium
ACTCTACACAGTCTGCCTGGGAACGCCAGTATTTGTTCAAATCGGATGCCTCGACCTGTCGCCGCCGAAATTTTACTTTCAACCTTTCAAAAAAAAACGCCGTTGCCTCTCGCTGATCGGCATTTCGAGTTTTTCCATCACTTGCAACATGTCTTCCCAGACCCGGCGTTTCTCGCTCATGGCCTGGTTGCGCAACAGATAAGCCGGATGATACGTCGGCATGAGCGGAATGCCGCGGTAGGTCTTCCAATTACCGCGCAATTTCGTGATGCCGATGGTCTTGCCGAGCAATCCCTCCACAGCGGTCGCGCCGAGGGCAACGATGACCTTGGGCTGGATCAAATCAATCTGTTCGTGGAGATATGGAATGCAGGTTTGCATCTCCTCGGTCGTGGGCTTGCGATTGCCGGCGCTTTGCCCGGGTGTATCGGGACGGCATTTTAGAATATTCCCGATATAAACATCGCTGCGCTTGAGGCCCATGGTTTCAATGATCTTCGTCAATAACTGCCCGGCTTTGCCGACGAACGGTTCGCCTTGCTCGTCTTCATCGGCACCCGGCGCCTCACCCACAAACATCAGATTGGCGTTGAGGTTGCCGACGCCGAACACGACGTTTTTCCGCGACGAAGCCAGGTGTTGGCATTTGACGCAGGCCGACGCGCGTTTGCGCAACGCGGCGAAGGCAACAGATTTCGCTTCCGGGCTAAGTTGCGCGGCGGATGGTTGAGGTTCGCCGGGCAAACCCAAGGACAGGGAAACCTCGACGGGCTTCGGAGCAATTTCATTCTTTGCATTTTGAACTTGGGTCACCGCCGGTACTGGCAATACTGGCTGGGCAACGCGTGGCGCGGGTTGCGCGAGGGACTGCAAGGACTGCGGCGAAACGGAAACGAAACGTGTGCCGCTGGCCTTCAGTTGTTCCAAATGCTGGATGGTGGCTTCGAGAAGCTGGTCGTAGGCGGATGACATTCACCGGCATCGTAGCCACGCCGCCGCTTTTTGCCAGTTGCTTTTTGGGCGGGGGCCTTGTTGAATTCGGCCCATGCGCATGACTGCACTTGCCCTTGGCGCGCTGGTAAGCGCGATGACTGTTCCCGCCATCTTCACATCCTGTGCCCAGGAAAAACCGGGCTACAAAGACACGCCAATCCTGCCCGGCCAGAAATGGCATGTCCACGATCCCGATCGGCCCGTGCCGCCTAAGGTGACGCCGGGCGAAACCTTCAGCCATGGCGCGCCGCCGCCTTCGGACGCGGTTGTGCTTTTCGATGGCAAGGACCTTTCCAAGTGGAAAAGCGATAGCGGCCCGGCCGGCTGGAAGGTGGAGAACGGCTACATGGAAGTTGTGAAAGATTCGGGGAGCATCCGCACGGCGAACGAATTCGGCGATTATCAATTGCATCTCGAGTTCGCCACGCCCGCCAAGGTCGAAGGCACCAGCCAGGGGCGCGGCAACAGCGGCATTTATCTCTGCGGCCGCTACGAGGTGCAGGTGTTGGATTCTTTCAACAATCCGACCTACACGGATGGCCAGCTCGGCGCAATGTATGGCCAGTTCCCGCCTTTGGCGACCGTGCCCAAAAAACCTGGCGAATGGCAATGTTACGACATCATCTTTGAAGTCGCACGGTGGGACGACAATAAGAAGCTGATCAAGCCGGCGAGCGTAACGGTGATCCTAAACGGCATCCTGCTGCATAACCGGAAGGAATTCCTTGGAGGGTCCACGCATCGGGAGCTGCCCGTCTACCGGCCGCACCCGCCGAGCGGGCCAATCGTCTTGCAGGACCACGGCAATCCCACCCGCTTCCGCAACATCTGGATTCGCAACCTGGGCGAGTACGACAAGCCTTAAGTCTTTTCGTCGTTGGCCCCACAAGGTCCATGCTGCGCCTTGAACATTGGAAGGAGGGTGGATGGATTATTGGCGCTGGCCAAGTCTCGTTCGCCCGGCGGCGTGACGCCGGCCGGAGTCGGTTATGAAAATGATTTATCTTTCGACGGCGCTGTGCGGACTGCTGACAGGGTTAAGTCCACTTTCCATCGGAGCTCAAGACGCAGACATACAATCCGCAGAAAGCAGGACTGTCGCACCCATGGCTTCGGCCAAGACCGACGTGCCGGCGCCGGATAAGCCCGCCAAACTTTCCTGGGGCCTCGACGAAATCGTGAAACTTTCAAAGGCTAAAGTGGAGGGCCCGGTCATTCTTGCTTTCATTGAGAATTCCGAAACCGCTTACAATCCGACCGCGCAAGACATCATCCAACTGCGCGAATCAGGGGTTTCATCCGAAGTCGTTACCGCGTTGATGCGGCATGGCGAGAACCTTCGTCAAACAGCCCGGGCTGCGCAAAAGCAAGTTCAAGCCGAACAGACTGCGACAGTCGCCGCTGCGCCGGTCGCCGCGACTACCGTGTATGAAATGCCACCAACCTATACGGCGCCAGTATCAACGGTGACCGTGATTGGTTACCCACGCCATCATTCGTACGCGTACCCGGCATACAACCCTGGTTATTGTTACCCGGGAAGCTATTACTACCCTCGCTACTATTCCTACGGGTATTATCCGCGGTTTTCCGTGGGACTCAGTTTCGGCGGCGGATACTACCGAGGACACCATGGTTGGGGAAGGCACTGCCGGTAAACATGCTAGTGTGCCGGTTACGCCGGCATCCCAATGTCCGCCCCGAGTTTGGCTCCGGCGGACGCGTCCACCCATTTCACCAACGAGACGAAATTGACCAGCGTGGGGCTGTTCGCATTGGCTTTGAACATGTTCTTCAAACTGTTCACGACTTTGTGATACGTGGCGGCGTACTTTTCGTGCATCAGCCGGGTCACGTACGTTTCCATCACCGCCCGGGCAACCGGATCGGTGCGGCCGTCTGCCAGGTAGGGGAGTTGGCAGAAAACGCGAATCAACGAAATCGGGTCGGCATCGGTTAACGTGATCCAACTCTGGCGGACTTCATCCGCGTCGTACTTCGCGTGCAACCGGTCGCGAATGGCAATGGCCACCGCCGCGGGTTCGGCCCGCCGGCTAATGAGTTCTTTGATGTTTTCCCATGCTCTTTGCCGTTCCGCTTCCGGCGACACGGCGGCGGCTTTGACTTCCTGCTCCAGCACGCCCAAATCAAACTCTTTTGCGAGCGCGTTGCTCAAAGCTTCCGCTTCGTCTTTGCGGATTCTTTCGTAGTGCCGGATGAACAACACGACGGGCCGCCGCAATTCCGGTTGAATCAATTTCAAGATCGGCGACAACGACTCCGCGCTTGGAGCGGGCGCTGAGGGAATCAGTTGCCGGACGAACTCCGGGATGACTTCGCTATGGATGGAGGGATTCTGTTCGGGTGACTTCTCGGCGCGGAGCCGGAGCACAAATTTCAAAGTCCGTGCCAGCCCGCCGTTTTTGCCGATGTTGTTGATGACCATCAGGCGATAATCGTGGCTGAGAACAAAGGCCAGCAGGCCCTCGGCGTCAACGATGAGCTTCTCGTCGAGCCGTTCCTGCGGCCCGGACATCGTCAGTTGCTCGACGAGGACCGGCAATCGCTGCGCAAAAATCCCTTCGGGCGACTCGGTGTTTTGGTGCTCGTAATAATACAGCAGTTCGAGGATGAACGACAGCCGCGCGAACGCGGCCTTCTGCGCCCGCGCTTGATCGGAGTTCGCTTTGCTGCGCTGGACCTTTTCGTGCAGCGCCTGCAATTCCTTTCGTTTGTCCGGCACGAGCGTCGGATTTTGCCGGAATAGCGCCTCGAAATCATTCTTGAACGCCATCACGATCTCGTCCTGCTTCGGACGCGGATTCAGTTTTGGGTCGGTGGTCAAGTCGTTGAAGAAAACCAACGCGCCCTCGCCGAATTCGCGGAGAATTCTTTCCTTTGGTAACTGCCCCTTAAGGAAACAACGATTGGCCCGAACCGCCTTGGGTGTAAAAAATAAATCCGGCTGCTTCACCAGTGATTCGAGAAACTCTTTTTCCAAAGGTGTTTCCAACCTCGCGAATTCATCCAACGCCGTTTTCAGCGCGGCGGTGAGTTCACGCTTGGTTTGATCGAGCGCCTTCAGAACCGCCGGCTGGGGCAATGCGGATTCGACCTTGCCCTTTGCCAGCGCCGCGCAGATTTCGTTGACGTGCGCGTTGTGCTCCACCAGGCGGGCCACTATGACTCCGACGTCGTTGATGGGCAGCTTGCTCACCAGGCCGGAGAGCAGCAACACGAGTTCGCCATGCGATTTTTGACGATGCTCGATGACCCGCTCCAACAGGAAGCGAAGCGATTTGTTCTCCTGTTCGAGGGCGTCCTGGTCGGCTTCCAACTGGCCCACCCGCAACTTCAGTTCGTGCCAACCCTGCTGAATCTCTTCATGCGACGCCGCCGGCTGGGTGAGAATCACCGTTTCTGTCATAGCCTAATCTTCCTCAATCAACCCGTTACTTTCCACCCATTTTTTTACGGAGATGAAGCCACGGAGACGCGGCCGGCGCACCCGGGAGCGCTTTGGAGGGGCCCGAATCTTTCATCCGGGTCCGACTCAACGCGACGCGGCGGTTGGGTACTGGCGAAGCATTACGTTCCATTGCGCGCGCGGAAAAACATGGAACGATTGGTCGTCGCCTGAGGTGCGACCGCGTGGAAGAGATTCCCGGCGCTGTTTGTGGTGAGTAACGTCTGCCACAAACCGGTGGTCAGATTGGTTCGATACTCAACCGTTACTGTCTGGCCAGGGAAACAAAGCACGTTGAAGCTGAATGTGCCGGCGTAAGCGGCATTGGTAAGCACCAACTGACCGTTGCCGGATGGAATTGTTATCAGATTGAACTCTGTATACGTCGCGCGATAAGCCGCGGTGGCGTAAGTCGCATTGGTGGTCCCCACGTGACGGTAGAATCCGATCTGTGAAGAATAAGTGGTGTCCGGTTGCAACGTGCCTGCGGGTATCGTGAACGTCCTTGCCGTGCCCGTTAGTGCTCCGGGCTTTGCAGGATCGGGAGAGCCGAAGTCACTGCCAATGTCCAAGTCAATGTAGTCAGCCGCCGTTCCACCCGGGAACGCATCCCAGCCGAGCACAAACGCTTGGCTTGCGTCCACCCCCTGTGCCGCCACGTAATTGGTCACGTGCGGCGCGCCGGGTTGAGGCATGGTGGCCGTGGTCGGGAGATTCACCACGACGGTCTGATTCGTCGTGCCTTGAACGAAGAAACTGTAGTTGCCCGCCGGGAAAGTTGCGTCGTAGGTGCTCAGGCTCGTGTCAAAGGGGGACATAAGAAAAATCTCCGCCTGGGGTGGGGGAAGATGCGTCAGATTGGAGATGGCGCCTGTGGGCAATGTGAGCGACACCGCCGTTGCCGTGCGATTGGAAGAGAGGAACGTCGCCCCGCTGAAACCGTAGGGAGTGGCCGGATCGAGTGTTGGAGGTCCGGCGGACGTTTGATTGTAGTGATGAACCTTGCCCACGGAAAAAGTTGTTATCGCATTTGTGCCGCTCCCGCCTCCGCCTCCGCCCCCGGTGCCGGTGCTGAAGGAGCCGACGGGGATTCCTCCAAGCGGATCGCCGGCCGGATTCTCGCCGGTGGCCGCCCATGAGATCATCGTGTTCGCCGGAAAGGCGGAATCCGGGGTGCAAGTCAGGATGGTATTCCCGGCGTTCCACGAATCCGTGGTGGTGTAGAAATTGGGAATCGGCATTACATTGTCGTAAACAAATATTGAGGTCGCGTTCGTGTCCATTGCTTCGCTGAAAGTGAACACGATGGTGGTGTTCATCGAAACACCGGTTGCGCCGTTGGCTGGCACGGTGGAAAGGATGGTGGGTGCGGCTTGCGCTTGAACCAAACACGCCAACAACCCGGCCAAAGCCAGCAACACTGCAAAGCGATTGCCGTGGGGAAACCATTCTGAATTCATGGGTCGGATTCAAGTCCCGCGAGTCGGGTTTGTCACGCGGAAAAAAGCCCGTAGTTTCCGCTGCCTCGTGGCGGCACGGGATTGCCACGGGGCAGGAACAGGCCGGGTTTCAATTCTCAACCCGCGCGATGCTCGTTGTCCGTGGATTGGTGATTGCTATCGGTCTGCGGCGCGTGGATGCTGAACCATGAACAGCCTCGAAGACCACGGATTCCGCGAAGTCAAAAAGCAACTCCGCCATCGCATGAAGAGCCGCGGGTTGGACACCATCAACGTTGAAGTCACCCGCGCGGGCGGGAAACACAAGGTTGATTTCACCGGCTCTCACGAGCAGGTGATCCTGGCCAAAAAGATCCTCGCCGCCTGGGTCTGACCTTCGTTGTAAGAGTTAGTCACGCTCGCTTCCGTGGCGCCGCCGAACCGCCTCAACTCGACCATTGGGTCTGGTGACGTAATCCGTGTTGCGCCCAAAGCGTCGTCTTGGCGTGCGGTGGCAATCCCGCAAAGCGTTA
>CAZCZP010000236.1:0-1921 GCA_964502895.1 uncultured Bifidobacteriaceae bacterium
CTGGATCGTTTGCTGGTCAACCGCGTGTTGCCGCAGGATTACACTCGCCACAGCATCGAGAACAACCTGGCCCTGCTTGGCTTGCTGGGTGTGAAACCAAAGCTGCCGCGACACGAATACGAAATCTTCCTCTCACAGGATGAGGAAAGCTGGGCAACAGGATTTCTGGCGGCGCAAAAACTTTCAGGCCGGCGGTTGCTGGGCGTTCATGTTGGCTCGGGAGGCACAAAAAATCTGGCGCTGCGCCGCTGGCCCTTGGAGCATTACGTGGAGTTGTTCCGGCGATTGAACAGCCCGCACCCGGAGGTTTCCGTTCTTCTGTTAGGCGGCCCGGAGGAGCGCGAGGCGCATGGAAAAATTCTGGGCCAAATCCAATCGCCACTCGTGTTGCAGCCTGAAACCCGAAGCCTGCGCCAGGCCGCGGCCCTGTTGAAACGGTGCGAGGCGTTTCTGAGTGTGGACACGTCGTTGATGCACGTGGCGGCAGCCGTCGGTGTGCCGAAACAAATCGTCATCGAGACGCCCACGTTCAATAAAACCATCGAGCCCTTTGGTCGCGACTATACGCTCGTACCGAATCCAGCCGTGGAGGGTCGCAACCTCGATTTTTACCGCTACGATGGCCGTGGCATACGCGGGACGCGCGAGCGAATCGTCCGCTGCATGGCTGCGGTGACCGTGGACTCGGTTTATCGCATTGTGGAAAGCGCCTTGTCGGGAACCGTTGTGCTGCCTTAACCGCGGGAAAAAATTGCCATTCGGGGCTTGACGCCTCGCCCAGTCGTGGCATAGACACACGTCAAAAACAGAACCGGAGAGACCCATGGCTGAAAAAAGCATAGAACAACGTGTAAAAGACATCATCGTCGAACAACTCGGCGTGAACGCGGACCAGGTCACGCCGGAGGCCAAGTTTATTGAGGACCTGGGCGCAGATTCGCTCGATACCGTGGAACTGGTCATGGCGTTGGAAGAGGAATTCGGCAATGAAATTCCTGATGAACAGGCGGAGAAACTTCAGAGTGTCGGCGACGTCATCAAATACATCGAAGACCTCCAGCAAAAGTAATTGCGACTCCCACGATTTCGGGGCAGTGTCCTCCCGCCGTGCGGGATTAAACTGCCCCGTTTGATTTATGCCGAGCCATTGGACAGACCGCCGCGTGGTCGTCACCGGATTGGGCGTCGTCACGCCACTGGGCCACGAATTGGAATCATTCTGGAAGCACCTCGTCTCCGGGACCTGCGGCATTGACCGGATCACCGCCTTCGATGCCGCGGCGTTTGGCACCCAGATCGCCGGCGAGGTCAAAAATTTTGATGCCACACCCGCCTTCCCGTCAGCCAAGGATGCGCGCCGCACCGACCGCTACTCGCAGTTCGGCGTGTACGCCGCCTGGCAGGCGCTCAAGGATTCCGGCGCTGAACTCGACAAACTCAACTGCGACGAGATCGGCGTCATCATCGGCTCAGGCATCGGCGGACTGGAAACAACCACGGCGCAGCACAAAATTCTATTGGAGCGCGGCCCGGGCCGGCTTTCGCCGTTCATGATTCCCATGCTCATCAGCAACATGGCTTCCGGCCTGTTCTCGATGTATCAAAATTTGCGCGGGCCGAATTTCTCGACCTGCTCGGCTTGCGCCACCGCCAATCACGCCATCGGCGAGGCGTGGCGTACCATCAAAATGGGCGAGGCCGTGATGATGTTCGCCGGTGGCGCGGAGGCCACCATCGTGCCCATTGGCATTGGCGGATTCTGCGCCATGCGCGCCATGAGCACTCGCAATGACGACCCCAAACATGCTTCGCGTCCGTTCGACAAGGAACGCGACGGTTTCGTGATGGGTGAAGGCGCGGGTGTCATCGTGCTCGAAGAACTGGAGCATGCAAAAAAGCGCGGGGCAAAAATCTATTGCGA
>CAZCZP010000236.1:2021-3310 GCA_964502895.1 uncultured Bifidobacteriaceae bacterium
TTCGGCGGGCACAACGCGAGCATCGCGGCGAAAAAATTTGCGGGTTAGCCCGTGAACTTTCTTTCGCTCATCGAAACGAAACGTGACGGCGGCCCGCTCAACGCCGGACAGCTCCGCGAAATAATTTCCACCGTCGTCGCCGGAGGAATCCCCGATTATCAACTCGCCGCCTTCCTAATGGCGCTCTTCTTCCGCGGCCTGAACACTGAGGAAACGACAGCACTTACGCTGGCTATGCGCGATTCGGGCGACGTGCTGAAATTCCCGAAGGACCCGCGCCCGCTGGTGGACAAGCACTCCACCGGTGGAGTCGGCGACAAAGTTTCGCTCCCGCTCGCGCCGTTGCTGGCGTGTCTCGGTTTCCGTGTGCCGATGGTTTCCGGTCGCGGCCTGGGCATTACCGGCGGCACACTCGACAAGCTGGATTCCATTCCCGGCTTCAAGACGCAGTTACCAGCAAAGCGGATCGTGAAAATTGTGCAGGAAGTGGGCTGCGTGATTTGCGGCCAGACCGACCGCATGGTGCCGGCGGACAAAAAACTCTACGCCTTGCGCGACGTGACCGGCACGGTGCCCAGCATTCCGCTCATCGTTTCTTCCATCCTCTCCAAGAAGCTCGCGGAGAATCTCGATGCCTTGATTCTCGACGTGAAGTTCGGTTGCGCCGCGTTTATGCAAACCAAAGCCGAAGCCCGCAAACTGGCGAAGGCCATGGTCGCCCTTGGAAACAAGTGCGGCGTCAACACCCGTGCCATCCTTACGGACATGAATACACCCATCGGCCGCGCGGCGGGCAATTGGCTCGAAGTAAGAGAGAGCGTCGCCTGCCTCGATGGCCTCGGTCCGGCTGACTTGCGCGAACTGGTGCTGACATGCGCCGCTCATTTGCTCGTGCAAACCCGGCGGGCCAAATCGTTCACGGCGGCGCGCAAACAAGCCGGATTTTGCCTGGCGTCTGGCAGGCCGCGAAGGAAATGGGATGAAATGCTCGCCGCGCAAGGAGCGAATCTCGACGCGTTCAGAAAAAAACTGGCCCTTGATCACACGTCGCCGGTGGTTGTGGAACTCAAAGCCGACTGCAGCGGTTTCGTTTCAGAATGCGACGCGCGCCGTTTGGGGGAAGTCCTTCGCGACCTCGGCGGGGGCCGGCTGACAAAGGAATCACGGATCAATCCTCACGTGGGAGTTGACCGGCTGGTCAAACCCGGTGAACGAATTAATGCCGGCGGGATTCTCGCGCGCGTCCATGCCGGGGATTCAAAGCAAGGATCGGTCGCCCGCGCGCGACT
>CAZCZP010000236.1:3410-6419 GCA_964502895.1 uncultured Bifidobacteriaceae bacterium
TATTCGGCTTTTTTCCCGCGTTTCTTTTGGGGACCGTCGGGTCGGCCTTCACGCAGGCCGGGACGTTGCTCGCGCGTCTTCTGCCACTTTTCGTATTGTTCCGTGGTGAGGATTTCCTTCATCTGCTTGTCGAAGTCCGCGCGGAGGGCCTGCGCTTTTTCGCGGCGCTCTTCCGGTGCGGCGTCGCGCAACCCGCGCATTTTTTCGACCTGCGCTTTCAACGCCGCTTCGACCTTCAGTTTCTGGGCGTCGGTGAGCTTGAGTTCTTCGGCCACTCGGGATGCTCGTTCTTTGATCGCTTCACCGCGCTGGCCGGGCGCGCCGGGCGGACGTTCGCGCTTCGCATCTTTCTCCTGCGCGTGCAAGGCTGGACTGAATGTAAGTGCCGCAACCGCCAATGCGGCGACCAAACTGAATTTGTGAATCTTCATAAACTGTCTCCGTCTTTTTTGTTTTCCTTTGTCGGCCACACCTTCGCGGTGCGGCGCTACAACTTCTGAGACGCCGTTCGTTGGAAATGGTTACAGGCCGTTTTGGCGTCAGCGTCTTGCGGTTCACTTGACCGAATTCTGCAAAAATCCGCGCGTGACTTTGGCCGGGTGGCGTGACACATTGCCGCCTCCTTATGAAAATACCGACATTGATTTGCACATTCGGCCTGGCAGTTGGACTCACCACCGCCTTGGCCCAGGAATCCAAGGAAGAGAAAAAAGAGCAACCGAAGAAGGAAGAACAAAAATCTGAACCCAAGAAAGACGACAAGAGCGTGAATACCAAAGAAGTCGCCGTCATTAAAACCAGTGAAGGAGAAATGGTCCTCGAATTCTGGCCGGATGTGGCGCCCGGGCATGTTGAGAATTTCAAGAAGCTGGCGAACAAGGGGTTTTATGACGGCACCTGCTTCCATCGCGTGATCAAGGGCTTTATGATTCAAGGTGGCGATCCGAACACGAAGGATGAAAACAAGAAAGCTTCTTGGGGCATGGGCGGGCCAGGTTACCAGATCAAAGCCGAGTTCAACGACAAAGCACACGTGCGCGGCGTGCTCTCAATGGCTCGCTCGCAGGATCCGAATTCAGCAGGCTCACAATTTTTCATCTGCCACGGCGACCCGCGCTTTTTGGACAAGCAATACACGGCGTTCGGCAAGTTGATCAAAGGCGACGAGGTTTTGGAAAAAATTGCCACCACCGCCACCGTGCCGGGAGATCGACCCGTCAAACGAATGAACATTGACAGCATCAAGATCGTTGCCGCCGACTCCGTGAAGTAGGCTCGATTTATTGGAACGCGAATGGGGCGCAAGTTCCATTCGCGTTTTTCTTTGCCATGCACGATTCCGAACTCGCCACATTGTTGACTGGGCTGGGCTGTCCTGCGGAAAAGTCGGCAGAGATGGCGGCGCAACTCGACAAACGTGCGCGACAACTGGCTCAACAAAAAGGGCGAACTCACGAAGAAGCTCTCACCCATCTGTTGAGCCTCATGCAGCAGGGCTGGGCGGCGAAGGAAAAAGGTGGTTGAGTCAAGAGCACGTAAGCACGCTGCGAACGATTACTTCGTCCAATCGAGCGCCAAACATGAATGGTAAATCGTGAATTCCATGATCAAGCCGTGGCAAAAACTCAGTTCCCGGGAAATCGCCAGTTTCCATGTTTTCAAACTGCGCGGGGATCGAAAGATTTCTCCGCGCACGGGCACGGAGCATGAGTTTTTGGTGTTGGACAGCCGCGATTGGGTGAACGTGATCGCGCTCACCACGGACCAGCAAATGGTGATGATCGAGCAGTATCGTCACGGCACCAACACGGTGGAGTTGGAAATTCCCGGAGGCGTCATGGATTCGCATGAGACTTCGCCCGTGGCCGCGGGTGTACGCGAGTTGCGCGAGGAAACCGGGTTTGAAGGCGAGAATGCGCGCATCCTGGGTCGCGTTTTTGCCAATCCGGCCATCATGAGCAACACGTGTTACACGGTGTTGATCGAACACTGCCGTTGCATTCACCCCGTCGAGTTTGACCAAGGGGAAGATCTGGCTACACGCATCGTGCCGATCGCGGAGGTGCCCGCACTGGTTGCCGCCGGGAAGATCAACCACTCCCTGGTTGTCGTGGCGCTTTATTACTTCGACCTCTGGCAGCGGGATTTGATGCCGAGGGCAAAGCAGGTCAGCGCGCCAGCGGCTCAAGCGCCGGCGGCACCAAAAAATCCAGCGTCGCACGGTTGAATGACCGGGGATTCTCGAGATACAGGCCGTGCGAAACTCCCGGCAAGGTGATTCGCTGGGCGTTCGGAAGGCAGGCTTCCAACTGGTCCAGAATGAGCCGAAAGAGCGGCGGGCTTTGTTCGCCACCGAGGAGCAGCACGGGCATTGCAATATTCGCGGCGTGTTCCACTGTGAACGGCGGGCAGCCGTTCAAGCCTTTCAGCATCGGCTCCACCGTGTGCAGATTCTCATACATGATGGCCCGGGCGCGCGACGGTACGCGTTCAAACCCGCCGTCTCCGAATATGATCTCCAAATATTCTTGGAGGGCACGCTCGTTTTGGTTCTGGCGCACGAGTGTCGGCACCCGGGCGGTGGCGGCAGCGGCTTGTGACAAAATTGCAGCCCCCGCCGGGTTCGCCATCAACAACGAAATCAATGACGGCTCCGCGAGGACGAGACTGCGCACGAGGTCGGGTCGTTGCAGCGCAGCGATGGCGCAGACGGCTGCTCCGTAGGAATGGCCGATCAAGTGCGCGGGTCCGTGATGTTGGACCAACGCGATCAGATCGTTGGCGTGAACTTCAGGCGTGTACCGCACGTCGCCCGGACCCGTGCGATGGGGATAATGCCACCGGCGGCTGTAGGTTATGACGCGATACCGGGTCGCGAAACCGGCCACTTGATTCTCCCAACTCCGGAAGTCCCCTATCGCGCCGTGGACAAGAACCAAAGGTTCGCCTTTCCCGCGTTCTTCGCAGGCCAGTTCAACATCGTTAATTTGCAAAGTATTCATGCCTTAG
>CAZCZP010000237.1:0-6391 GCA_964502895.1 uncultured Bifidobacteriaceae bacterium
GTCGCCGAGTTTGATGTGGCCCAGCCACGGCTCAGGAACAAACACGCGCACCCAGATGTGATTGGTCAGCAGCAGCGTAGCCACCGGCTGATTGGGCGCGAGCACGTCGCCCACCTTCACGCTCAGGACTTCGAGCACGCAATTCGTAGGTGACAGAATTTTCATCTCACGGAGCTGTGTGTCGAGTTCGGCGGTCTGCGCGCGGGCCTGGGCAATGCGTTCGGGCCGTGTGCCGGCCAGCAGCAAGTCATAACGGCTTTTGCCGGCGGCTACATTTTTTCCAAGCGCCTGTTCGCTGGTGACCGCGCGGTCACGTTCCGTGGCGGAAATGGCTTTGGCCTCGAACACCTCCTCGGCGCGCTTGCGTTCGATTCGAGCCAGATCAAGCTGGGCGGATTGCGCTTCCCATTCCGCTTTGGCCGTGGCGATTTCTTCCTTGCGCGGGCCCGCTTCAGCTTCGGCCAGTTGCGCCGCCAGCAATTCCCGGCGCGCTCGCAGTTCAGCCGCTTCCAGTTCCACGACGACTTGCCCGCCCGCCAGCGCGTCGCCTTCCTGGGCAAGAACTTTTTCCACGCGCCCGCCGTAACGCGAGGCGACGCGCGTCTCGTCCACTTCGATGGTTCCAGAGACGGAGTCGGTGTCGGGCGCGGGTTTGCAGCCCGACACAAGCACCACGGCGAGGAGAAAGCCCGCAAGGAGAGTATTGGTTCTCACACGCGCCGAGCTTACCAGTCCGGCAGACCGGCATCAACTTGTCTGCGGGAACTTGCGAACCGGCTTAACTGGAAGGCGTGCGCGCGTCCCGTGTGAATTCCACGTGGCCATCGAGCATGAGCCGGTTGCGTCCTTTGGGATGCGCGCTGCGGCCCTTGAGTTCCGGTGGCACGCTGGGAATGGTGTTGGGGAAATATGCGTCCACCGTCAATTCCACGTCCGCCGCTCCGCCGGGTTGGCCGGCTTGCGGATGATTCGCGGCGCGCAACGAAGTCACGCACTCGGCCTCTGTGCGGCCCCAGAAATTATCCAGCGGCACCGGATCGTCCTGCCGATCGAAGCGCCACATCCAATATCGGACGGCGACGGCATTTGTGGACGAGCCGGCGAATTGCGTGGCCTGATCGGCGGCGGCCAGCAAAGTCGCCTGCAATGCCGGACAACTCCAGATTTCCGGCGACCGCACGACATTGCTCAGAACCAACGCCGCCCAGCCGGCGCGCGGGTCGCTCGGAGGCCACGTGCTCCACGGCTTGTAACCGCCGAGTAACGCACTTTTCAAATCACGCTGATCAGGGAAACGGTTCTCATTGTCATCCAGGTAAAGTCGCCAGGCGATGAATTGCTGTTTGAGTTGCGAGGCGCAGGCCGTGCGTCGGGCCATTTGCTTTGAGCGGGACAATGCCGGTAACAACAGCGCCGCCAGAATGCCAATGATGGCGATAACCACAAGCAGTTCGATCAGCGTGAAGGCCCGCTTCGTCGGGTTGGCGGATCGTTTCATCGTTTGGCCGTTGAGCCGATCTCAACTGTCGCCGTCCAACAAGTTGCCCAAGCCACCCAGGAGCGAGCCTTCCTCTTTGCGACCGCCCACGCGCGAGGCGGAAATAATGCGGTTCGCCATGCGGCTCAGTGGGAGTGATTGCAGCCAGATTTTTCCCGGGCCGCGCAACGTTGCAAAAAACAAACCCTCGCCGCCGAACAACGCGGATTTGATCTTACCGACGAATTGGATGTCGTAGGCCACGCTCGGCTGGAAGCCGACGATGCAGCCGGTGTCCACGCGCAACACTTCGCCCGGCGCGAGCACGCGCTCGTGAATGTTGCCGCCCGCATGCAGAAAGGCCCAGCCGTCGCCTTGGAGACGTTGCATGATGAACCCTTCACCGCCAAACAGGCCGGCCCCAATCTTTTTGTTGAAGGCAATGCCCACGCTCACGCCCTTGGCCGCGCAGAGGAAGGAGTCTTTTTGCGCGATGAGTTCGCCGCCAATCTCCGCGAGGTGCGTGGGAATAATCTTGCCCGGATACGGCGCACCGAACGCGACGCGTTTCTTTCCCTGGCCGCGATTCTGGAACACCGTCATGAAAAGCGATTCCCCGGTGAGCAGGCGTTTGCCGGCACCCATGAGCGCGCCCATGAATCCGCTGTTCGCTTGCGAGCCGTCGCCGAAAATGGTTTCCATTTCGATGCCATCGTCCATGTACATCATGCCGCCGGCTTCGGCGATGGCCGCTTCCATGGGGTCGAGTTCAATTTCGACGAACTGCATCGCGTCCCCGTGAACGAAGTAATCAATCTCGTGCATTCTATTCATAGCAGGTCTTTCAAATTTGGTTTTAGCGTGCGCGAATCTTGCGCCGTTGCGCCGCCGAACGCAGCTACAAAATCTTGCCGCTCCTGTAGCCGGCGAGACGACGACACGCCCGTTATGCGGCGCGCCCACTCGCTCGCCGGGTTTGGGCGTGCTTACGCTGGCTGCGAGGCGGGGAGCGGCTCCAGCGCCATCGCCTGATCGTGGTCCAGAAATTCTCGGCAAATCCTAAAGAAATCCGCCGTTGTGGCGGCGCGACGGATTTGATGCAGGAACTGGCCATCGGTGCCAATTCCTTCGCCGAGGTAGTTCATGAATTTCTTCATGCGCTCGACGCGCACCTTCTCGGGTGCGTCGAAACTCGCCTGCGATTCCCACAGTGCCGTTACATATTCAAGCACTTCGCGGCCCGTGGGAAATTTTACCGGCTCGCCGCGCAGGCGTTGGCGAATCTGGTTGAACAGCCAGGGACTGCGAATTACGCCGCGCCCAATCATCAGCCCGCGTGCCTTGGTCTGGGCCAGGACTTCCAGCGCCTGGTCCGCGGAGTAAACGTGCCCGTTGGCGCACACGGGGCATTTCATAGCCTCAGCCGCCAGCCGGATGAGCTCATAATGCACCGGCAGGCGATACATTTGCGCGACGGTGCGCGCGTGGACGGTCAGCAAATCAACCGGGTGTTTCGCGAAGACGGGCAGCAGCGTGTCGAATTCGGTTGGCGATTCGAAGCCCACGCGCGTCTTCACCGTAAATTTGATGCTCACCGCATCGCGCAACGCGCCGAGGATGGAATCAATCCTTTGCGGCTCGCGCAGCAATCCACCGCCGGCGCACTTCCTGTAAACGACCGGCGCGGGGCAACCGAGGTTCAGGTCAATCGCGGCGACGGGCAGTTGTTGCAGTTCCTTCGCGGTGCGGACGAGCGACGGAATGTCGTTGCCAATCATTTGCGCGACGACCGGGCGGCCCGTGGAGTTTTGTTCGATGGACGCGACGATCCATTTCTCCAATCGCGAGGTCGCATGAACACGGAAATATTCCGTCCAGTAAATGTCCGCGCCGCCGTAACGGTGCATGAGCCTCCAGAACGCGCCGTCGGTCACGTCCTGCATCGGTGCGAGCGCCAGGAAAGGGAAATCGCCTCCGGGCAACACGTCAAAATGTTCGCTCGCGTTCACGGCTTCGGGGACATCGGAGGCTGATCGGCAGCAAGGAAATTTTGGAGTCTCGCCACCACGAGCGTCACGGTGGCGCCCATCAACGCATACCACGGCCACGCGATTTGGGCTTTCCATTGGAGGTTTACCGCCAGCATGACCGCCAGCGACACAAACATGCCCGCGATCACCGCCACGCCTCGCCCACCGCGCCAGAATAACGCGAGCGACAGGCCGCCGATCATCGCGCCGCTGGTTAATCCGTTCAACGAAAACGCCCAGTTCAGAATAAAAGTCACCTCGCGACTGGCATACGCCACCAGCCCCAAAATCACCGCCCAGCCGACCGTCGAATACTTGCTGAACTTGAGGTAATAATCATCGCCGCGTTCGCGACGCGCCAGCGCCCTGGCAAAATCCATCGTCGAAACTGACGCCAGCGCGGACAGTGCTGCCGCGACCGATGACATCGCCGCCGCGAGGATGGCCACGATCATGAATCCCTTCACCACTGGCGGCATCGCGGAGAGTATGAAAATCGGGAACACGTAATCATTTTTGCCAAACCCGGCCTTGTTCTCCGGCAACGGAATCGCGAATCCGTGGTGCTGGTAATACACCCACAACAGCGCGCCGATGAGCAGGAACATCAGGAACAGGGGCAGTATGACCACCGCGCTCAGGATCAGTGCCTTGCGGCCGTCCGCGACGCTGCGGCAAGTCAACACGCGCTGCACGATGAGCTGGTCCGCGCCGTGCGTCGAGAGCACCAGCACCGTGCCGCCGATGATTCCCATCCAAATGTTGAACGGCATCGCCAGCGAAAACTTCGTATTCAACCAGTGCAGTTTGCCCGCATCAGCCGCCTCCCGCAGCGCCGCGGTCGCGCCGCCGTCAATCAGCGTGGGAAGATAAAACAGCGTGAACACACCGCCCGCGAGAAAGAGCAGAAACTGCGCGAACTCCGTCCACACCACCGCCTTGATCCCGCCCACGTAGGTGTAAATGAGCGACAGCACGATGAACAATGCGATGGCCGGTAACACGTCCATTCCCAGCATCAATTGCAGCGGAATGCACGTCACATACACCCGCACGCCGGCGGCAAGCGTGCCCGCGACGAGAAAGAATCCTGCCGCAGTGTGCCGCGCCGGTTCGCCGAATGCCTGCGCAAACAGTTGATACGGGGAATAAATCTCGCCTTTGAAATAATGCGGCACCATCACGACGGCGAGAATTATTCGCGCCATTACGTAACCGATGATGATCTGAATGAAGGCAAGATCACCGCCAAACGCCAGCGCCGGCACGCCAATGAATGTCAGCGCACTCGTCTCGGTGGCGATGATGGATGCGCCCACGCTCCACCAAGGCAGGTTGCGGCTGCCAAGAAAATAGTCACGCGCGTTCCGTTGATCTTTGCCGAACCAGACCCCCAGCACGATCATCCCCATCAGATAAACAACGATCACCAGCCAGTCGGCCACAGACAAGAGTCTTCCCCGGCTTGACGAGAATCCCAATGCAACCAGAACGGCCATGGCAAAGAGGAGCGCCTGCCATTTTATGATCGTCCACGCCTTCTTCCGGGCTGTCGCGTGACGACACGCAATTATGCCGAGCAGCCCAACGAGTGTCCCGAGGGTGGTGATGACGCAAAGTGCAACCCCGAACACCGACATCCTGGCAAACTGTCGATCCAGCCACGGCAGATTTTCCCGGGCACTCGCCGGACCGGCATGGTTCTTTGGACGAGTCGGTGTTTTCATACATCATTTTGAAGCCACGCCTTAAACACTTCTCACCTCCCCGTGAGCAGCGGCGGGATAACCAGGTTCAACATCCGGCTGCCCAACTGGCGCGCGACTGGCGGAAAGTCCGTTGCCGGGGATGCGCAGCGCTCAAGCGGGGAGTTTTCCGACAAGCGTTTCCACCGCAGCCGGCAGCGGCCCGCACAGTTTTTCAAACAGCGCGCCGCAGTCCGCCTCCGTGAGTTTTAGCGAACGCGCGGCCGCGTGAATGAACCCGCGCGTGGTCTGGTGCGCATAGCCAAGCAAACCCTGCCGCAGCGGCAGCGAGTAAACCACCAGCGTCAGTCCATAAACCAGCGTATGCCAGCCGTGTGCCTCGCCGCTTTCGACCGCGTGAAGATAACGCCGTACGATCCGCTCATCCTTTAGCGGACGCAGCTTCTGCAATTGCGCCTGCCCGATTCGGCGGCTGGCGTCGGCGAAATCCAGCAGCACCGCCGCATGGGAAATCTGTTGATCCAACGCCAGGAGTTCGCGCACTTCGTGGCGGCTGGCATGAGCGAACGCACTCTGAATGGCGGGCAATTCGTGCGGCAACAGGATGCGTGCGTGATAACTTTCCAGGAAATCGCGCAATGCGGACAGACTTGTGACCGGCTGGGCGCGCAACGAATCCGCCAACGCGTGCAACGACGCCAGCCCATCCGCCGAGCCAAGCTGCTCGACCAGCGGATGCGCGTCGCCCAGCCATTCGGCCGGATCTTGCGCCAGTTGTGGTTGCGGCCACATGTTCATTCGTGTCAGCCAGTCGCGTGCCTTTGTCCCCGCGACTCGCCAAATTGTTGTGGCCTTGCCGCCGAGATTGCGAGCCGTAAAATTTGTTGGATGCAATTTAATGCCTTGCAGTCTGCAGAGCCTGTACCTACAGTTTTGTGACCCCTCTTGCGTGGTCCGTCAACGCGTGTAATCGTCTATGCGCTGTGATTGTTTAGAAATGACCAGTGACCGTCAAAAAAACGAGCGTGCAGATGCCAGCGGCCAGGGTCTATTAGCCGCGCCGCGCCAACCAAGGTGTAGATTTTTATGAGTAACGAAACCAACAAAGCCCCTTATCCTGGAATTCCCACCACCTCCGACGGCGCCGGCGGCGTCGTGTGGGTCGAAACCAATATCAC
>CAZCZP010000238.1:0-6391 GCA_964502895.1 uncultured Bifidobacteriaceae bacterium
GTTCGGCTTTCGCCAAGTCTCCAAGCTGCTGCTCGACAACGCCTGATTTCCGGCTCATGCTCTGGAGCGATGGCATTCGACACCGACGCTCCACTGGACCTTTTGTGGAAGGAATACGGCCTGAGCTTCAAGGATTTTGACGACCTGACACTCGCGCGTTGGCTGGCTCAGACCTTGGGCCAACTGGAAGGCAAAGCCTGGCGCTTGTCGCATCCGTTGGTCGGGGCCTATCGGCTTGGGGCGCAGGCAGGGCACGAGCGCCAGATTTGGCTCCAACGACTGGCAACGCCACCCGCCGCGTATCCGGAATCGGCCTGCTGCCGCGCGCCGCAGTTGCCACTGTTGACTCGCGACGTGCGCGAATCGGGTTTGATTTGCCAGCATTGCAACGAAACCCTTGTGCCTTGCGACGAGATTCCAACCGAGCTTCGCGCCGAGTTGGAGGGTTGGGCGGCCCAGTACGAACCGGTCCATGCCGTGGCGCACTGGGACGACCGCCAGCGGAAGAGCATCGGCGATTACAACCGCGCCTACGAAAACGCCGCCGAGGATGCCGAGCGGTTGTTGTCGCACGTCGGACGCCAACTCGCCCCGAAGCTGCTCGCCTTCTATCCGGCAATCGTCTGGGAAGACCATGATGAATGTCTTGAGGTGCGCCCCGAAGACGTCACACGGTGAGTTCTGGCCGGCGAATCGTCAGCACTGGTCGGTCGAATCGAGATTTGGCGCGAACGCCTTGTTTTCGATTCGATTCAACCAAGATGTAACCAATCAAACACGCGGATGAAAACGTTGTTCAAATGGGTATTCCGGCTGGGATTCCTGCTGGTCGTCCTGATCGTTGCGTTGGTGTTGGGCAAGGACGCGATCATCAAAGCCGCGGTCGAACGCCAGATTCGCGCCCAGACCGGCATGGACGTGAAGATCGGGCGGTTTTCGATTGGCATATTCTCGCCCGTGGCAACCATCGAAAACTTTCGGCTGTACAACACGCCGGAATTCGGCGGCACACCGTTCCTGGACATTCCGGAATTACACGTGGAATACGACCGTGCCGCCCTTGCTCAACGCAAACTTCACGTCACCCTGTTGCGCTTCAATCTCGCCGAATTGAATATCGTCAAGAACGAAGCCGGTCACACAAACATCGTCAACCTGATGAGCAAGGCCACACCGCAACTTCCTCGAAAACGCGGCAGCGCATCCGATATCGAATTCGCGGGCATAGACGTGCTGAATTTGTCATTGGGGAAGGTGCGCCTGTTGGATTTGAAGGAGCGACAGAAAAGCGTCGAACTTTACCTAGGCCTCCGCGACCAGGTTTTCCGAAACGTAAAGTCGGACAGCGATTTTCTTGGCGTGCTTTTCATGCTCTGGTTGCGCAGCGGAGACGGAACGGCCGCCCGGCCACACCGCTTGGCCGGACCTTGAAACGGGCAGGCTCTCCTGTCGAGCCGCCACTCAAATCTTCACCTTGAACTGCTCGTTTTTCTTAAGCGACGATGCAAAGCCCGCCAGCAGTTCTGGAATAAGTTTCAAATCCTTGAGGCTCACGACTTCGACCGGTGAGTGCATGTAGCGATTCGGCAGGCTGATCAGCGCGCTGGCGATGCCGCCGCGCGTCCAGAAAATCACGTCCGTGTCCGTGCCGCTCGTGCTCGACATCGCTTCGTGTTGCAGCGGGATTCTCTGGGCCTTCGCCACGGCTTCGATGCGGGCCACAACCTCAGGGTGATTGCAGCCCCCGTGAGTGATTGCCGGGCCGCCGCCGATCTTCACGTCGCCATGCTGCATCTTGCTCACCGTCGGATAATCCGTTGCATGGGTTACGTCCACGACGAGCGCCACATCCGGCTTTAGCGAGTAGGCAATTTGCCGCGCGCCCAGCAGGCCGACCTCCTCCTGCACGTTGGACACCGCACACACTTCCGCGCGCAACTTGCTCTTGGATTCCTTCAACAGACGCAGCGCCTCCGCCACGGCGAATGTCCCAATGCGATTATCGAAGGCCCGCGCCACAGCCAGGTCCTCGCGCAGAATATCGAACTCGTCCACCAACGTAATCGGGTCGCCGATGCGCACGAGCTTCTCGGCGGCCTTGCGTTTGCTGACGCCAATATCAATGAACAGATCGTGAATTTTTGGCGGCTTCGGATCGCCTTCCAGTTTCATGAGATGCGGCGCGACGTTGCCGACCACGCCCTTCACCGGACCGTTGCGCGTGTGGATGAGGACGCGCTGGGCCTTGGTGATCGCCGCGTCCACGCCGCCCATTCTGCGGACGTAAACATAGCCGTTCTCGTCCATGTAATTCACCGCCATCGCGATTTCGTCGGCGTGGGCCGCGAGCATCAGCCGCGGCGAGCCGCCTTTGTTCAACACCGCGACACAGTTTCCGTAGGCATCGGAAAAGGTCTCGTCGGCGAACTGCTTCGCGTAATCCAGCCAGACGCGCTGACCGCGCACTTCGTGGCCAACGGGGCTGGGCGTGTTGACGAGCCGCCGCAGGAATTCCAGTGATTGTGTTCGCATGGTGTGAGTATGACAGCGCCAACTATGGCCATCAAATCACAAAAACAACCTGGAAAAACTGTGGGGTGCGATGGCAAGCTCGGGTGCTGACAATCTCAATGCAGCACCCAGAAGAAAACCACGGCGACGGCGGTCGGAATCAATGCGCCCAGGAACAAACCCAGTGGACTGATACCTTCACCGCCGAACACTTTTGAGCTGTGCAGGATGCCGACGCCGGCCGGATTGGGTGCGTTCGCAATCACCGTTAATCCGCCACCGGTGACTGCGCCCGCGACCAGCGCGTATTTCAATTCCTCCGAGATGCCTTCCACCAGCGAGCCGAGATAGGTGAGTGCGGCGTTGTCGGTGATGGCGGTCAGTCCGGTGGCGCCGTAAAACAGCGCGCTGCCGTTGAGGCTTTGGATCAGTGGCTTGAGCCAGTAAGCCTGGAGCGAACCGAGCGTAACCAGTCCGGCCAGGAAGAAACCCACGAGCAAACCCTCGCGCAGTTTCAACGCGTCCTGATGTTTTTGCGTGGCGGTGACGATGCCGAGGAACAACACAAACACGCCAAAGAACACATCCGGGTGATGCGCGAACATCACGACCAATCCCAGCGCGGCCAGATGCGTTGCCGTAAGCCACACCGGAATGCCCGCGCTTTGGTCGTGAACGGGTTCGAGCTTGGAGAGTTCGTTGCGAAAGAAAAAAGCCACCAGCACAGCCGAAACCGCGCAGGCGGACGCTGCCCGCCAGCCGAAGTGCGTGAACATATAAGCTGTATCCCAATTCCACTTCGCCGCGACCATCAACACCGGCGGCGCGGCGAAATGCGTGAGCGTGCCGCCGATGGAAATGTTGACGAACAACAGCCCGAGTGTCGCGTAGGCCAGTCGCCTGCTGATGCCGTGGTCGAAATAACGCCGCTTGAGCACCAGCGCCAGCAACGTCATGGCCGCCGGCTCGGTGATGAACGATCCCAACAGCGGTCCCACGATCAATGCCGCCAGATAGAACGACAGACCTTCTCGCAATGGCAGCGCCCGTGACACCAGCGAGATTAGCGACTCTGCCAGTTTTACCACGGGTCGGGTCGCCGCCACCACCATGATGACGAAAACAAATTTCGACTCGGTGAAATTAAGCCCATCAATGTAATGCACCGCCGCGGTCAACGACTGTTTCACAACCGCGATGCCGAGGAACAACGCGGCCGCCCACAGGCCGAACACGACTTCCGTTTCCGCCAGAAAATGCAGCAGGTGAGATTGCACCGAGCCGGGCGGGCAGCGATGCGCCCAGTGCGCGAAGCGCTTCACGCAAAACGTGTGCAGCACCGCGATGCCGAAAAACACTGAGGCCAGGATTTCAATCGTGCTTGGGTTCATTTCAGCCGTTAGCGCGTGCAGTGTGTGCAAACCATGCAATGCATTCAAGCTAAGCCGTGATAACACCGCGCCGCGAAGACGGGCGGCTCGTAATCTCAATCTTCATCTTACCCTCAATCCCCCTGCGCTCAGGCGTCGGGGAGAATGTTTGAGGATTAAGATTTAAGAAGAAGATTAAGACGGAAGAGCAGCTCGGTTTATCGCCTGCGCCTGGAGCGCTGGAAAGTCGCCTGTCGTCGCGGTGCGTGCTGCGCGCCAGTGGACACGCGCTCGGAAGCCAGCCGGAAATCCACCTGCTTCTTGAAGCTGTCCACCTTGGCCACTTGGACCGTGACGTTGTCGCCGAGGCGAATCACCCGCCGGTTGCGGCGGCCAACGAGATGATTGCGTTCGGCGTCGAACACGTAGAAGTCATCCTCCACCGTGGACAACGGCACGAGACCACTCATCGCCAGCCCGGGCACGTCCACGAAGAAGCCAAAATTGCGCACATCGGTCACCAGCGCGGGGTAACGCTCCGGCTGGCCTGAGGCGAGTTGTGCTTTCAGGAACGCGAACAGTTTCACGTCCTTGCTGTCGCGTTCGGCATCGGCGGAATTGCGTTCGGTGACGGAAATGTGTTCGGCGGTTTCCTTGAGCGCGGAGTGCGACGCGGACTTTCCGTCGAACAACGCACGATGGACCACGAGATCGGCGTAACGGCGGATGGGCGAAGTGAAGTGGGTGTATTTTTTCTTGGCCAACCCGTAATGGCCTAGCGGCTCGACCGCATAGCGCGCGCGCATGAGCGACTTGAGAAATCCAATCTTGAGCGCCTGGCCGATGGGCAGGCTGTTGAGCCGGCTTAACAATTTCTGGACCTCGGACGTCTGGGTTAGATTGCCGCACGGCACGTTGTGGCTGAGAACTTCCTCTCGATACTCCAGCAAGCGTTTCGCATCAGGCGCCTCATGAACGCGATAAACCGCCGGTGTTCGTTGACTCATCAGCCGCGCGGCCACTGCCTCGTTCGCCAGCAGCATGTATTCTTCGATCAACTGATGCGATACGTCGTTCTCGGTCTTTTCGATGCGCAAAATGCGCCCGTGTTCGTCCAGGCGGATTTTTGTTTCGGGAAAATCCAAGTCGAGCGAACCGGCCTTGAAACGCAATCGCCGGATGCGCTGGGCCAGTTCATGCGCCTGATGCAGCATCAGTTCGATGGGATCGGCGGTGGGCTTGCGTTGAAGAATCTCCAACACTTCGCCGTAGGTGAATCGGCGCTGCGAATGAATCACTGACGGATAAAACTTAGTGCTCAACACGTGCCCGCCGTTCGACACGAGGAACTCAACACATTTTGTCAGACGATCCACGTTTGGCTTGAGCGAGCACAGTTCGTTGCTCAGCGCCTCCGGCAACATCGGAATGACGCGGTCCACGAGATACGTTGAGTTGCCGCGTTTGCGCGCCTCGGCGTCCAGCGCCGTACCCGGCTTCACGTAATGCGACACGTCGGCAATGTGAACCCACAGCCGCCATTGATCGTGCGCGACACGTTCCAGACAGATTGCGTCGTCAAAATCTTTTGCGTCGTCGGGATCAATTGTAACGACGCGATGCGTGCGGCAATCCACGCGGCCTGTCAAATCACGCGGATGAACCGTTGTGCCGATGGCGCGCGCTTCGTGCAGGACCGGCTTGGGAAAATGCAGCGGCAAATCGTATTGGCGCAACACCGAGAGCATGTCCACGCCTTCGGTGTCCGGTGCGCCGAGCACCTCGACGATTTCACCCTCGGGATTTGTGTGGCGCGATTCCCATTCGCGCAGCTCGACGACCACTTTGTCGCCGATTCGTGCAGGCCGGCCCAGGTCGCGCGGCTCGGGCACGTAAACATCGTGCGGGATGCGTGGATCATCCGGAATAACGTAGAGAAACTGCCGGCTGCGCTGCAACGTGCCGACGATCTGCGTGCGCCGGCGTTCCAGAATACGGACCACCGCGCCCGTGGCCGGCTCGGCGGCATCTGAGCGCAAACCTTTCGACCGGACATCGCGCCGCACCAGCACGCGGTCTTCATGCAAGGCGGTGCCGGTGGCGCTTTCGGGGATGGCGATCTCCTTGAGGTCCGTGTCGTCGGGTTGGAGAAATCCTTTTCCCTGGCGGTTCATCCGAATCCGGCCTGGAACGAGATCGGCCTCGCGCGGGCGAACGTAACGATTACCCTTGATGCGGGCGATGCGGCCCGACTGTTCCAGTTCGCGCAACCCGCGTTGTAGCTCCTGCTGGCGATTCGGCGGCAGGCGAAGTTGTCGCAACAGTTCCGGAACGTTCAGCGGGACGTAATCTTTGCGCTCCAACAAGCGGAGAATTTGGTCTTTCATCAGTTCAGGCGATGGCCAGTGTCGGAGATTGAGCATGGCCCTCGCCCGGTAACTTCAGAAGTCTAATTTTCGGATTTCGTTCCACAAAAAAATTGCAGGCCCATTCCTCGGGAAACAACACCA
>CAZCZP010000239.1:0-4098 GCA_964502895.1 uncultured Bifidobacteriaceae bacterium
TCGCGCATGATAATTGCGCCGTCGCTGCTGGCGTCCGACTACGGGCATTTCGCCAAGGAAGTTACCCGGGCGAACCGTTCCGGCGCCGAGTGGTTGCATCTCGACATCATGGACGGCCATTTCGTGCCGAACATTTCCTTTGGGCCAGGCGTGGTGCAGGCCGTGCGCCCGTTGACGAAGATGTTCTTTGACGTTCACCTGATGTGCTCCAAGCCCGAGATCCTGCTGGAGCCGTTCGCCAAGGCGGGCGCGGATCAGATCATCGTTCACGTTGAATTGGGCGAACAAGTCGCAGCGTTGATTTGGAAAATCCGTTCGCTCGGGGAAAAAGTCGGCCTCGCAATCAATCCACCCACCGCGATCAGCGCGGTTCAACCGTACCTTGATCAGATTGACACGCTGTTAGTGATGACCGTCTATCCAGGCTTCGGCGGTCAGGAATTCATCTACGAGACCTTGCCAAAAGTTCAACAGGCCCAGGCTTGGAAGCGGGAACGCAACTTGTCCTTTCACATCACTGTGGATGGCGGCGTGAATTTCAAGACCGCCGCCGAATGTGCTCGTGCCGGGGCAGATGTTTTCGTCAGCGGAACAACGTTGTTCGGCCGGCGAAATCTGAAGTCCGCGGTGCAAAAGCTTCGCAAGATTGTCACGGCTGCGCATCCGACGAGTACAACCGGCGCTGCGGCCCTCGCAGCATCATGACCTGATCCAAAAAGTTTTCCTCATCATGGCTCAAATCAAATTCGGAACGGACGGCTGGCGCTCGGTTATTGCCGAGGATTTCACGTTCGCCAACGTGGCACGCGTCGCGCAGGCAACGGCGGATTATTGGGTTGCAAATCCGGTGAATGGAACGGAGAAAAAAGTCGTCGTCGGCTACGACCGTAGATTTTTTTCTGACCGGTTTGCGCAATGTACGGCGGAGGTTTTTGCGGGAAACGGGTTTGCCGTAATGTTGACTCCAGATCCCACTCCCACGCCGTCCGTCTCGTACGCGGTGAAGGATCAATGCGCCGTTGGCGGTGTCATGATCACCGCGAGCCACAATCCCCCCATCTTCAACGGCTTCAAACTTAAATCGTATTACGGCGGCTCCAGTGATCCAGCAACGTGCAAAGCAGTGGAAGGGTTTCTGGATCGAAATCCGGTGCGCTCTGTGAACTTAAGAGACGCGGTCCAGGCAAAACAGATTTCCATTGAGGACATTCGGCCGGCGCATTTTCAGGCGCTCAAGAAGCTGGTGGATTTCAAACTCATTGCGAAATCAAAATTGCGTTTTGCCCACGAGGCTTTGTTCGGAGTCGGCGCGGGCTGCTTTGAAAAAATTCTTGCGGGCACTACTTGCAAGGTCACCACGCTGAACGGGAAGCACGATCCGTTGTTTGGCGGGATCAATCCCGAACCGGTCGAGCAGAACTACGCCCGCAGCCAGGCGTTTCTTCGCAAACATCCCCATGACCTTTGCCTCGTGACGGATGGTGACGCCGACCGCGTGGGTGGCATGGATGGGCGCGGGAAATATCTCACCACGCACCAATTGATTTGCCTGCTGTTGCGTCATTTGATCTTGAACCGGCAGAGCAAAGGCCGCGTCGTCAAAGCGCTGACCACGACTTCACTCGTGGACAAGATTTGCGCCGCCACCGGATTGACGCTGGTGGAAACGGGAGTTGGATTCAAATACATCTGCGCGGAAATGCTCAAGGGCGACGTGCTGCTGGGCGCGGAGGAAAGCGGCGGCATCGGTTTCCCCGGCCATATCCCCGAGCGCGACGGCATCGCGGCCGGCCTGATGCTGTTGGAGATGCTGGCCACGGAGCGGGCTTCCTTGAACAAACTCATCGCAGCGATGGAAAGGGAATTCGGCCCGCATCGTTATGGACGGATTGACACGCATTTCCCGCTGGAAAAACGCGCGGCATTGATGGACCACCTCAAACAGCGCCCGCCGGCAAAACTGCTCCGTTCGCCTTTGGCCGACGTGAAATCGTTTGACGGGGTCAAGTATGTTTCGCACGATGGTGCGTGGCTGATGCTGCGCGGCTCGGGAACTGAACCGATCCTGCGCATTTACGCGGAAGCCAGATCGGACGCCGACGTGCGCAAACTCCTTCGTCTTGGGGTGCAATTCACCAGGCAGTTTTGAGCGGCCTGGCCTTTGGCGGTCTTCGTCATCGTTTCGTAACTGAACCGGCATGGAACGTTGCTTGCTAGGCAGCGGCGCGTGTCGTTTTATGCGGAGATTCTTGAGCAGTCGTGTCGCGATTTTGTCAGAATGTTTGAAAGTGAACTGAAATTGAAACCATGAAACCAGTGAAAGCAACCAAGCGAACTACAAAAACTCCATCCGCGCAAAACGCGGTTTTGAAACAAACTCAGCCCACCGGGTCTTCCGCACCCGCGACGCCGGCCAAACCCGCCTCGAACCTTACGGCGCGGACCGCGACGGCGCCCGCTCTGGCCGCGAAGGGAAACGGAACGCACGCAACCCCCGCGCCGGTGACCACCATCAAAGCGAAGATTGATGTCGGCTTTGGCAACAATCTCTTTGTCCGAGGGCAGGGTGCGGGCTTGAGCTGGGAACGCGGCGTGCCGCTGACCTGCGTGGACGGCCAAACCTGGCAGTGGTCGGGCAAAGCCGATGACCGGCTCACCTTCAAATTGCTCTTGAATGACCAGGTGTGGGCCCAAGGTGAAGACATCATCGCCGCTCCCGGCCAGAAGGTCGAAATCGTGCCGACGTTCTGACCGTCAGTCCGCTGCGGAAAGCTTCGGCTTCGACAATCTGGCGACGTCCGACGGGAAGTGCAGCACGCCGCGGCGGTAATCTTCCATTCGCCAGCGCAAAAAAGCCGAACACTTCGCCGTGGTTGCCTTATTGCGCAACGGCCAATAGCGATTGAAGTCGCGGTCGAGTTTCCGCAGTTCCGCGATGCCGCTCGTCGCCATGCGACGAGCTTGGGGTTTTCGGCCTGACGCGATTGCCTGCTGCCATAGCATGATCTTGCAGGATTGCATGGCCATGCGCGTCGCCAGGTCCAGTTCCACCTGCAAAACCCTGCCGGTTTTGCCGCGAGGCTTGCCACGGAGCAGCAGCGAGCGTTGTTTCTCAAGCTCGGCGAGCGCTGCCCGGATTTTTTTGTCCGGGATGCGCGCGTAGTATTTCAGGCCGCTGCGGCAGAATAATTCCCGCGTGGCGGGCGGCGGCGCTGCAATTACGGCGCCGAAAGGCGTGGTGTTGGGTTCGCGATAACTGAACTTGCGGTGCGCGAAGCCAAGCGCCATCGCGGCCTTTGCAATGCGCCCTGTGGGGTCGTTGAATACCTCGCGGCTTAAAACCGGAGCCAACAATTTTTCATCGTAGGTCCTGCCGCACCAACTGACGGCCGCGCCAACCAGGAACGGGGCGTAGCTCACCGCCAGTGGCTGTGGATGGCCACCGTCGCCCCAGTCCGTGTTCAGGTAGCCGATGGCGCCGTGCTTCCGGCCGGCTTTCGCGGCCAGCACGAGATTGGCGAACGCATTGTCGTGGCGACCGACCAGCGTCATCCAGGTGGAAGTGCCGGGGCAGACGTAGAAGCGCACTTTGGATTTTGCAAAGGTGGCCGCTTCTTTGTCAAATGGATGATCCGCCTCGTAGCCCCAATTCATCGCGACATCATCTTTAGGCAATTCTTGAATGAGTTCGGGATGGTGCAAAAGGATGTCGCCCCAGAACATCATCCGCCGGCCGCGCTTGGAAACCTCGCGATGAATTCGTTTGAGGAAATCCAGATAAACCCGGCCCTTGCCTTTGCGTTCGCAAAGCGTCTTGCTCTGGCCACGACCCAAGTCCCAGGTTTCGTCGCAACCGACGTTGAAGAACTTGCTGGAGAAATTCGGCAGTAACTCATCGTAAAGTCCGCGGATGAACTTGAGTGTGCCGGGATGATTCGGTGCAAGCGTTGTCGGGTAACGCAGAAAGTCGCCGGTGGAACCCTCGTAAGGTTCAGAGATTTCCGCCAGCTTGCGTAGGGACGGATGTTCCAAGAAGTAGCGAAGGTGGCCGAAGGAATTTTGATTCGGCACGAGGTCAATGCCCAACTCATGGCAGCG
>CAZCZP010000239.1:4198-6351 GCA_964502895.1 uncultured Bifidobacteriaceae bacterium
CCCGATCGTCGCGTTGGAACCAGGAAGGTGCCTTTGTGACGCTTGAGCGAGCGAGGGTAGGGGAGGAGCGCGGGTGATTTCACCTTCGCAACTCTGCTACTTCTGTGCGGCAATCATCCCAGTCTGCCGTGCGTAGTTGAACAGGCCACCGGCATCCACTACGGGCCGCACGTCGCCGAGGGGTTTGAATTTGTGGACCTTGCCGGTGCTCTTCACGGTTACGGTGCAGGCATCGAGGTCAACGGTCACGACCTCGCCCGTCTTCAGCACGTCGCAAAGGCGGTCGGAGACTTCGCAGGGATAAAGCTCGCCGGTGGCGACACAGTTGCGGAAGAAAATGCGTGCGAAACTTTCGCCTAGAACAATGCGGCACTTGGCCGAGCCCATCGCGATGGGTGCGTGCTCGCGCGAACTGCCGCAGCCAAAATTACGCCCGGCCACGACGATGGGGTATTCGCTGTCGAGTTGCCCGTCCTTTACGTAACGCGCCGGGTAGAGTGATTCGGGCAGGCCGCACAACGCGTACGCGCCCAGCTTCTCGTATTCCTCGGGAATCGTCGGCACGAGATTCAAATACTGCGCCGGGATGATCTGGTCGGTGTCTATGTTGTCCCGCACCACATACACCGGCCCGGTAAAGACTGATTGCATGGCGAAAGTGTGTGTGGCTGATACAAACTTTTCAATCAGATTCCCTTGGTCAACCGACGTAACCGCGCCGATCGCACGTCACGAACTGGCGCTGGTGTAACGGCGGACGGAGTGCCGCCAGATCCATTCGGAAACTCCGGCGCAAACAACCACCAAGCCGAGCAGGAGCAGAAGAAGTCTGAAATCCGTCAATGTGCCAATCAGCACGCGCACTGGCACGTTGCTTACGAGCAGCATCGGCAGCGCAAAGGTGAACACGGCTTTGAACAGGCCGCGAAAGGCTTCGTCGGGCATGCGGGCAATTTGAAACAAATTGTAGTAGCCATAGACGATGCCCTGCGCGCGCACGGTCCAGAAGCTGATGGTCGCCAGCATGAACATGAGCGAGTAGTGGATGAGGATGCCGACGATGCACAGAGCGAAGAATGCGTAGACCTGGCCAAAGCTAGGCGTGTAAGGGATTTGTCGCAGCGCGTAAATCATGACTACGACAGCAGACACGGCGTTGACGAACCCGCCGAGGTCCACCTGGCGCAGCGACACAACGAAGCGTGTGTTGACCGGCAGCATGAGCAGGAAATCCAGTTTGCCCGTGCGGATAAGTTCGGAAAGGTTCGCGCAATTGATGAGGAAGAAGGCCTGGAAAATTTGCTGGATGAACTGGCTTGCGCCGACGAGCAACACGACCTGCCATTGCCTCCACGTGCCGATGGTTTCGGTATGCAGATAGATAACGCCGATGAAGGCCAGTTGCAGTCCGAACCAGAGCAGTTCGACGATGATCCAGAGCAGGAAGTTGCCCTTGAACATGGTTTCGCGGGTCACGGAGTTCTTCCACAAAGCGGCGTAGATGGAAAAGTAGCGAGTGACGCGGGAGGCCGGATGCGGAACATGCCTTTCCATCGGCGCGGGACGCTGGGCTTTGGGATCGAGATTCATAATGGTCAGCCACCAACGGCGGAATACTTGCGAATGCCGCGATTCCATGCGAAGCGCGCGAGCAGATAGGCGAGCACGACCCAGCCTGTTTGCATGATCAATTTCGTGACCAGTTCGCCTCCAGAGATTTTTCCCATGTAAATTCCGACCGGAACGCCAAGCTGATATGGAAAGGGCGTCAAATAAAGGGCCTGTTCCAGCGGCTTTGGCAGGATGTCGAGCGGGAACAGGTGTCCACTGGCGATGTACTCAAAAGCGTAGAGGATGAAGATGAACGTGGAGACTTCCAGCACCCAGAACGCAAGCATCGCCATCATGTAGGAAAGAAAGAATTGCAACAGAGCCGTCATTGCCAGCGAGACGAAGAACAATCCGAGCGTGGCCCAGTCCGCCGGGAAAACGAAATACTGCCGCAGGTACAGAATGAACAGCGTGATCGGAATAAACGCCACGGCTAGATACGTGACCCTTCCCGATACGAACAGGCTGAAGCGAAACCACAAATAATCCACCGGCTTGAGCAGGAACTGGCTGATATTGCCGTCCTTGATGTCCGCGGCGAT
>CAZCZP010000240.1:0-6337 GCA_964502895.1 uncultured Bifidobacteriaceae bacterium
GGTTGCAACGACGGCACGTTGTTGAATTCCTATCGCACGCAGGGTCTGCGCAAGCTGGGCATTGACCCGGCCACGAACATCATTGAGCACGCCCGTAAGAGCGGCTTGCAGGTGGTAAACGATTTTTTCTCCGCGGACGCTCTGCGTTCGGTTTATCCCGATGAGAAGGCCAAAGTCATCACCTCCATCGCGATGTTTTACGATCTGGAGAACCCTCACAAATTCGTCAGTGACATCAAAGCCAGCCTGCACGAGCGCGGCGTCTGGATTCTCGAACTCAGCTACCTGCCGCTCATGCTCAAGATGAACAGCTTCGACACCATCTGCCACGAGCACCTCGAATATTACTCGCTCGCGCCGATGGAACGGTTGTTTGCCGAACACGATCTCGAAGTCGTGGACGTGACGCTCAACGATATTAACGGTGGCAGCTTCCGCATCGCGGTTGGACACAAGGGCAAGGTCGCGCCCAGCGCCGAGGCGCGCGACCGTGTTCAGACGTTGCGCTTGCAGGAATTTGAACTCGCGCTCGACACCGACGCGCCGTACGCCGAGTTCCGCAAGAACATCGAGAAAATTCGCAAAGACCTGCGGGCATTTCTGGCCAAGGCGAAGAAGGCAAAAAAACTCGTCCATGGCTACGGCGCGTCCACCAAGGGCAACACGATCCTGCAATACTGCGACGTGACGCCCGACCTGATGCCAGCCGTGGCAGACCGCAATCCGGTCAAGTGGGGCAGCTACACCATCGGCACAAACATCCCAATAATCTCCGAGGACGATTCACGCAAACAGAAGCCGCATTACTACGTCACGTTGCCGTGGCATTTCATGGCCGAGTTCAAGAAGCGCGAAACCGACTTCCTCAAGCGCGGCGGCAAGTTCGTCTCGCCGATGCCGGAGGTGCACGTCGTGAGTTAGGGTTTTAGCCGACTTCGCTCTATGCCATCGCTACTTCCCTTCCCCAAGAGCTACACGGCAGAGATGGTTTGCTCGAATGGCGATCGCACGATTCTCTACGTTGACGGTTTGAACAAGAGAAGGGAGGAGTTTCCCAATCGGCGATACAGCAGGTTGGCAACCTGCGCCACGCCGCCATGAAACGCGCCGCCATCACCGGCATCGCCGGGCAGGACGGAACTTATCTCGCCCACGGGTTGCCGGCAGTGATGCTTCGCACGTCGCTTTCCCCCTCACCCCGGCCCTCTCCCTCAGGGAGAGGGAGAATCCTTCGCCAGCGCTTCGAGTTACGTAAACCGGACTTTGCTCTAAGCAGCCTCGTGAACAGAGGAGTTCGCGCTTGCTGTTCCCTCTCCCTGGGGGAGAGGGTTAGGGTGAGGGGGAAGAACACTCGCGACCTTTCAGAATTCTGTTTCGCCTCATGAAACGCGCCGCTATCACAGGCATTGCCGGACAGGACGGGACGTATCTCGCGCGCGGGTTGCTGCGGCGCGGCTACGAAGTCCACGGGCTGCTCCAATTCCCATTTGACCGCGAAGAGCCGGTGCTGCGCCGACGTTACCCGGCTGATGAATTCTTTGCTGTGCATTGGTCAACGGGTTCGTTGGAAGATCCCTTCTCGATTGTTCGCTTTCTCAAATCCGCCAAACCCGATGAGATTTATCACCTCGCGGGACTGACGGACTCGCGCCAGAGCTTCCTCGTCCCGGAGGAAAGCGTGCTCTCGATTACCCTCGGCACGCTGCGCCTGCTCGAAGCCGCACGGGAGATTTGCCTTGGCTCCAGAATTTTTTTGGCCTCGTCCGCGGAAGTTTTTGGCGAACCGGCAGAAACACCCCAAAGCGAAACCACTTTAATGAGGCCAACGACGCCCTACGGCATCGCCAAGCTGGCGGGCGACCAGTTTGGGCGACTTCATCGCGAAAAATATTCTCAGTTCGTTTCTGTCGGCCTGATGTATAACCACGAATCACCGCTGCGTCCGGCGAATTATCTGAGCCGCCGCGTCAGCCTCGGCGTGGCCGCCATCAAGCGAGGCGAGGCGACGGAGCTTCAACTTGGCGACCTTAGCGCCGATCGCGACTGGAGCGACGCGCGCGACATCGTGAATGCCATGTGGCTCTCACTCCAGGCTGCGAAGCCGGGCGATTACGTCTTCGCCTCCGGCCAGCAACGCAAGGTGGAGGATTTTGTGGCGACGGCTTTCGGTGCAGTTGGACTGGATTGGCAGCAGTTCGTGAAAACCACCAGTCGCACCAACAATTTGCAACAGGTCGCCATCGGGTTGTGCGGCAACCCGCGCAAAGCCGAAACGGAACTCGCTTGGAAACGGCAATGGAGTTTTGATGCGATGGTCACTGACCTCGTGCGGGCCGAGTTGGAGAATCGTTCGGAGATGGAGCGCGCCAATCCTCTGGCGAAACCTGCATCCTCCTGAACCACGTTCAACTTTCCCGCGTGACCCGGTCTGCGGCTTCTGTCATCGTCTTGCCGTGACAACCACCGAAGCCATTCAACTCCTGGAAAAATTCCGCGCCGGCGGCGTGGGCCGGGATCGGGTGCTCCGTGCGTTCCAAGCCCCGCCCGTTGCTGACCTCGGCTTCGCGCAAGTGGACACGCACCGCGCCCTGCGCAAGGGCTTTCCTGAGGTGATTTTTGCCGCCGGCAAGACGCCAGCACAGGTCGTGTCCATCGCCTCCAAACTGGTGGATCACGAACAACGAGTGCTCGCCACACGCGTCACCCTGGAACACGCCCGGGCGTTGAAGAAGAAATTCCGCCACGCCGTTTATCACGAACTGGCGCGTTGCGTCACCATCCAGGAAAAATTGTTGCCCAAACGTTCCGGCACGATTGCCGTGGTTTGCGCCGGGACGAGCGATTTGCCGGTGGCGGAGGAAGCCGCAGTCACGTCGGACATCATGGGCAATCGCGTCGAACGGATTCACGACGTTGGCGTGGCGGGCTTGCATCGGTTGCTAAGGCGGCTGGAGACGATTCAAAAAGCGACTGTGCTCGTGGTGGTCGCCGGAATGGAAGGCGCGCTGCCGAGCGTGGTCGCCGGGTTGGTGGACAAACCAGTTATTGCCGTGCCCACGAGCGTAGGTTACGGCGCGAGCTTTGCCGGCGTGGCAGCTCTGCTGGCCATGCTGAACAGTTGCGCCAGCGGGGTGACGGTGGTGAACATTGACAACGGCTTCGGCGCTGGCTACGCCGCGAGCCAGATCAATGCTTTGGCTGAAACCTCCTAATCTTAATCGTAAGATTGCTCCTAATCTCCACTCCGTGATTCGCCTCTTGGATTAAGAGCAAGAGTAAGATTACGATTAAGAGCAGAACGAATGAAAACCCTTTACCTCGACATTTTCAGCGGCATCAGCGGCGACATGCTGATTGGCGCGCTAATTGACCTGGGTGTGGACGCGCACAAGCTGGAGCACGAATTGGAAAAGTTGAAGCTCGACGGTTACCACCTCCACATCACGCGCAAGCAAAAATCCGGCATCGAAGGTGTGAAGTTCGATGTGCATCTGGCCGACGCTCACGAACACGACCATGGGCACGAGCATCACCACCACGAACTCGAACATGACCATCGTCACGATCATGGGCACGAGCATCACCATCACGATCACGATGAGGAGCACGACCATCATCACGACGACAGCCGCACATTTGCGGAAATCAAGAAGCTGATAACGAAGAGTAAACTTTCACCGTGGGTTAAGAAAAAATCTGTGGCTGTGTTTCAACGGATTGCCGAGGCGGAAGGAAAAATCCACGGCATGCCTCCGGCGAAAGTTCACTTTCACGAAGTCGGGGCTGTGGATTCCATTGTGGACATCGTAGGCGCGTGCATCGCTTTGGAAATGCTAGGCAAGCCGTGCGTGCTCGCCGCGCCGGTTATCGAGGGTGTGGGTTGGGTGAATTGTGCGCACGGGCGGTTTCCGATTCCGGCCCCCGCAACGCTGGCCATTCTCGGCGCGCGCGGCGTGGGCATCACGCAAACGGACGAACCGCATGAACTGGTCACACCCACGGGCGCCGCATTGCTGGCAGAATTCGTCGAGAGTTTCGCGCCCATGAGCGGCCTCGTCGCAGAAAAGATAGGTTTCGGACTCGGGACACGTGACAACCAGACGCGGCCCAATGTGCTGCGCGCGGTGTTGGGAGAAATGCAGAAACATCGAACCTCGAACATCGAACATCGAACATCCAATACTCCGGCTTCGGCCTCCCGCCTGGACTGGGAAACCGATCGCGTGGCAGTGTTGGAGACGAATCTTGACGATATCAGCGGAGAAGTTCTGGGTCACTTCATGGAGCAAGCTCTGGCCGCCGGCGCATTGGATGTTTTTCACACGCCGATTCAGATGAAGAAGAATCGTCCTGGCGTATTGCTCACGGTTCTGTGCGCCGAGA
Organism: uncultured Bifidobacteriaceae bacterium; assembly: GCA_964502895.1. GTDB lineage: Bacteria > Verrucomicrobiota > Verrucomicrobiia > Limisphaerales > JADLHS01 > WYBW01. The sequence continues at coordinate 4,384 of CAZCZP010000240.1, forward strand.
CGGAGGCCGATAAGTTCTCAGAGTTGATCTTACGTGAGACGAGCGCGTTTGGCGTGCGGCGCACGTTGGCCGAACGGCGCAAGCTGAAGCGCGAGTTTATCAAAGTGAAGACATCTTTCGGCGACGTAACTGTAAAGCTGGGCAAACTGAATGGTCGCGTCGTCCAAGCGGCACCGGAATTTGAATCGTGCCGAAAACTGGCGGAGCGGGCGAAAGTTCCACTGAAACAGATTTACGAGGCCGCCAGCAAAACCATGAAAGCCAAATCATGATTGACGCCGAACTCTTGAAAATTCTCTGCTGCCCGGAGACACATCAGGAACTCCGCATGGCGGATCCAGCCTTGGTGGAACAACTTAATCAGCAAGCCGGCTCGGGCAGTCTAAAGAATCGCGCGGGCCAGCCTGTGAAGGAAAAACTGGACGGTGGCTTTTTGCGAGCTGATGGACAATTTCTTTACCCCATCCGCAAGAACATTCCCGTGATGCTGGTGGACGAGGCGATTCCCCTGCACAATTCTTCTATCTCTTCCTCTTAAACCTCTGCTTTGAGTTTTGCGACTGGTGTTTGCCTCCAACCGGGCTACGCTGTCTTCGTTTAATGAAAACGTCGTTCGATAGCATCGAATCAGTCATTGCCGACATCCGGAAGGGCAAAATGGTCATCGTCGTGGACGACGCGGACCGCGAGAATGAGGGCGATCTCATCATGGCCGCGCAACACGTCACGCCCGCGGCAATCAATTTCATGGCCAAGGAGGGGCGCGGACTAATCTGTGCACCGACTACTTCCGAACGATTGGAGCAATTTGGTATAGGGCGGATGGTGAAACAAAACCGTGAAATCTTCGGGACCGATTTTCAAGTGAGCGTGGACGCGGCCAAAGGCATCAGCACCGGCATCAGCGCGGCGGACCGGGCACACACCATCAAGATCATGGCTGACCCGACCGCGGTGCCGGAAGACCTCGTGCAACCGGGTCACGTGTTTCCATTGCGCGCGCGGCCCGGCGGTGTGTTGCAGCGCGCCGGGCATACCGAGGCTGCGGTTGACCTTGCTAAACTCGCGGGTTGCCGGCCCATTGGCGTGATTTGCGAAATCATGAACGACAACGGGACGATGGCCCGTTTGCCGCAACTGCTGAAATTCGCCAGGCGGCATCGGCTGAAGATTTGCACGATGGCTGACCTGATTCAGTATCGGCGCACGCGCGAGAAACTGGTCGAGCACATCGAAGCGGTCAAGATGCCGACGGATTACGGCGAGTTTGAACTGCATCTCTACCGCTCGCGGCTCGACGGCCAACATCATTTGGCACTGGTCCACGGCGAAGTTGCCGGCAAACCCAAAGTGCTGGTGCGCGTCCATAGTGAATGCCTGACGGGCGATGTGTTCGGTTCGCGCCGTTGCGATTGCGGTCCGCAATTGCACCAGGCCATGCGACAAGTGTCCGAGGCCGGGCGCGGCGTGATTGTTTACATGCGGCAGGAGGGACGCGGCATCGGCCTGGCGCCAAAAATTCGCGCCTACAAGTTGCAGGAGCAAGGCTATGACACGGTGGAGGCAAACAAGCAACTCGGTTACGGCATGGACCTCCGCGAATACGGACTGGGCGCGCAAATTCTCGTGGACCTCGGCTTGAAAACCATCCGGCTGCTCACGAACAATCCGAGAAAAATTGTGGGCCTCGAAGGTTACGGTCTGGAGATTGTCGAGCAGGTCCCGATCAAGGTGAACCCGAATCCGCACAACGAGCGCTATTTGAAAACGAAGCGAAAGAAGATGGGACACCTGCTGTGAGGCTTATGATTTGCGATTTGCGCTTCGCGACTGCAACCGACCAAGGTGCGTCATGCTGAAACAAGTGAAGACCAAAGCCGTCAGCGTCAAAGGCAGCACGTTCGCTATCGTCGCGTCGAAGTACAACGCGAAATATGTGGACGCGATGTTGCGC
>CAZCZP010000241.1:0-6276 GCA_964502895.1 uncultured Bifidobacteriaceae bacterium
AGTTGGTCAATGATGTCCGCCGGCTGGAAGCTGAATACGCGGTTGACGGCGCGGATGATCCGGTTTTCGCTCACCGTGTTCGTGCCGAAGGTGTCCACGTGAACGCTGACCGGGTCGGGGTAGCCGATGGCATAGGCGAACTGGATCTCGCATTTTGCGGCGAGCTTGGCGGCCACGATATTCTTCGCGACCCAGCGGCCCATGTAAGCGGCGCTGCGGTCCACCTTGGTCGGGTCCTTGCCGGAGAACGCGCCGCCGCCGTGACGGCCCATGCCGCCGTAGCTGTCCACGATGATCTTGCGGCCCGTCAGTCCGGTGTCGCCTTGCGGCCCGCCGACGACGAAACGTCCGGTGGGATTAATCAGGAACTCGGTTTTGTTCGTGAGCAGACGCTTCGGTAAAACTTTCTTGATGACGTTCTCGATGCAGAATTTTTCAATCTCAGCGTGCGTCACTTCGCGGCCATTAACCTTGTCCGCGTGTTGCGTCGAGATGACCACGTTGGAAATCGCTACCGGCTTGCCATTTTCGTAAACGACGGAAACTTGCGACTTCGCATCCGGGCGCAACCATTCCGGGCCGCCGTTCTTGCGCGTATGAGTCAACGCGCGGCCGAGGCGATGCGCAAACATGATGGGCGCCGGCATCAGTTCGGGCGTTTCATTGCTCGCGTAACCAAACATCAAACCCTGGTCACCCGCGCCTTGCTTCGCCGTTTTCTTGCCCTTCGCTTTGCGGGCGTCCACTCCTTGCGCAATATCGGGAGACTGCTGAGTGACGATGACGTTGACGAACACTTTATCGGCGTGAAACACATCGTCATCGTTGACGTAGCCGATCTCGCGGATCGCGTCACGGGCGATTTTCACGAAGTCCAGCTTGGCCTTGGTGGTGATCTCGCCGCCGATGATGGCGACGTTGGACTTGACGTAAGTTTCGCACGCGACGCGGCTGAACTTGTCCTGCGCGAGGCAGGCGTCCAGCACGGCATCGGAAATCGTATCAGCGACTTTGTCCGGGTGGCCTTCGCCCACGGATTCGGAAGAAAAGATGTATCGGTTGCTCATTATTTTTCGCTCGGTCTAAGTTTTCAATAACAACGTATTGACGTATCAGGATAGGATGATATAACTCAAAAGACGCGCGTCAACTGGTTTCTCAAAAAAGTTTCCTGAGATTTGATTGAGGACCAACCCCGGGATGCCGGAGGGTTGAAGCGACAAATTGCGAGGAATGTCATGTCTGCGACCTTAAAATCGTTGCGAGCGTTGTCCGACGGGACGCGCCTGCGCATCGTGGCGTTGCTGGAGAAGGATGAGCTGTCGGTGAACGAATTGCAGGAAGTTACGCGCCTCGGGCAGTCGCGCATCTCAACCCACCTGGGTCTGCTGTCGGATTGCGACATGGTGCAATCGCGGCGTGAAGGCAAGCGGACGTACTACAAGCTCAACCCACGAGCCGAAGGGGCAACCGGCGAATTTATTCAACTCGCGATTCGCGGCGCGAAGGAATTGGCCGAGCACGGCAGCGATCAGATAAATCTCAAGCGCATTCTCGCGCGCCGGCGCGAACAGGCCCAACTTTACTTCAATCAGATCGCGGGCCGGTTCGACCGCTGCTACGGCCCGGGGCGCTCGTGGCAAGCGTTCGGACATTTGTTGCTCCGGATCTTGCCGCCCTTGACCGTGGCCGACCTCGGAGCGGGTGAAGGATTGTTAAGCGAATTGCTGGCGCGGCGCTGCAAGAAGGTTATCGCTGTGGACAATTCCGAAAAAATTGTCGCGTTCGCGGCAGCCAAAGCGAAGAAGAACGGATTGAAGAATCTGGAGTTTCGGCTGGGCGATTTGCAGAACCCGCCGATTGAAGCAGGCAGCGTTGATCTGGTGGTTCTCAGCCAGGCGTTGCATCATGCGGAAGATCCAGCCGCGGCTCTGCTTGCAACTCACAAATTGTTGAAGCCGCATGGGCAGATACTCGTGCTCGATTTGCTCAAGCACAACTTTGACAAGGCGCGTGAACTCTACGGGGATCGCTGGCTGGGATTCCCGGAAAGCGACTTGCAGCGCTGGCTCGAAGCAGCCGGCTACAAGAAAATTGAAATCAGTGTGGTCGCGCGGGAGGAACAACCGCCTCACTTTCAGACGATCCTCGCCAGCGCAGAAAAATGATCAACGCGCCGCGCTTCGTTCCTTGCGTTGCAGTTCGCGAATCGGGCGGTAGCCCATCAGAATAATGTTCTGCTCCTCGATCAGCCGCTTCATGTCGTCGTCGTTGGTGAACACCTCGTATTCCTGCGCGCGTGTTGACCACGACCCGGTGATGGCCTTGAGTTCGTCAGTGGGCAGCGCGGCGTGGATGTAAAGCTCCGTGACGCCTGGTTTCAGATTTTTCACAATCTTCATCCAGAAATCCTTCACGCCGTTTTTTTCATCCTTCAGCTCTTCGTAAACGAAATAGTCCGGAAACAAAATGCCTTTGGCCTCGATTTGGTTTCGCAAATCCGGTTGGCCGAAATTGGCCATGGTTGATTGAGACGCCATGCGCAAAGGCAAATCAAACTCAACTGCCAGTTGAACATAAACCTTCATGTATTCGGCGTTGAGCTGAAGCGTGCCCATGTGTGAATCGAGGTGCGTGACGTCAATGCCGGCCGCGAGTGCCTTCTTGATTTGGGCGCGACCTTCGATCAATGCCTCCTCGGGATTGGAATTTGCGTAAACGTCCTCGACGCCGCGCCACAAATAGCCGTCGGGATCAAGCAGGCCCGGAACTTTGTCGCGGTCGGCGACCGGCCCCCAGCGATACTTTACCCACTCAGAGGTGTGACAAAGATGAATGCCAAAGTCCTTCTCAGGATTTGCCTTGGCGTAAGCGGCAATCTCCGGAAACCACGGACACGGGACCATGATCGTGGCCGAACGCATGAGTCCTTTCTCCAGAGATTCAATCGTCGCCACGTTGGCGGCGTGGCACATGCCCGTATCGTCGCCATTGACGATAAGAATTCTGTCGGTGGCTTTGTAGCCGAGACGTTCGGCCAACGATTTTTTTTCAGCGCTGAATCCAGTCATGGCGCAAAGAGAAAGTGACAGGGTGATAAGGATCGGGGTTTTCATGGAAAGCAGTTCGAGGTGCACGCCGGAGACTAATTGCGACACGTAGGGTCAGGCAACGCGGATCGTCACTTTTCCCATTTGCCCGCAGGCCGCGGCGGTCCGTCATAAGGCAATGCTCCTCTCCGGCCGGTGGCAGTGCGTGGATGGTGCGAGATTAATTCCGAACTTTGTGCCTTCGGAGCTTCAATGAATCTGTAATACCTTCCCATCCAATAATCTTCCAGCCAGCCGATCGGAGGCGTCATCACTCTGCCGCCGCTGCCGCCGTCATAGCCCAGCGCGGAACGGCTGCCAAATTCGGCCTCGGATTCCCGCGGCGAAATCGCCCGCGTGCCACCCATGTAGGGCACGTAGCCAGGCTGCGAGGCGAGATCGCTGCGATGTGAATTATGGTAGCTGTGGCTTACGAGATCGAGCGACCACTCGCGAAGATGCTGCACCGCCTGTGGAACTTCGCAGTCATTGCCCGTGAGTCCTCCGTAAACGAAGTTGAAGAACGGGACGTGCTGCATCCGCATGACTTCCCAATGCCGCTCCAAGCTGCGCAAGTAAATGGACCGGAGTTCGGGATCTCGTGCGTAGCGGAGCAGGGGATGATAACAGCGAAATGCCAGTTCATCGTCCCATGGTACGACCGAGTCCGGCGGGAAAGTCAGCTTTTGCCTCACGGTGAAAGTGTGGTAGCGCCATTTTAAGAGTTGCTCCAGTCCGGTTTGGAATTTCTGGTCGCCGGTCAGTGCAAAAGCTGTTTGCACGTAAGTCTGCGCTTCCATGCCGTTCAGCCCGCGCGATTCGAATCCGTAAGGCCGCAGCAAGTATTCAGGATCCCACCGCCCCCAGCGTGTTGGCTTGCCATCCATGTCGCGCAGCACCCATCCGTTATCAATGATGTGTGTGGTAATGTTCGCGATGTGTTTTGCCGCGCGTTCCTTTGCCGGCCCTTTCGCCGCGAGGTCATGAAAGAGCGAAACCGCGTAGAAGTGCGCGTTGACTTCATCACTCGAAGTGTCGCCTTTCCAAATCCAGAGTCCATCCTCGGTTGGATACCATTTTGCCGGCAATCCGCCCGAGCCGTGCCTGGATCGCTCACCTTTATCAGCCTTAACGGACCAGATGGAACGCGCGATGAAGCCGGGCTTGGTCGTGATGTCGTCCAGCCACACCATCGCCTTGAATGCCTCCAACGCCTCCTCCCGGGCTTTCTCATCACGCGTCGCCGCGTACTTGAAAGTCATCGCCGCCAGGTAATGCGCCGTGTGCCCGCCATCGTTGTCGCTGATTTCTCTGAGCCAACCGTCGGCGTCGCCCGACCAATAAAGTTTGTGGACGAAACCGAGCCGCTTAAAACCGCCTTGTTCTAACTCCCGCTCAAAAAAAGTTGCCTTCTTCGCCAGCGTGTAAGGTTCGTAACTGATGATTCCCAGCCCGCCGTCCGTCGCGATGTAAACTGTCCGCCCGCTCACGGCAATGTCCCTGACATAATCGCCGGGCAACCAGTGTTGCGCGCCGAAATAATGAAACTCCTCGCCCGTTTTGCGAATCGCGCCCCGGCTTGTGCCGATCCAGAGGTCGCCGTCGAATCCTTCCGCCAGACAAGTTGTGTCCTCGAACGGCAGGCCCTCGGCGCCGCGCAACGCCGTCAGTGCCATGCCTCGCAACACTGCCACGCCACGGTCCGTCGCCACATAAAGTCTGCTGCCAAACGCCAGCATGTCGCGCGTGACTCGTGAAGGCATCATTCCCCAATCCACCGGGTTTTCCACAAGCGTCCGCCCTTCAAGCAGCGCCAGCTCGCCCCGTCGCAGCATGTAAAGCGTGCCACTATAAGACGCGATGTGTTCGATCGGTCCGATTTCCACTGGATCGGTCAGAATCTGCGATCCGTCCTCCATGATCATCGTGCTGTCGTTCTGCAAGTATCCACCGGCGGGCTTGATGTTGACGAACTTCCCGCCCTCAAACTGGAAAATAGCCTCGCGCGTGGCGGCGTGAACCTGGCCAAGATGGACGCAGAAATCGTTGAAAGCCTTCTCATCAACGCGAACCCACTTGCCATCAGCAAAGCGATGCGTCCCATTCTCACCGGAGGCCCAGAGTGCGCCGCCGAGCGAGCGCATTCGTTTCACGCCGCGAGGAGCGCCGTTCGCATCTTTCAAGAAACCGTCGCTAAGAGTTTTCATCGTTCCTCCGACCACTGCATGGACCATATCCTTGTGCACAGCGACCGAAGTAACCGCTTTGTCAGTCGGAATCTTTTCGCCGATCTCCTGCGAGTAAACCTCGTCGGCAACGGGTTTCCACAAACGGCGCGGTGGCTCATTGGAAGTTGCGCCGGCCGCGGCGCTCGCTGAGAAGAGAAATGCAAGTGCCGCAACGCACGTCGCGGCGTTGAGCGGCGGAGCTTGGGAGAAAATTCCTGGGGCAGTTGTTGCTGGGTTCATTCGTGACGAAGATGTCCGCGCTTCCGAAAGCCGTAAAGCCGAAACCTGAAGCGAGGTGCGAATTATCGTGAACTGGCTCCAGCATTTTTTCTGGCTTGGCGACGCGGCAATCTGGATAGTTCGCTCTGTGAATCCCGGCACTCACGGTGAAGCAGCTAACGTTCAGAACAGTCCGAGGAGATCCGGTTTTGTCGGCGGTATGGCCTTCGCATTCCTTCTGTCCTCCGGAGTGTTTCGAGCTGGAGCAGTGGAGCTGAAAAATGCCGTGGTCGTTTCTCCGCCAAACCTATACGGTCCCGAAAAGAAATCTGTGACAATGCTGGTCGAGGAAGTGGAGCGGCGCTCACGTGTGCTCTTGCCAACGATGAATTCTTGGCCCTCGACCAACGTGCCGTTCATCGTGGTCGGCAACCGATCTGCATTGGAGCAATTCGCCGGGCCGCACGCGAAGGAACTTCAATCAGTGCGCGGAGTAAGCGGCTCGGAAGGGTTTCAAATCGTTGTTAAGTCTGGATTGCAAAATCCACTGATCCTCGTCATCGGGAACGATGCGCGTGGCGTCCTGTTCGGCGTCGGAAGATTATTGCGCGAACTGCGAATGCAGAGGGGCAGTGTATCCGTGTCCGATGATCTGCAAATCTCCACCGCGCCGGAATATTCGCTACGCGGACATCAACTCGGTTATCGTCCGAAGACGCATTCGTACGATGCGTGGGATT
>CAZCZP010000242.1:0-4059 GCA_964502895.1 uncultured Bifidobacteriaceae bacterium
TCCGCATTTTTCCCTGTTGTTTTGACCAACGCGGTCTGCGTATCTTCCCGCACCTTTTTGCGGAGAGCAGAAGCAAATACTATGAGCGAAAAAGTTCCCTACCTCGACTTGCCGGCCCAAATCCGTTCCCTGCGTCCTGAACTCGACGCCGCCATCGCGCGAACGCTCGACAACTGTTCCTTCTGCCTCGGGCCGGACGTCGTGCAGTTCGAAAAAGACTTCGCGAAGTATTGCGGCGCGGAACATTGCGTCGCATTCAACAGCGGCACGTCAGCCCTGCACGTGGGGTTGATGCTGCTGAACGTCGGCGCTGGTGATGAAGTCATCAGCACGCCGCACACGTTCGTGGCCACGAGTTGGGCGATTTCCTATGTCGGCGCCAAACCGGTCTATGTGGACATTGACGACGCCACGTTCAATCTCGATCCGAAACTAATTGAGAAGGCCATCACGCCTCGCACCAAGGCCATCATGCCCGTTCACCTTTATGGGCATCCCTACGATGTGGACGCTATTCAGGCGATCGCCAGGAAACATAATTTGCCGCTCGTCGAAGATGCCTGTCAGGCGCACGGCGCGAAGTACAAGGGCAAAACCGTGGGCGCTTTGGGCGAATGGTCCGGATTCAGTTTTTATCCGGGGAAAAATCTTGGAGCCTGTGGCGAAGGCGGCGCACTGGTGACCAACAACGCCGCGTTTGCCGCGCGTGCGCGGTCGTTGCGCGAACACGGTTCATCGGTGCGTTATTACCATGACGAGGTGGGCTTCAACTATCGCATGGAGGGTATTCAAGGCGCCGTGCTCGGAGTGAAGCTCAAGAAACTGAACGAATGGACAGCGGGTCGCCGCCGCGTGGCGCAGCGTTATCACGCGCTGCTCGCCGACACCCCGCTGCAACTGCCGCGCGAGGCAACGTGGGCGGAAAGTGTTTATCACCTCTACGTCGTCCGCCATCCCAAACGTGAGGAATTGAAGAAATATCTGGAGGCGAATGGCGTCGGCTGCGCGCTGCACTATCCGCTGCCGTTGCACCTGCAAAAATGCTACGCCTCGCTCGGATACAAGGAAGGCGCGTTCCCCGTTTCTGAAAAGGCTGCGCGCGAATGTCTGAGTTTGCCGATTTATCCCGAAATGACCGACGCGCAAGTTCAGCGCGTTGCCGAGGTGATCAAGGACTTTTTCCGGCGTTAGTTTTTCCGCTCAGTTTGGCGCGCCACTCAGCAACAGCCTTCTCGCGGGCAGGGGCTTCGCTCCATGGATCCACGTCAAAACTATCGCCAAGCCGCGTGCGCAACAAATTGGCCACGTGGATGCGCGCAGCCAGACGCGGATGGTTCAGGCCATCAAGCAAGAGCGCAGGGTCGCGCGCGGCCAAAGTGGCGAGCCGGTCGTGAACAGTTTTTTGCGTCGCGCCATCGAGCGAGGCGCAAAGATCAACCAGGTCCGCCGCGGCTTTCTTCAAGGATTCAGGGCTGGCTTCGCGAAGTGATTGATCCGCTGCCGCCAGTTTTTCCGCCAACTGCTGCTGGCGCGCTGCCGCCTCCTTCACTTCGTTGAGGCCGTTGGTTAACCACTGAAGAAACTTGGTTGCGTCCTGAAAACCGGTCGTGGTCGCGACGGGCTCACCGAAGGGTGACAACATTTGAAATGTCGGAACGGCGCGGACTCCGAATTGTTCCGCCAGCTTGGGCTGTTCATCCACGTCGAGCACGGCATGCGCCACGCGACTCAGCGTTTGCAAGACGGCTTCATTCGTCAGCGTGGTTCGGGCCATCAACTTGCATGGACCGCACCAACTGGCGGTGAAATAGACCAACAGGGGTTGTTGTCGGCCCCTGGCTTCCTCGAGCGCCGAATTGTAATTGGTGCTCCAGCCGCCGGGCGGAACGCCCAGCGCGCAACTCGCGCCCGCGAGGAGCAGGAAAGTTGTTACAAAGCGTTTCATCGGTTTGCCGTTGGCGGGGCCGCAGCGGTTTGTTTCGGTTCTTTTCCGTGTTTGATGGGCGGCCAGAATTCGTCCCAATCAAACGGGCGGCTGAATTCGCCGTAATGACATTTCTGGCAATCGCCTGCGCCGAGCGGGCGGTAGGCGAAATCAACCGTCTTGTCGCCTTCATGTCTGCGCACGTGCAGGCTGCCTGGGCCGTGACAGCTCTCGCAGCCGACGTTCACAAATTTCTCTGCCCCGAACTCGCGGCGATAACCCGAAACGCTGCCAAATCCGATCGTGTGGCAACCGACGCACTTGGGATCGGCGTCGGCTTTGCGATGCACCAGGGTGTCGAACGCGTCCGCGTGTCCAGACTTGGCCCATGTCGCGCCAGCGGTTTTGTGGCACTCGACGCAACGCTCGTTGCCGACATAGCTGGCCGCCGTGCGCACGCCCGGCACCGTGTCCGCGCCCGCTTTCGATGGATCATCCACGGCCAGCTTTGCGCGGCGAACTTCATCTCGGTATTCCTGCGCGAGCTGGCGAAACGCTTTGTCCTGCGGAATCCTGTCGTGCAACAGGCGGATTTCGTGGGTCAGAGATTTTGGGGCAGCGCCAGCCGCCAACTGAAGCCGGAGGATCCCGAGCGCTCGTGATTCGTTCGTGACGAAAGTAATGAGGCTTCGGTTTTCCTTCTTCAATTCCTGCGCCGGCTGACGGACTTTTCCGCCAAGAATAAGGTGAAGTTCGTAAAAGTCCTGGGCCAGTTGTGCCAGTGAGTTTTCGTCGGCGAATGCCAGCAGCACGATGGTATCGGCCTTGCCGCGCAGTTCGGCGAGGCAACGCGTGATTGCGGAATTCATGTCCGCGACCGCCACGCCTACCCCCAAATCGTCACCCAAACCGCGCGGATCAAGCACGCCGATCAATCCGATTCGATGTCCGCCGCGTTCGATGATGCGATACGAATCAAAAATCGGTTTGCCACTGGCCTCGTCGAGCACATTGGCGCTGACAATGGTGACGGGCGAGGTGCGTTTGATTTCCCGTAGCTGGGCGGCGGAGAGCCGGGCTTCGCGGTGGCCGAGATTCAGCGCGTCGTATTTCATCGCCGCGAACGCACGCAACAAGTAGCGATACTCGATGAGGTCGTAATCCTCCTGGCCGGCAATGGCATCGCCCACATCCACGCGCACGGCATGGTCCGGCGCTTCACCATCAAGCACGGTCTTAAGCCGGGTTAACCCTCCGAATTGACCTGTGAAACAGCCGCACGGCTCGAGCCGCCCGCGCGTGTCGCAGGTAAAGTAAATGGGCAAATCCAACGCGCTGCGCTGCGCTGGCCCACCACAACTCGCTGCGAGCAATGGAAGCAGAAGACACGACCGCAAGGTGATCCTCTTGATCTTAATCGTAATCTTACTCTTAATCTCCAAGGGATTAAGATTACGATTAAGAGTAAGATTAAGAACAGGATTGAAGAATCCGCCTTTCACGCTGAGTCCCAAAGTTCAATACAGCACCGCGTAGGTGAACACGTTCACATTGATGCGCGAGGGGTCGCGGAGTTCGTTGCCGCCGCAGCAACAGCAGCCCTTGGCATTCGCCACGTCGTTCAAGCCTTCCTTCGAATAGACCATCACCAGCCGCCCGTTGATCTCCAGGCCTTCCAGTGTCGCAGTCTTCCCATGTTTATCGGTCAAACGCGGAATCTGATTCACCAGCGAGAAGACCGGGTGCGACATGGCAATCGGCTTCAGCGCATGTTCCGGGAAACAGACTTTCATTTCCTGGCGAAAAGCTTTGTCCCACTTTTCATCCGAGCAACCGGGACTGACAAGCAGAAAGCCGCCCTGCATCAGATATTTTCGCAATTGCTTACGCTCCTTTTCCGCCAGCGTGAAGCTCTCGTTGCCGGACATCACGCAAAACGGGTAGTCGAACACTGCTTCCGCATCCAGGCGGACGGGGCAAAACTTTTTGTTCACGCGCAGATTCGTCTGCTGGGCCACGTCGCTGAGGAATCGGTCGGCGAAACATACGGAGCTTTGGTTGCCGGCATAAATCAGGTTGCCGCACTGAAGCAGCGTCAGGTCGGATGACGCGGCAAACTCCGGCTTGCTGGTCGG
>CAZCZP010000242.1:4159-6249 GCA_964502895.1 uncultured Bifidobacteriaceae bacterium
CCGGCATTCATTCCGCGCTTCAAAGTCAGGTAATCGTCCAGTTCATCGCCGGACGGACAATTGCCGCCCCGACATTCGCTGAAGAGTTTTTCCATCTCGCTGCGCAACCGGTCAGCGAGAGCGAACGACCGCTCGCCGTTGCCCGCGAGCATCTGCTCCGTAGCTTGTCGGGCGAGTGGTTGCAGGCGCAGTTCGCCGATCTTGTCCGCAAGGTCGCGACCGCTCTGCGCGGCTTTCGGGAAAAGTTCTTCGGCTGCCTTCGCGTCCACGCGAAGTTTTTCCTGCAATTCTCCCAGCGCATCGCCGATTTGCTTTTCGGTTGCCGCCAGTTCCTTGAGGGCCAGTTGATCTTCGCGGCTCAGTTCGCCGGCGCGATTGTAAGCCTGGATTTGCTCGGTCAGTTCTTGCTGCCGGCGATAGAGCGCTTCAAAAATACCGAAGTCCTTCTGCAATTCCTGCATCAGACTCATGTCTTGAAGCGTTTGGGCGATTTGCTTTTCCGTTTCCTCCTGCACACCGCCGAGTTTCTCGATCTGTTCATCGGAAGCCTTCTTAAAGTCACTCAACATGTCCGATGACAACTGCCGTCCACCTTGCGGTGGCGAACTGCGCTGGGCAATATCCCGGGCCGCGGCGTTGTTCGTGCCCGTGCTTTGTCGAATGTTCTGTGCCTGCTCGCGCAACAATTTCTGCAATTCCTTCTCTACGTCATAAAGCGGATTGTCCCTTACAAATTCGTCCATCCGTCCGGCGTGCTGGTCGAGTTTCTGGTTCAACTCGTTCTGCTTCGCCAACAATCCGTCAAGCTCGCGCATCAGAGCTTCGCGTTGCTTCTCGTCGGCCTTGGCCAGTTGAGGCTCCATTTTTTTTGCCGTCTCACCGAGTTTCTTCTGGTCTTCGATCAACTCCTGCATGTCGTCCATGAGCGATTGATATTTGGCCTCGGTGTCGGCCAGGTCGGTTTGCTCGCGCAGGAAATCATTGTAATCCTCCACGCTGATGACCATCAACCGCACCGTCTGGCTGCGAGCCAGGTGTGGCTCCGGTGCGGTGTCCACGGCTTCGGCGAACAGTGAAATAACATCGCCCGGCTCAACGCCCAACTCTGCGATGTTCAAATCCGTGGTTTCGACACTCGCGCGAACGACGGCATTGTATTTGGCAATCTTTGGTCCGGAATAAACGCCGTTCAGACCGCGATGCGATCGCACCGTGCGCAGGCCGTAATCGTCGTTGGCCTCGGCGCGGGCCTTGAGCTTGAAATCCATGGCCACAAACGCGTCCCGCTCAGGTTCGGTGATGCGAATTTCTGGAGGCAGATCGTGCGTGACCGTGAGCGCGCCCTCACAATCGCCTTGCGATGGAATGTCCGCCACGTCCGTCACGGAGAATCGTAGGCGCCCGGATTCCGCCGCGACGAACGAACCAGCAACTTCGTTCTCCGCGGATTTGGCCAGCGCAACGCGTTGCGGGGGCTGGTCGCCGGCGGTAATTTCAACCAGCCCTTCACGAAGGGGCCGATTGGACTGCAACCGGAAGCGGACTTCGCTTCCGGCCAGCGCTTGTACGCCTTTGAACGTGTAAGGTTTTTCCTCGGCCTTCAAGCCGGTGTATTCCGGCGGCGTGATTTGCAGAGAGGCTTTTTCCAGTTGCGGCGTCAGCACCACGCCGATGCGCGCCTGCTTCGACAGGCTGACGCGGTCCTTCGTATGCGCGTAAACGACCAGGTCAGCGCGAATGTTGTCCAGCAACTGATCGAAGCCTGCGCTGCCTTTGTCGAACATCGCCACCGTGACGGCTTGCTCCGGCTTTTCGGGCGGATGCGAGGTAAGGAAAACTTCCCTCGGCTGATGGCCGGCCGTTTTCACCTTCACGACGAACGATTTGCCATAAAGGACGTTTATGCCTTGCGGCCCGGGCTCGACAATTTCCAATCGGGTGAACGAATAAGGCGGGTGATCGCCGAACGGGTCCACAAATCGCGCGACCTCGACCGCGGTGACCCGGAAAAAAACTGCCAGCACCGTCGCGAAGCCGAGCAAAGCCCACGCAGCGCGCTTAAGGTGACGGCGCAATTCGCCGGTCCACGC
>CAZCZP010000243.1:0-6220 GCA_964502895.1 uncultured Bifidobacteriaceae bacterium
CATACTCGGTGCAGATGCGGACGACTTCCTTGCTGTCCTTGTCCGATGCGGTTGTGGCGTCGAGCTTCATGTTCTCCTTGATATAAACAACCGCCCGGTACGCTCCCGTGACGACCGCCTGGCAGGACGCGCCGGTGAACCAGTAGATCACCGAGCCGCCCATGATCAGGCCGAGGATGATTTCGGGCTGCACGATGGAGAGTTTTGGAATCACGTTGCCGAAAAGATTTTCGAGCAGGATGATGATGCCGAACACCATCGTCGTTGCGCCGACCACGGCGGTGCCGATGAGCACGGGCTTGGCCGTGGCCTTGAACGTATTGCCGGCGCCGTCTCCCTTTTCGAGCTGGTGCTTGGCATTCTCGAAATCGGCGTCGAACCCAAAGTTTTTCTTGATCTCGGCCTTGATGTCTTTGCGGCCTTCGATCTGGCTCAATTCATAAACCGACTGGGCGTTGTCCGTGACCGGGCCGTAACTGTCCACCGCGATGGTGACCGGCCCCATGCCCAGGAAACCGAAGGCCACGAGTCCGAACGCAAAGATCGGCGCGGCGAAAAGAAACTTGGCCGGCATGAGCGAGAGCAACGCGGCGTGCTGCGAAAAATAATATGAGATGAACATGAGCAACATGATCACCAGACCCATCCAGAACGCGGAGAAATTGCCGGCGACAAAGCCCGACAGGATGTTCAGCGAAGCGCCGCCGTGCTTGGAACAGTTGGTCACTTCGCGGACATGACGCGAAGTGGTGCTGACAAAGATCTTGGTGAATTCGGGAATCAACGCGCCGGCCACCGTGCCGCAACTGATGATGACCGATAGCACCCACCAGAGTTGGGGTTGCGGACCGGCATCGGTCTTGAAATCACCCAGCAACAGCTTGCTCGCGATGAACGTCACCACGATGGAAACGGCTGAAGTGATCCACACCAGATGAGTGAGGGGAGCTTCAAAATCGAAGTCTTTTTTGCCGCCGAACATCGCCTTGCTGAGCATCTCGTTGCCGAAATAGGAAACCAGCGAGGTCACGATCATCAGAGAGCGCATGACGAACAACCAGATGATGAGCGTGGCGCAAATCCCCGGGCTTGCCGCGAGCGCCAGCGCGAGGAACGCAATCAACGCCACACCGGTCACACCGTAGGTTTCAAACCCGTCCGCCGTTGGTCCGACCGAGTCACCGGCGTTGTCACCAGTGCAATCCGCGATCACGCCCGGATTCTTCGGATCGTCTTCCGGAAGCTTGAAGACGATCTTCATCAAGTCCGAACCGATGTCGGCGATCTTGGTGAAGATGCCGCCACAGATGCGGAGCACACTCGCGCCGAGTGATTCGCCAATGGCAAAGCCAATGAAGCACGGGCCGGCCAGATCGCCCAGGAACATCAGGATGCAAATCATGAAGAACAATTCGACCGCCACGAGCAGCAGGCCGACGCTCATGCCGGATCGCAACGGAATGCCGAGCGTGGCGAGTGGGTTTCCCTTGAGCGCGGAAAAGGCGGCGCGAGAATTGGAAACCGTGTTGATCCGGATGCCAAACCAGGCCACGCCGTAACTTCCAAGAATGCCCAGAATGGATGCGAGCAGAACGACTATCACGTTGAACGCAACATGGCCCGCGGACATGGCTGCCCCGGAAGCGTCTTTGTGTTCGGTGAGAAAGCCGAAGTAATAGATCATGCACGCGGCGATCAGCACCCAGAGGATGGCGAGGAATTTGCCCTGGGTGAACAGGTAGGTCTTGCAGGTTTCCCAAATGGTATTTGAAACCTTGGCCATGCTCTCATGCACCGGCAACGCTTTGGTTTGCCGGTACTGCACCACGCCGAAGATCGCGCCAATGGCGCAGATTACGATGCCGAGATACATCAGCGCCGCACCACTTACTCCCCCGAGACCTTCGAATCTCACTTGATCAAGCGGTGGAATCTTGATGTCGGCTTCGCTGGCAAATGCGCCGGATGCCAGCCCCACAACTGCGATTACGAATACAACCCAATAGCGAAGTGATTTCATTACCATAAATTAGGGGCGAAACTATGCCGTAGCCCCCACCCCGCGCCAACCATTTTTTGGCCAATAACCAGCGTTAAATTGATCTGAGCACTCGAGAATGGCCGCGGGTTCGGCTGATATCCCAATCGTCCCGGTAGAACCGATAACCTTGTGGCTTACTTCGTTACCTCCGACCGTTCGCACAAATGAAGGAAGGGCTGCTTTGGCGACGATTGCTTCCAGCGCGTTTTGAACTCATGCAGCCGCAGCGGCTGTCGAATTGTCGCTTGGTCCCGACGCCGATTCAACGCTATGCTGCGCGCATGAGTCTGGCCAAAAAGTTGTTGCACACACGCTACCGCGTGAACGACCTCGAACGCACCGTGAAATTCTACCGCGAAGTGCTCGGGCTTGGGGAAGTGCGCCGGCACAAGTCGCCGCGCGGTTCGGAACTGGCCTTTCTCAAAGCGCCTCAAAGCGAAGAGTTAATCGAGATTTGCCACTTCCCGGGCAGCGAACCCGTGAAGGTGCAATCCGACCTGACCCACCTCGCCTTTGAAGTGAACAGCCTTGAGGATTTCCGCCAACACCTGACGAAGTTGGGCCTCAAGTTTTCCGAAGAACCGCATCTCAAGCCCGATGGCAGCGGCTTCGCTTTCATTGACGCGCCGGAAGGATATGAGATCGAGTTGATGCAGCGCGGGAAAGGCGGCGACAGTTACTGAAATCCGAATGACGAAATCCGAAATCCGAAGAAAATTCAAAGTCCGAAGCCTGAAGACTTCGCGCCAAAACTTCACCGGTTCGGATTTCGACATTCGGCCTTCGCTCGGATTTCGAGTTTCGGAGTTTGGGCTTTAGCATCATGCTTCTGCGCGCCCGCCAGTTTTCCTTCACCTTCCCGCGCCCCACGCTCGTCATGGGCATTGTAAATGTTACGCCCGATTCCTTTTCGGATGGCGGCAAGTTCTTTGACCCGGAAAAAGCCGTTGCCCACGCGCTCAAGCTCGTGGAGCAAGGGGCCGAAATTCTTGACCTCGGCGGCGAATCCACCCGCCCGGGCGCAGTGCCGGTCAGCGAACCCGAGGAATTGCGCCGCGTCATTCCTGTCATCGAGCGGCTTGCGGCGCGCGTGAAAGTTCCCATCTCGGTTGACACGATCAAGCCCGCCGTGGCCAAGGCTGCGCTCGCTGCGGGCGCCAGCATCGTCAACGACGTGGCGGCTAATCGCGATGACGACGCCATGTGGCGCGTCGTAGCCGAAAGCGGCGCGGGTTACGTCTGCATGCACATGCGGGGCACGCCGCAAACCATGCAAGCCGGCCCGGTTTATGCCGATGTCGTGAGTGAAGTCGGCGAATTCTTCCGCGAACGGCTCCAGCGGTTGAACGCGTGCGGCGTGCCAGCCGGGCAAGTGGTGTTGGATGTCGGCATCGGATTCGGAAAGACGGTGGAACACAATTTGCAGTTGCTCGCCAGACTGGGCAGTTTTACAAAGGCGCAGCGCCCATTGATGCTCGGTGCCTCGCGCAAGTCGTTCATCGGAAAAGTTGTGGGCGCCGATTCGCCCGGGTCGCGCTTGGCGGGATCACTGGCCTGCGCGAGCCTGGCCGTGGCGGCTGGCGTGCAGTTGATCCGCGCGCATGACGTTGCGGAAACGGTCCAGGCCGTGCGGGTGGCTGAAGCCATCCTGGCCCGGCAAAAAAGTTGATGCTCGAAATCCTCCAGGACAGTTGGCGGCCCGCGCTGGAAATTCTCATCCTCGCGGTGGGGATTTATTTTGCCACGCGGTTCGTCCGCGGCACCCGCGGCTGGCCCGTCGTAATCGGCTTCGCCGTGCTTTTGCTCGCGCTGGCGTTGGTAACCGTTTTGTTGGACTTGCGGGTGCTCCGCTGGCTGCTGATCAACGCGACGGTGTTTATCATTCTGGGAGCGCTCGTGATTTTTCAGCCGGAGATTCGCCGGATCCTGGGCGAGTTGGGCAACCTGCCGCTCTTCGCCACGGCGCATGAACAACGCGAAAACATCGAGGTTGTGGTGCAAACCTGCGAACGCCTTGCCGACGTGCGCATCGGCGCGCTCATCGCCATCGAACAATCCATCCAACTCCAGGAGGCCGTCGAGTCCGGCATCACCGTGGATTGCGAAGCCACGTCCGAAATGCTGGAAACGATTTTTTTCCCCAACAACGCCATTCACGACGGCGGCGTCATCATCAAGGGCGACCGCATCACCCATGCGGCCTGCATTTTTCCGCTGACTCAACGACAGGACTTTCACAAATCGCTGGGCACACGGCATCGCGCCGCCATTGGCTTGAGCGAAGAAACCGACGCCGCCGTGGTAGTGGTGTCCGAAGAAACCGGATCCATTGCTTACGCCTACAAGGGCCAGTTGGTGCGGGGTGTGACGGTGGAAACGCTGCGCGCGTTCCTTACGTCTCTGCTCGTGCGCACAGCCAAATCGCGGACCATGCTCGAATGGTTGCGCTCGCGCATGGCGGAGCGGCCCAAGCCAGGGCCGGCTGTTATCACCAAAAACGAAATCCGCCCGGTGCCGCCGGCGTCGGGAAAATAACATGGCCCTGCCCGAAACAATCACCAGGGACTACGGGTGGAAACTGTTTTCGCTGGCGCTGGCCGTCGCCATCTGGGTAACGGTCAATCCGCTCAGCCAGGGACCCGCGAAGCCAGCAACCAGTCCGTTGCCGGGCGTGGCGATGCGCACATTTACCAACCTGCCCGTCCTCGTGGTCTCCGGCGCGGCCGACGTTCGCGAAGTCAAGGTTGACCCCAACGCCGTCACCGTTACCGTCAGTGGCCGTCCGGAAATGATCTCGGCCATGACCGGCCAGGAAATTCGTGTGATCGTGGACCTCACCGGCATCGAAGCGGCGCGCGGTCTCCGCAAGCGCGTGGACGTTTCCGTGCCCGTCGGCGTGGCTTTCATCAGCGCCGAGCCTTCACAGGTCAACGTGACCGTGCCGGCGAAATCCGATTGAATTCAAACATGAGCAAATCCAAAAAAATCTTCGGCACCGACGGCGTGCGCGGCATCGCCAACATAGAACCCGTAACCGTTGAAACCGCCCTGAAGCTTGGCCGCGCCGCTGCCCACGTCTTCAAAGGCCTTGAAACTCAGGCGCGCGGGTATGGCCGGCACAAAATCGTCATCGGCAAAGACACGCGCCTCTCCGGTTACATGCTCGAAAACGCTCTGTCCTCGGGAATTCTCTCGATGGGCGTGGACGTGTTGTTCATCGGCCCGGTGCCGACTCCCGGCGTCGCCTACGTGACGCGCAGCCTCCGCGCCGACGCCGGCATTGTCATCACCGCTTCCCACAACCCCTACGCCGACAACGGCATCAAATTTTTCCGCGCGGACGGTTACAAACTCGACGACAAGATCGAAGGCGAAATCGAAGACCTCGTTTTCAGCGGACGCATCGAAGACATTCGCCCGACGGCGGAAGACATCGGCAAAGCCGTGCGTATTGACGATGCGCTGGGCCGCTACATCGAATTTGCCAAGGCCAGCTTCCCGCGCGGCATGACCCTCGAAGGCATGCGCGTGGTGGTGGACTGCGCTCACGGCGCATCCTACAAATCCACGCCCTGCGTCCTGCGCGAGCTTGGCGCGGATGTCATCGTCTCCGGCAATCAACCCGACGGCAAAAACATTAACAAGGAATGCGGCTCGATGCACCCGCAACATTTCTGCGCGCGCGTCCGCGAATTCCGCGCCGACGTGGGCATTGCGCACGACGGCGACGCCGACCGAGTGTTGATGTGCGACGAACGCGGCGAATTGATTGACGGCGACGACATCATGGCGATTGCCGCGCTGGATTTGCTGGCGCAAAACGCGCTCGCGGAAAAAACCCTGGTCTCGACCGTGATGAGCAACGCCGGACTCGACGCGGCCATCACGGCGGCGGGCGGAAAAGTCCTCCGCACCGACGTGGGCGATAAGAACGTGATTGATGAAATGCTGCGGGGCGGTTTCAACTGCGGCGGCGAACAAAGCGGCCATCTCATCTTCCGCGACCACAGCACGACTGGCGACGGCCTGGTGGCTGCGCTCCAAATGCTCCGCATCATCCGCGCGACCGGCAAACCGTTGAGCCAGCTCGCCAAATGCTGGACGCGTTTCCCGCAACTCGTCACCAACATCAAAGTCCGCGAAAAGAAACCTTTCGATCAACTCGACGGCCTTAATGGG
>CAZCZP010000244.1:0-6168 GCA_964502895.1 uncultured Bifidobacteriaceae bacterium
TATTCCGCCGTGAAGCTGGCCATCGGTTTTCCGCCCTGACTGTCGGGAGCGGGCCGGACATTCATTGCGTGCGCAACGCGGGCGCTTGTGCTATAGAGCACGGAATCAGCATGCGAATCCGACGCCTTCAAGCTTTCAAAAGACGCCGGGGTGTTTTGTGCCTGGGCCGGGTGCGCGTATCGCGGTTGCAGTGGTTGGCAGTCGCACGGCTGCTCGTCGTCGTTTTCCTTGGCGCGTTGTTCGCTGAAGGCGCAAAGGCCGACCCTCCCATTCTCACGGTCACGTTGATCGGGCGGACGTACGACGTTTACAACATGCCCGGCCAATTGCAGGGGATCAGAGCGTTGAACAATGGGCAGGCGTTCGGAAATACCTGGGTGGCGGACGCCGTCGGCCAGTTTTCCGCAGGTGATGCTTACAGTCACGCGGCGGTTTTCAGTCCACAGGGCGGCTTCAGTTATCTCCATACGAACGTCAACAACTTTCAAAACACGTATGTCGAAGACATCGGTGATGCCAATGTTGCCATCGGTTGGGACGAGATTTCCGGCGGCAGTTCGAGCGCGTTTGTCTATGATGTGACCAATCGCGTGCGTTACCTGACAAATGTTTTTCCCCAGGTGCAGGCACTCGATCAGTCGCTCGGCGGCAACAAGCTCAAAGGACTGCGGATCAACCGGCGTGGCGAAATGATTCTCCTCTCGCAAGGCGCCAATGGCAATCCGCCGGGATACTACAAGGTCAGCACCAACGGAACGGTGACACAACTCGTACTGGCGGCGAACGGTTCACAGTTCCCGGACCTGAACAACAACGGTCAAGTGCCGCCGGACGGGCCGAATGACACCGTGAATGTCGCCATCAACGACTACGGTGATTATGCGGGCTACGCCATTGATCACAGTTCCACCAATGCCGAGCCAACCGGTTCGCTTTACGCGACGCGCAACGGGTTGCCGTTGCCGAATTCTGCGGGCGCGCGTCCCACTTCGATCAACAAGAGCGGTTATGTGGCGGCCACGCCGGGGACCGTCTGGAGTCCCAACGACACGCGGACGTATCTGCCAGCCGCGATGGTGGCCCAGGACACAAATCATGTGCTCACTCAGTTCTACACGCCGCCGTATTACACGAACACTTCCTACCCGACTTTCATCAATGACGGCCTCAACATTATTGTGGGCGGTTATTATTTGGAACCATTGTGCCCGGAGGCCAGCATCGGTTCGATTGGCGGCGCGGGATTCGAGGTCATCAATGGCTTCTATTCCGTGCTGGTGGGAAATCACTTCAAAGCCACGGCGGTCATTTACAACGATTCCAAAGCACCGTTGCGGAATATCTCGGTCGCATTGGATCCGCCTCCGCCTCCGAACCTGTTTCGGCAGGTCGGCTTTCCCTCGCCGCCGGTGCCGACGTCCTTGGCGGGGAAGCAAAACGCGTCCTCCGAATTCGAATGGGAAGTCTTGGATTCCGGTTCCTACACCGGGCGTTTCGTCCTGCACGCCACCGGCGATTGCGGTCCCGTTTATGCCGAAGTGATGCAGCCGGTGCTGACGAGAATCGTCAACTTCGTCAAAACTCCGTTGAGCGCGCAGATTGACGCCAATCCCCGGATGATCGGGCTTTCCAACATCATCGAAGTCCGCACCATCGCGAAGAACAACACCACGACGCAGATGACCAACGTGCGCCTGAGCGCGCCGTTGACTCTCGTCGGCACGGTCGGAGCGCGACTCACGAACGGCCCGTCGCCGGTCAACTACGCCACGTTGAACGGCGGCGACAGCGTTGTTTTCACGAATCTTTACTTCACCACGAACTACGGCCGCGTGACGTTCAACGGAAAATTGCTCGCGCAGATGGGCGCAAACTCTTTGACCTCGAACCCTGCGATCAGCCCCAGCATCTTGATCCAGGCCAAGGGCGATCTCCACATCAAGCGCGCGAGCGAGAGCGCCACGCAGTTCGGCATAGACAACGAATATCAATCCAATCCCGCCGGCACCCAGGTGCGAACGAATATCGTCGGGCTGACTGAACTATCCGAGTTTCACGTTCGAATACAGAACGACGAGCCTGATCCTCAAACGTTCATTCTGAAAATCCGCGAAGAGAACGATCCCGGTTGGAATCTAAAATACCTGTTCAACGACACGGACATCTCCGCCACGTTGCGCGCCACCGGCGTGACCTTTCCACAACTGGCTTCCAACGCGACTCACACCGTCATCGTCCAGATGGCCCCGACCAATGCCGTGCCTGATGATCCCATGCGTGTGCTGCTGCAACTGGAATATCCATCCGTCCCAAACGAAATCCTCGATACTGTCGAAGCCGTAACGCATGTGGCCAACGACATCATCGTCAACTCCACTGGCGACCAACCCGACGCCGACCTCACCGACGGCGTGCCCGACGTGAACACCAACGCACCTGGCCTGCAAACGACGCTGCGTTGCGCGATTGATTTCGCGAATCGCCGCGAGGGAGCGGACAAAATCAAGTTCGACATCAAGCCGACGGGCAACGTCTTCGAAGATGGTGTGCCGACAATTCTACCTCTCACCGCGCTGCCCGACGTGACGAACACGCTCATCATTGACGGCTGGTCGCAGTCAACCAACTCGCAGCGGCCACCAGTGCAGCTTCGCGGCAATAATATCATGCGCCCCAACGGCGCTCGTGACGAACAGAAACGAATTGATGGCCTTTACGGCACTTATCATAACACTAATTTCCCTCCGTATCTCAGTTTCCTCCTCGACTGGCCGGGCGCGGCGAATGGACTGCATCTGGTCGCGCCGGGATGCGAAGTGCGCGGCATGGTCATCAACCATTTTCCATTGTGCGGCATTTTGGTGGATGGAAGCGAATGTGTCATCCAAGGGAACTACATCGGTGTTGATCCCTCGGGCAACGTTCCACGCGGCAGTGGATTAGGTCCCACCTTTGACCCAACGGTAATCCCTTGGTTGAGGGGTGCTCAATTGGCCTTGCGGTCGGGTCTCAATCTGATTGGTGGCGCGGAGGCAAAGTTGGGGAATGTAATCTCTGGCCGCGAGGGGACATATTGGGCGTTCGAGGGCGCCTTCGTTCCAGAAACCGGGGAAGCCAAACAAATTACCACGGCATTGTTTCCTCCGCTCGTATTCGTCAGCGGATCCAACGCAATCGGAAACCGGATCATTGGGAACACCATAGGCCCGAATGCCGACGGTGATTCGCTGCCAAAACTCCCGGATAGCGAGCCAGATCAGCCCTCACTAGGAAGCGTCGGCGGCATCCTTCTTTATCTTTCGTCCCACACCGTCATTGGCGGCTCATTGCCGGGCGAGGGCAATCTTGTCGCCGGGAACGAAATTGAGATCATGGCGGATGACGGCGCTGTTCAGGGGAATGTTATTGGCGGCGACCGTCAGAGAACGCGCACGTTGCGGGCCTTTGGAGGTCATCCCGGAGGAACCATTTTCCTCTCAGAGACGTCCAAAGTGGGCGGCCTTGCGTCCGGTGAAGGCAACATCATTCTCGCAGGCGGCATTGAAGTATTGGGGGCAACCAACGGTCTTGTTCAGGGAAACTGGATCGGAGCCACACCCGATGGACGCTTCTTCCCCGAGAACGGACGGGGCATTCACGTTCTTGGATCCACAGGTTGTCTGATTGAAGGTAACTTCGTTTCGGGTCGAACTATCGGAATCCTGAGCGGCCTCGGACGAATGAATCGGTTTCAGGCAAACCACATCGTAGGCAACCTGGAACAGGGCGTTGTGATGTCGGGCGAAACGGACTCGCTGCTCACGCTCAATGTCATCACGAATAACGGACGGAATAGCCGTTACCCCTCGGGCGTTGTCATCTGCAATTTCCCCGGCGATGTACCGAGCCTCCGTGTCCAGGTCAGCACCAACGAAATCTACAGCAATCATGGTCTGGGAATTTCTCTCCTGAACGCCTCCATTGAGGAAGCCCACACGCCTGTTCTGCCGCTGGCGAATGATGTGGGCGACTCCGACACCGGACCGAATACAATGCTTAATTATCCAACGCTCAACAGCGCGGTACAGAACTCGACGAATAATCAACTTCGCATCCGGGGAGGATTCGGGTCTGTTTCAGGAGTCCACTCCTATCACATTCAATTCTTCCGAAACACCCGGAAGGGCGCATTCAAGAACGGCGAAGGACAAGCCTTCCTCGCCGCCACCACGATCCAGACAATTGCCGTCGGACAAGCCATTATTGATTTTACAACGCCGGCCAGTGATGTCGTCGGCCAATGGGTCACGGCCACCATCACTGATGAGGTTGGGAACACTTCTGAATTCTCCGAGCGTATTTTCATTCAAAGTTCTCTCGCCACTGAGGGCGACGGCATGAGCGATCCGATTGAAAACCGCGTTGCCAACCGGATACCTGGCGGACTCGCCGGCGACGGCAATGGCGACGGTGTCCCCGACGCGCAGCAAGCGAACGTGACGTCATTTCCCGTCGTGGATGAGAATTGGCTGACACTCGTCGCGCCTGCCAGTGTCACGTTCAGCAACGTCCAATCCGCGGTGTCCGAGCCAGCCATGCCTCCAGATGGTTTTTCACTGCCCTACGGCTGGGTCAGTTTCACACTGAACGGATTGACTCCGGGCGCGACGGTCACGGTCACGAACATCCTGCACGGCTCGCAATCCGTCTCCAACGTGTTTGCCTACGGCCCGACGCCGGGCCAGCCGCAGCCGCATTGGTATCAGTTGAATTTCACGCAGTCGGGAGATGAATTGCGGTTGAGTTTCACCGACGGCAGTGCCGGCGATTATGACCTGTCCATCAGCGGAAACATCACGACGCTGTACGCGCCGGCAGTTCCAAAGCCGCCGCTCCCGCAACTGTCCTTGTTAAGTGTCAGTTCCTCGATGGCGGCAATCTTCGGTATCAGCACCAACGCCACGTTCGCAACCAACATTGTCCGGGTTTGTGCGCTGGCGTGGCCCGCGACGGCTACCAATTACGTCATTGAATCCACAACCAACCTTTCGCCGGCAAGCTGGTCGTTGGTAACAGGGACTGCCGTGATCATCGGCGACAAATTGGTGGTGACGAATGTTTCCACCACGCCCATGCGTTACTACCGGCTTCGTCCCGGTGTGCTCGCCTTTACTCAAATGCCTGCGCCCACTCTCCAAATCCAACGCACCGGCACGAACACGTTCTTGCTCTCGTGGCCGTCGTCATTCACCGGCTTCGCGCTCCAGCAGAACACAAACGTTGTCGCAGGAACTTGGACGAGCGTGACCAACTTGGTGAGCGCAACCGACGGCTTGAATCAGGTCGTCGTCCCACCCACCACCGGCAGTCGCTTCTTCCGGCTAAAGTCACAGTAGCGTATTGGAGCGCGGCTGTGTGCGAAGCATCAGTCGCAGCACTTCCAATTATTCCGAGGCTTTCGATTTTTTAACGCGCTGCGACTGGTCTTTCAGACACAGCCGCGCTCCATTTCCTCTTTGCGCACGCGCCGCGTTGTTTGTTTAATCTCCGCCACATGAAAATTGTATTGGCATATTCGGGCGGGTTGGACACCTCGGTGTTGCTCTCGTGGATCAAGGAAAACTATGACGCGGAAATGATCGCCTTCTGCGCCAACATCGGGCAGGAGGAGGAATTGCGCGGGCTGGAGGCAAAGGCAAAAAAAACCGGCGCGTCCAAAATTTACATCGCGGACTTGCAGGAGGAATTCGCGCGCGACTTCATCTTCCCGATCATTCAGGCGAACGCGGTCTATGAAGGCCAATACTTTCTCGGCACCAGCATTGCGCGACCGCTCATCGCCAAAGGGATGCTTGACGTCGCCAGGAAGGAAAAGGCCGACGCCATCGCCCACGGCGCGACAGGCAAAGGGAATGACCAGGTGCGCTTCGAACTCACCGCCGCCGCGCTCGCGCCCGACCTGCAGGTCATCGCACCGTGGCGCGACGAGCGGTATCGCAACGAATTCCCCGGTCGGCAGGAGATGATTGATTACTGCGACCGCCACAAGATTCCCGTGCAAGCCAGCGCTAAGAAGCCGTTCTCGATGGATCGGAATCTTCTGCACATTTCCTACGAGGCGGGCATTCTCGAAAACCCGTGGTTCGACGCCGGCGAGTCGAAGTATCGCGGCTATTTCAACACGCTCTC
>CAZCZP010000245.1:0-6146 GCA_964502895.1 uncultured Bifidobacteriaceae bacterium
TTGCCTGGTTCGACCGCCTGCGCGGTGGTGAGCAGGAGCAGTGACGCAAACGCGACGCACCCGCTGCGTAAATGGGATTGAAATGGTTTGAGCATAAAGCGGCCTTGGTGACGAAGTAGTTATTAGCGCAAGCCGTAGTCTGAACTCCAGTCAAAACGAGAAAACTCATTGGTCCTGCAATCCCAAGGGGATTGTATCATTCAGCCGGAATCCCTTCGGGGATTCAGGTTTTGAACTTCCGAAAGGCAGTATGGGTGCGCTAAACCCAGAACCTATTCCTTCTCGACTAAGCGCGCCTTGACCCGCTACGTTTCGCGCGCACGTCAACCGAAGTGATCATGGACGAGTTACTGAAAATCCTGCAGGCCAACGCGACCGAGTCGCGCGAGAACATCGCCAAGATGCTGGACCTCCCGGTGGCGGAGGTGAACCAGCGCATCGCCGATTACGAGAAGCGCGGGGTCATCCGCGGTTACCAGGCGGTGTTGGACGAGGATCAGCTTGACCTGGATCGCGTCACGGCGGTCATTGAGGTCAAGGTCACGCCGCAGCGCGAAGGCGGGTTCAACACCATCGCCGAACGGATCAGCCGTTTTCCGGAAGTGCGCTCGGCGTACCTGATGAGCGGCAGCTACGATTTGCTGTTGTTCGTCGAGGGCCGGAATTTGCGCGAGGTGGCGGCATTCGTTAGCGAACGGTTGTCGCCTCTCGAAGGGGTGCTCTCCACGTCCACGCATTTCATGCTCAAAACCTACAAGCGCTTCGGCGTGTTGATGGAAACCGGCCATGCAGAAGAAAGGCTCAGTGTCGCTCCGTGACCGCATCAACGTGACGGTGCGCGACATCCCGCGCTCGGGCATCCGCGACTTCTTCGACATCGTCAGCACGATGAAGGACGTGATCAGTCTGGGCATTGGCGAACCGGACTTTGACACGCCCTGGCACGTGCGGGAATCCGCCGTGTTCGCGCTGGAACGCGGCGCGACGCATTACACCAGCAACTACGGCTATCTCGAACTGCGCAAGGCGCTGGCCAAATACGTCAGCAAACAATTCGGCGGCGAATACAACCCCGAGAATGAAATCCTCGTGACCGTCGGAGTCAGCGAGGCACTCGACCTCGCGCTTCGCGCGCTGATCAATCCCGGCGACGAAGTGCTTTATCACGAGCCGTGCTACGTGTCATATCGGGCAACGATTCTTTTTGCGCACGGCGTGCCGCTAGCGGTTGAGACCAAGTCAGAAAACGGATTCCGCCTCACGCGCGCGATGTTGGAAGCCCGCGTCACGCCGAAGACGAAGGTGTTGATGCTGAATTTTCCCAACAATCCCACCGGCGCCATCATGAGCCGGCAGGATTTGGAAGACATCGCCGCGTTCGCCCACGAGCGTGATCTCATCGTGGTCACTGACGAAATCTACGGCGAGCTGACTTACGATTCGCCGCACACGAGCATCGTAAGTTTGCCCGGCATGCGCGACCGCACAGTCTTTCTTCATGGTTTCTCGAAGGCCTGGGCGATGACGGGTTTCCGCCTCGGCTACGCCTGCGGCCCGGCTGATCTCATTGAAGCGATGATGAAGATCCATCAATACACGATGCTCTGCGCTTCTTCCATGGGCCAGAAGGCCGCCATTGAGGCTTTGACGCGGCCAGACCTGGATGTGGGCGAAATGGTGGGCGAATATCGTCGGCGCAGAAATTTCGTAGCCGCCGCGTTTAAGGACATGGGCATCGAGTGCCATCATCCGCTCGGCGCGTTCTATGCGTTTCCGAGCGTGGCGAAGTTTGGCATCACTTCGAAAAATTTCGCGCTCAAGTTGCTCAGCCAGGAAAAAGTGGCAGTCGTTCCCGGCACGGCCTTCGGCGACTGCGGCGAAGGTTTTGTCCGCTGCGCTTACGCCACGAGCATGGAAAATCTCAAGGAAGCTATGGTTAGGATTCAGAGGTTCATCGGGCGGCTGTGACTGACTCCGACAGCACAGACCGAATTGCCAGACTGCATTTCAAGTTCTGCGGAGACGACTGGAACCATACACGCGCTGTTTCCCCTCACCCCTGCCCTCTCCCTTGGGGAGAGGGAGAATCGTCCGCCCGTTGGTAAGCGACTGGACGCACTCGAGTCTTTGCCCGCGCATTGGTCACACGGCAAAGAGCGGGAGACGAAACCTGCCACGCACAAGATTTAGCACCGCGTGCATTGCTGGCCTCTCTCCCTACGGGAGAGGGTCAGGGTGAGGGTGCGGTTGCCGATTCCTTTTTCGCCGTTCCACCGAATAGCAACCGCAGGCTGTTCATCACGACAATCACCGTGCTGCCTTCGTGACCGACAACACCGACAGGCAGCGGAATCCTGCCCCACAGCGCGAAGAAAACCAGCACGGCCACCGTACCCAGCGAAATCACGAGGTTTTGACGTATGATACTTCGCGCGCGCTGGCTGAGACGGAATGCGGCCAGGAAATTTTCCAGCCGGTCGTGCATCAACACCACGTCAGCCTGTTCGAGCGCGGCGTCCGAACCCCGCGCGCCCATCGCCACGCCAACGTGCGCAACTGCAAGACTCGGCGCGTCGTTCACGCCATCGCCGATCATTGCCACGCGATTCTTTCCTTCGCTAAACGCTTTGATCGCCGAGACTTTTTCCTCCGGCTTCAATTCGGCGCGCACTTCATCCAAATGCAATTCGCGTTTCAAATGTTCCGCCGTGGAGCGGCGGTCGCCGGTGAGCACAACCGTGCGCAGGCCGCTTTGTTTCAACTCGTCCACCACGCCCTGGGCCTGCGGGCGAATGTCGTCACGGAGGACGATCCGCCCCAGCAATTCGGCGCCGCTCAGCCAGATTTCCGAGAAACCCGCTTCGACGGGCGGGACTTGCACCACGGCTTGATCGCCGCGCGCCGACGCCACCCATTCGCGGCGGCCCAATAAGAATTCGCCCCGCCCGCTGCGACCCCGTACGCCCTGGCCCGTCACGGATTCAAAATGCGCAAACTCGACCGGCGTGAATCCCTGTTGTTTGCCATAGCGCGTCACCGCCCGCGCCAGCGGATGCGTGGAAAGCCGGTCAAGCGAGTAAGCCAGTTGCGCGATTTCGGTTTCGCGACCCGGCGGAAAGCTTTCAACTTTTTCCACGCGCAGTTCGCCCGTGGTCAACGTGCCGGTCTTGTCGAGTGCAACGACGGTCACATCAGCGAGTTTTTCCACGGCTGCGCCACCGCGAATCAATACGCCGTGCCGCGCGCCCCAGGCAATCGCCGCCAGCACCGCCGAGGGAATCGAGAGCACCAGCGCACACGGAGACGCCACGACGAGCAAAGTCATCGCGCGGTAAAACGCGCTTTTCGTTTCGCCGACCGAAGTGAACGGCGTCAACCCGAATCCCAACCACCACACAAAGAACATCGCCAGCGACAACGCGAGCACGACGTAGGTGTAGTACGTGCCGAACCGGTCGGTGAATTGTTGTGACGGCGCTTTTTGCTGTTGCGCCTCTCTGATGAGCTTGATGATTTTTTGCAGCGAACTTTCGGCGGCGGGCCGCAGGACGCCGGCTTCGACCGCGCCCCAGAGATTGATGGTGCCGGCCAGCACGGTGTCGCCCACACTTTTTTCGGCCGGCGTGGCTTCGCCAGTCAGGTTGGATTCGTCGGCAGCCGTGGTGCCCTTGAGAATTTCGCCGTCCACCGGAAACTGCGCGCCCGGTTTGACGAGCAGGCGCATCCCGGCGCGGAGTTGTTCGACCTTGACCTCGCTTTCGTTCCCGCGCGCGTCGAGCACGGTCGCGACCTTGGGCGCTTCGCGGAAGAGCGAGCGGATTTCCTTTTGGGTGCGGCCCAGCGCGTAATGCTCGAGCGCGCCCGAGAGGGAAAAGAGAAACAGCAGCGTCGCGCCTTCAGCCCAGGCACCGATGCTGGCGGCGCCGACGGCTACCGCGAGCATGAGAAAGTGAACGTCAATGGCTCGCTTCTGCAAACGCTCCCAGACTTCTTCCGCCGGGAACCAGCCGCCCGCGAGATAGGCCGCAACGAAACTGGCGATGGACCAAGTCGGCTGGCCTGCGCGGCCAAGCAGGTAACCGGCGATTCCGAACACGCCGCAAAGCAGAGCCAGCACCAGTTGCGGCTTCCATTCCTCTTCGTGACCGGCGTGTTCGAGAAACTCGACGTCGCGTTGGACCACTTTGGGAAACGGCATGTCGCGCCAGCGCCAGAATTTTGGCGCCGTCGGGCAGGTCACCCGCGCAATCGTGGTCGTGCGGCCATCGTGTTTGATGGTCACGCGCTGGCGCTCGTCCTGGGAAAGCGGCGTTTCGCACGTGGCGCAATCGCCCGCGCCGGACAACAGCGAACAAGCCTGGCTGCTCGGCGACTCCTGCGCTTCCTGAAATTTCTGCGTGATCTTTTCGGTGAGCTTGGACACGTCGGGCCGGCCGAGTGTGGCGACGGAGATGGTGCGGTGCGAGCGGTCAATGGTTACCGCTTCAAGCGTCGGGTCGTCCGCCAGCGCGTCCACGACCGAACGGGCAAGGCAAGTTGTGCCTGCTGGTTCGCGGGATTCATTCGATGCGGTCGGTTCGCTCATAACTTTGATCTCTGGTATAACAAAAACCTCCCGGTCCCGCGAGGGTCAACTGCGACCGGTAGAGTGCATTTCATCGGCAATCCGAGTTCAGGTCGGGACGAATGTCGCGCCCCTAACCTCAGGGCGCAAGCGATGGCATCAAGCCCCGGCCAGTGGTTTTTCCAGGTCGGCGAGATAGCGAAAGTAATCAATTTTCTCAAGCCGCCGCAGGTAGGGATCGGGGTCTTTTTCGAAGGTCTCAAGACAGAGCGGACAGCAGAGTTCGATCATACGACCGCCGCGATTGAGGCGCACGAACCCGCCGCCGCGCTCGACGTTCTTCCCGCAAACGGCGCAGGCGAGCACGTTCTGGCGGTAACCGATAGTCTCTTCCATCCTCATGGTCTTGTCGCGCAGGACCGCGGGCAGGGAGGCGAATCCGCGCCGGATTGCGCCAACCCCTCATGCCCCCGACACAAAACCGGCGCGGCCCATTTCATGGTTCGCTTTTCAGCGAGCCAAAATAAGCCGGCGCCGTACCGCGTCGCTTCGCTTCCGTTGGCGAAGTGTGGCCTTTTTTTGCCGCGGAATCGGGGTGATTTAGAATTTCCTAATGCGTCGCGTGCGTGGCATCTTCCGGGCCGCCAACCGGCGGATTCGCGGGACAACCGCGGGCAAGTGGTTTTCATTGCGGGGACAAGAAGTTGAGTATGATGAAACGAGAAGCAGGCGTTTGCAACACGAAGAACAAAACGGTTCTGGCTTGGATCGAGGAACAAGTCCGGCTCTGCAAGCCCGACCGTATTTTTTGGTGCGACGGTTCCGACGCCGAGAAACAACTGTTGACCGACCTGGCTGTCTCCGAAGGCGTTCTGATCAAGTTGAACCAGGAGAAGCTCCCGGGCTGTTACTATCATCGCTCGAATCCGAACGATGTCGCGCGCGTCGAGCAATGCACCTACATCTGCACGGAGACCGAGGAGGAAGCCGGACCAACCAACAATTGGATGCAGCCCAAGGCCATGTATGCGTTGTTGCGCGAGCAATGCGCTGGCGCGATGCGTGGCCGCACGATGTATGTCGTTCCCTACCTGATGGGACCGCCCGGTTCGCCGCTGGCCAAGGTCGGCGTTGAGTTGACGGATTCGATCTACGTTACGCTCAGCATGCGCATCATGACGCGCATGGGGAACATCGCGTACGAGCAGTTGGGGGAGGGCGACGATTTTAACCGCGGGTTGCACTGCATGTTGGACGTGCATCCCGAGCGCCGTTACATCGCGCATTTCCCCCATGACAACACGATAATTTCCGTCGGTTCAAACTACGGCGGCAACGTGTTGCTCGGGAAAAAATGCCTGGCCCTCCGCATCGGTTCCTATTTGGGACGGCGCGAAGGCTGGATGGCGGAGCACATGCTGATTCTGGGATTGGAATCGCCGGAGGGAAAAACCACTTACGTGGCGGCGGCGTTTCCGAGCGCCTGCGGGAAGACGAATTTTGCGATGCTGATTCCGCCGGCGCGTTTCAAAGGCTGGAAAGTGTGGACCGTGGGCGATGACATCGCGTGGATGAAGCCCGG
>CAZCZP010000246.1:0-6046 GCA_964502895.1 uncultured Bifidobacteriaceae bacterium
GTGCTGGCTGAAAAATATTCCGCCATCGCCCAGACCGGCTGGCAGGTCACCCGCGAGGAAGTCGAGCGCGACGTGCAAGGGTTGTTCGGCGGCAATTTCGAGCAGTTTTGCCGCTACTAACCGATGTCTGACCTCATTGCCATCGTCGGCCGGCCTAATGTCGGCAAATCCGCGCTGTTCAACCGCATTGTTGGACGGCGTATCGCCATCGTTCACGACCAGCCGGGGGTGACGCGCGACCGCATCAGTGCCGAAGCCGAATGGCACGGGCGGCCCTACACGCTGGTGGATACCGGTGGCATCGGGTTGCTGCTCCGTGAAAAATCGGCAGATGTGATCATCAAGGCTGCAGTTGAACAGGTGGACATCGCCATCGAAGCGGCGAACGTCATCATCCTCGTGGTTAACGTGCAGGAGGGCGTGATGCCATTGGACCGCGAAGTGGCGATGCGGTTGCGTAAGAGCGGTAAACCAGTGGTGGTTGCGGTCAACAAGGTGGACACCAGCAAGGCCGAACCACAGGCGACGGAATTTGTTCAACTGGGCTTTGAAAAGATTTACCCGGTAAGTGCCATTCATGGCGAGGGCATCGAGAATTTGATGACTGAGGCGATCCGGCTGTTGCCAGAAGCAGGGGGGCCGGCGACTGTTGTCATTAGCAGCGATCCCACCGATGATCGGTGTGCCGGGGAAGACGGACGCCGCAGTACCAAAGACGAGCCGTTGAAATTAGCCATCGTCGGCCGTCCAAATGTCGGCAAATCCTCTATCATCAACGCACTCACGAAGTCCGAGCGTGTCATCGTCAGCCCAATCCCCGGCACCACCCGGGATGCCGTGGATGTCCCGTTTGAGGTCGAAACCGAAGGGGTGCGGCAGAAATACATCTTGATAGATACCGCCGGCATGCGCAAGACGCGGCGCGTGGACGACACGGTCGAGTTCTTCAGCGTTCAACGCAGTGAAGACTCCATCAACCGCTGCGATATCGCGGTGTTCGTGCTGGATGCGGAGTCGGGCATCCTGGAGCAGGACAAAAAGATCGCCGACCACATTGTCGAAGCCCGCAAGGCGTGCATTATCGTCGTCAACAAATGGGATTTGTATGAGGAATCCGTCCGGCAAGCGCGCCAGGAGGAAATTGAACGGCGCCGGAAAAAGGTGCGCCGCGAGGGCAATGAAAGCCCGTTGACCATGCTCGGCGAATTCGGCAAGTGGGTACAGGACAAGCTGTTCTTCCTGGATTACGCCCCGGTGATTTTTACCTCAGCGAAGTCCGGTTTTCATCTGGATCGCCTGCTTGAGGCCGTGCGCTACGTGGCCGCGCAGTTGCAGCAAAAGATTCCGACGGCACTGCTCAACCGCACGATCAACGACGCGGTGGAGCGCCGTCAACCCGTGAGCGCCATGGGCCACCGGCTGAAGTTTTTCTACGCCACGCAAGTCCGGCAGTCGCCGCCCACGTTTCTGTTGTTCGTGAATCGCGACGAACTGCTCTCGGACGCCTACAAAAAGCACCTCGCGGGTGATTTGCGCCGCGCCTTTGGTTACGAGGGCTGCCCCATCATCCTTGTGCCCAAGGCGCGACCCAAAACCATCGAGCCGAAACGCAAGGTCCGTAAGGATTCGCCGCGATCAACGGGCGGTCGCCGGGCCGGTTTTCACGAGCAACCTCGCCGACAAAAGCGTTGATTCCTGATTCGCGAGGCAGCCCCGGAAAAGACGGCTTTGCGTATTAATTCTGTTGCGGACGTTGCAGACGTTTGAATTGAAATCCGAAACTGCTTTTACCGCCACAACCGCCGACTTCTTCACAACTGATGTTATCCACAACAGCGAATAACTTTGAAAACTCGAAGCCGTGTCGCGCATTCCCAATTTTTTTGCCGTTTTTCCCAAGTGAATATCGTTCGCGTAACTTTTTTGAAAAATTTCCTTGAGTGCCCCAACCGGTGGTAGCAAGATTCGCCCTGTTCCCCTACTAATGGGGGACAGAGTCTCAGTGGAAAAGTCGGGTTTTTCGAGGAATTAACGATCATTTGGAAGTAATTAACGGGCGACTTACTTTCTCGAATTCAGTCGGTCACCAAAAACTTTCAGTGGATTAAATGAATACAATGATTGACGCACGCGAACAGGTTTTGACTTCGGCAGCACCCCACCCTCGTCGCCGGACGGCGACGGTGACGGCGACTCGCAGTAACAAGAACACCAGCGGCCTGGCCAAGAAGTCGTTGCCGATCGAGCGCGTCTTCAGTGACGCCAAGGTGAAACCCTTTGATCAAATCGAGTGGGATCGGCGCACGGCCGAAATCACGGACGACGGCGGCAAGGTCATTTTCAAACAAGAGAATGTCGAAGTGCCGAAATCGTGGTCGGTGCTGGCAACGAAGGTCGTTGTCTCCAAATATTTCTACGGCGAGCAAAACACATCGGAGCGTGAAACCTCGGTGCGGCAGCTCATTCATCGCATCACCCGCACCATTGCAGATTGGGGCGTGAAGGACGGTTATTTCAGCAAAGCCGATGGTGAAGTTTTCTATGAGGAATTGACCTGGCTTTGCCTGAACCAATATGGCGCGTTCAATTCGCCCGTCTGGTTCAACGTGGGTCTCCACCACGAGTACGGCATCGGTAACAGTTCCTGCAAGGGCAACTGGTTTTACAATCGCACGACCCGCGAAGCCGAGCGCGCCAGCACACAATACGAATATCCGCAGTGCAGCGCCTGCTTTATCCAGTCCGTGGATGACAACATGGAGAGCATCATGAAGCTGGCTCACGCCGAGGCGATGCTGTTCAAGTTCGGTTCGGGCACGGGCACGGACCTTTCGCCCATCCGTTCCAGCCGGGAAAAACTCAGCGGCGGCGGGCGGCCCAGCGGCCCAATGTCGTTTCTGAAAGTCTATGACCAGGTCGCCAACGTCGTGAAAAGCGGCGGCAAGACGCGCCGCGCTGCCAAGATGAACACCTTGCACGACTGGCACGGTGACATCGAAGAATTCATTGATGCCAAGCAAAAGGAAGAACGAAAAGCCTGGGCTTTGATTGAGCAGGGTTATGACGGTTCCTACAACGGCGATGCCTACGGCAGCGTCATGTATCAGAACGAGAATCTTTCCGTCCGCGCGAGCGATGAATTCATGCAGGCCGCCATCACCGGCAAGGAATGGTGGACGCGCTCCATCACCACGGGCAAACCGTTGGACAGGAAGGAGGCGTCAAAGCTGCTGGGTAAAATCGCTGAAGGCACGTGGGTCTGCGGGGATCCGGGCATGCAATACGACGGCGCGATTCAGAAATGGCATACCTGCAAGGGCACCGAACCGATTCACTCGACCAATCCTTGCAGCGAATACGTGTTCCTCAACAACACCGCCTGCAATCTCGCCTCGTTGAACTTGATGAAATTCAAGCGGCCTGACGGAAAATTCGACATCGAACGTTTCAAGGCCGCCGTCCGGATTTATATCACGGCACAAGAAATCCTCGTGGACAACGCGAGCTATCCGACCAAGGACATCGCCGAGAACTCGCACCTCTTCCGGACGCTGGGTCTCGGTTACGCCAATCTCGGTTCGCTCATCATGAGCTACGGCCTGCCGTATGACAGCGACGAAGGCCGTGCGCTGGCCGGCGCCATTACCGCGATCATGACCGGGCACGCCTACGAGCAGAGCGCCGAAATTGCCGCGGGAATCGGCGCATTCCCCGGTTATCGCGATGCTCGTTGCGCACACGTCACCCAGCCGCTGAAGAAGGACAACGTTGAATCCATGTTGGGCGTAATCCGTCTGCACCGCGATGCAGTTGAGGAAATTCACCCGAGCGATGAATTCGGTTACCTCAAGGATGAAGCGCGCCACTGCTGGGACCGCGCGCTGGCTCGTGGCGGGCAATTCGGCTACCGCAACGCTCAAGTCACGGTGCTCGCGCCCACCGGCACAATCGCGTTCCTGATGGATTGCGACACGACGGGTGTTGAACCCGACATCGCGCTCGTGAAATACAAATTGCTCGCCGGCGGCGGGATGCTGAAGATCGTTAACCGCACAGTGCCGCAGGCACTCCAACGGCTCGGGTACAGCGCGGCAGAAAATGAGGCCATCATCGCTCACATCGAGAAATTCGACACCCTCGAGGATGTCGAAGAAAACGGCGCTACGATCCGAAGCGGTTTGAAGCCCGAACACCTGCCCGTGTTTGACTGCGCCTTCAAACCGTATCGCGGCAAGCGGAGCATTCATTACCTGGCGCACCTCAAAATGATGGCTGCCGCTCAACCATTCATCAGCGGCGCAATCTCCAAGACCGTCAACATGCCGAACGAGTGCACCGTCGAGGAAATCCGGGACACCTACGTTCAGGCCTGGAAAATGGGCCTCAAATGCGTGGCCATCTATCGCGATGGCTCGAAGCGTTCGCAGCCATTGAACACCAGAAAGGGTGGCGACAGTTCAAACGGCGCAGTTGCTGCGGACGCAACGGTGGTCGAAAGCCGCATCAACGAGTTGGAGAGCGAAGTTTCGAAGCTGCGCCTCGAGACCGGCAAACCCTTGCGCCGCCGCCTGTCGGATACCCGCACAGCCGTGACGCACAAGTTCGACATCGCCGGCCACGAGGGTTATCTCACCGTCGGTTTGTTCGATGACGGGCATCCTGGCGAGTTGTTCATCACCATGGCCAAGGAAGGTTCGACGATTGGCGGCCTGATGGACAGCATCGGCACGTTGACCAGCCTGGCGTTGCAATACGGCGTGCCGCTCGAAGCGCTCGTGCGCAAATTCGCCCATCAGCGATTCGAGCCCAGCGGATTTACCAAGAACGCGGAGATTCGCAATGCCTCTTCCATCACGGACTATGTGTTTCGCTGGATGGCGATGCAGTTCGTGCCGGGCTATCGCGAAACCACCAATGCGGCTCGCAATCAACCGGAACTGGCCATGCCCGGCTTGATGGAGGAGATAAAAAAAAAGGTAAACCGTCCGGTGCCTGAACTGCCGTTGTCCGACGACACGGACGTGCTTGAAGTGGAATCGCCGCGCGCCAGCAACGGCAACGGCCAGCACGTCAGCACTTCCGTCGGCCAAGCTGTGAAGACATTGAGCGATTCCGTGGCGCACTTTCAACAAGACGCGCCGACGTGTCCCAACTGCGGCCACGTGGCGGTGCGCAACGGCGCGTGCTACAAGTGCCTCAATTGCGGCGAGAGCTTGGGTTGCTCGTAAGCGGAAAATGCACGAATCAGGCCGGGGAAAATGCACTCCCCGGCCTGGGCTTTCGCTGGTGCCCCATCTATTTCCACAACCACGTCAGCAACGGCGCGACGCCAAGGCTCGGCAGGTAGTCCGCTAGTTCGACTTTCTTGATCTCAAAGATGATCAAGCCCACGGTGCAAATGACCAATCCGCCCACTGCATTGACGGAATCAAGCAAGCCATGCGCGCGGAGAAAAGGCTCTGCGTAAAAACTGCAAGCCAGCGTAATCGTCCCTTGAAAGACGAACACCGGCAGCGCCGCCAGGATTCCACCGGCCCCGAACAACGCCACAAAACCCAGCATCGCCAGGCCATCCATCACCGCCTTCACGGCGAGCGGATAAAAATAACCCAGTCCGCCGGCCTCCACTGGCAGCCCATCATGCACCGCCCCGAGTATGCCCAGGGGCGACGCACAAAACAAAATGGCACACGCGTTCATGCCGTTGCTGAATCGGTGAGGATCGTCCGGCTTCGTCTGCTCGATCAGCCGCCGTGCATTCTGGCCGAGATGATTTGAACCCTTTTGGAGACGCATCAGGCGGCCCAGCAGCCGGCCGATAATTATCGCCAGCAACGCAATGGCGATCTGCCTTGTCACGGCGGGAAAAGGCCCGTTGACGCTCAACCACGTCAACCGGAGTCCGTAGGTCATGATGAACACTCCCAATGCGGTTTTGAAAAAGAACTGCGATTGCGGTGACAGCGGTGTGGTCCGCATAAGACCCACCACGCCGCCCACGATGATCCCTGCCGCATTCAAGATCGCGCCTATCACGCGCACGACT
>CAZCZP010000247.1:0-4590 GCA_964502895.1 uncultured Bifidobacteriaceae bacterium
AAGTAAGCGATGAGCTTGCCGTCAGGCGACCACGCGGGAAAACGCTCGGCCACGCCGGAACTGCGGGTCAGGTTGCGCACGACACCGTGTTCAGCGGGCGCTGAAAAAATGTCGCCTCGCGCCTCGAACAATGCGCGCTTGCCCGTCGGCGAAATGGTCGCTCGCTGAATCGAGCCCGACACATTTTCAATGCGCGGTTTGAGCGTGGCGCGATCCGTCGTGACCGTGATTTGAACCTCACGCGACTTCTCAGTCTTGAGATCCAGCAAATGCAGCCGGCCCGCGTTTTCAAAAACAATTTCTGCCGGTCCGATGCTCGGAAAATGCACGTCGTGTTCCTTGAACGAAGTGACCTGCCGGTAGCGCTGGCGATTCGTATCGTAGGCCCAGAGATTAAATCGCTTGTTCGCGTCGCGGTCGGACAGGAAATAAAGCGTGTCGCCGTGCCACATAGGAATGGACTCGGCGGCTTCAGATTGCGTGAGATTGCGAGCACGCAGATTCGCGAGATCGAAAATCCAGAGGTCAGGGTTCATCCCGCCGCGGTAGCGTTTCCAGGTGCGGAAATCCACGCTGATGGGATTGTAGGCGATGGATTTTCCATCGGGCGAAATTGCACCGAACTCTCCGTAGGGCATCGGCAGTTTTTCCGGCAGGCCGCCGTCCACGGAAACTTTGTAAAGCTGACTGAACCGGTCTTTGTAACTCGTCATCGTGGTGGCGAACAAAATGTGTTTGCCATCCGGATACCAACCCACAACGCGGTCGGGCGCGCCGTGATGAGTGATTCGCCTTGGCAATCCGCCGGCCGCCGCGACGACATAGATGTCCATGTTGCCGTCGTAATTGCCGCTGAACGCAATGAGCGAACCGTCGGGTGAAAATTTTGGAAACGATTCCTCGCCGCGCGGCGAACTCAGGCGCACCGCCTGGCCACCGTTCTTGGGCGCAATCCAGATGTCGCCCGCGTACACGAACGCAATTTGAGTTTCGGACACGTCCGGCAGGCGCATCATGCGCGCATCAATCCGGCTCGAATCGGCGGATTTGGGTTTGGCCGCGCCGTGAATTTGCAGCGTAAGACTGAGGGTAAGTATCGCGGAAAGGGCCAGGGCGTCGCGTGAGTTCTTCATAACTTCGTCTCGGGTAACGAGCTTGCGGGAACGGAATCTGCCGAAGTCGTTGCCCGAACGCCAGTGCGGATTTCCCGGGAGAGGTTCCCGGAGATTTTGGGGAGATTTCCTGAAGGCGGCCTGGCCATCGGGGCAAACGCCGTACAGGCGATCAGGGGCGCAACGCCATTGCCGCGATGTCGTGGCGGAAATGCGCGCCCTCAAAATGGATTCTATCCACGGCGGCATAGGCGGCGGCTTGGGCGGATTTCAAATTCTCGCCCAGCGCAGTGACACCGAGGACGCGGCCTCCGTTCGTCACAATATGGCCGTCCTTCAACGATGTGCCCGCATGGAAAACTCTCGTTTTGGGCATCGAACTCGCTTCCTCCACGCCCGTGATGACTTTGCCCTTGGCGTAACTGCCGGGGTAACCGCCGCTGGCCATCACCACGCACACGCTGGCCATCGGCTTCCATCTCAATTCGTGTTTGCCCAGCGTGCCGTCCACACTGGCGTCCAGCAACTCAACCAGGTCGTTTTCCAGGCGAGTCAAGTAAACCTGGGTTTCAGGATCGCCGAAGCGCGCGTTGAACTCCAAAATCTTTGGACCCTCCCGGGTCAACATCACGCCCGGATACAGGATGCCGCGGTAATCAATTCCCTCCGCCGCGCACCCCTGCATGAATGGGTCCAGAATTTTTTTTGCGGCCTCGGCCAGTTGCGCCCCGGAGACAAATGGCGTGGGCGAATACGTTCCCATGCCGCCGGTGTTCAGCCCGCGGTCACCGTCGAGGGCGCGTTTGTGATCCTGCGACGTGGGAAAAATCTTCGCGGTCTTTCCATCGCACAGCGCGTGCAATGATACTTCGATCCCTTCGAGAAATTCCTGAATCACCACGCGCGCGCCCGCCGATCCGAAGGCTTTGCCGACCATGATTTGGTCCACGGCGTTCTCCGCCTCAATCTGGTTCGCGCAAATCAAGACGCCTTTTCCCAGCGCCAGTCCGTCGGCCTTCACCACGCATCGCCCGCCCAGCGTGGCGGTGAATTTCTTTGCGGTTCCGGCGTCGTCGAACGTTCCTGCCGCCGCGGTCGGGATGCCGTGTGTCTCCATGAAGCGCTGCGCGAAAACTTTGGAGGACTCGAACTGGGCCGCCTTCTGATTCGGCCCCCAAATCCTCAGGCCATGCTTTTGAAACAAATCCACGATGCCCAGCGCCAGCGGATTGTCGGGGCCGACGACTGTCAGGTCCGGCTTTTTCCCGGTCGCGAACGCAAGCAGCGTCGGCAAATCTTCCGCGGCAATGTTGACGCACTCGACCCGCTGATCCGAAACCAGCGGCTCCATGGCGATGCCGGCGTTGCCCGGCGCGCACCACATCCGCGTGACGTGCGGGGACTGCGCCAATTTCCAGACCAATGCGTGCTCGCGCCCGCCAGAACCGATAACGAGAAGTTTCACGTGGATATTTGAACGAAAAGACGGCGATCAGCGATCAATGTTCTTGCGCACCCAACCGGCGTGCATGTCGAGGTAAAGCTGGTTGCGGCCGCCATTGTGGGCGGACCAACCGCCGGGGGGCGGCACACTCTCGCCCACGCTCCATTGGTCTTTGAACCCGGCCCACCAAGGCTTCTCAAAAAAGGGGCTCATCAACCATTCTTCTTCGGAGAGGCTGGCTTTGCGCGCAAGGGCAACACTTTCGGGCGTGCGTCCGCGCAGATAGCGGGCGGCGTCGGGATTCATTTCCGCGAGTTTGTCACTGATGTAATTCGCCCAGCCGCGGCCCGGCGCGTTGGTGCCGTTCTCGCGCCACGGGCCGAGAAAATGTGTCTGCCAGTCATTCGAACGAACGACCGGAACAGGCGGACTGAGCCAGATTTTTACGTTTGGTGCGTACAGGTGCAGCAGCGGCATGAACGAGCCCATCGAGTTGTAGCGTTTGCCGGTGGCGTCCACGGGCGGCGTGAGTTGCAACTCGGAGTCCGGCACGTGGGGCATTTTGCCGGTGTGATCCGCGAGATACATGGAGGTGGCGAGGCCGA
Organism: uncultured Bifidobacteriaceae bacterium; assembly: GCA_964502895.1. Lineage (GTDB taxonomy): Bacteria > Verrucomicrobiota > Verrucomicrobiia > Limisphaerales > JADLHS01 > WYBW01. The sequence continues at coordinate 3,162 of CAZCZP010000247.1, forward strand.
TCTGGTGGAGATTCGACACGCAGACCGAGCGCTGGGCGCGTTGTCGGGCCTTGCTGAGCGCGGGCAGAAGCATCGCCGCGAGAATTCCGATGATGGCGATCACGACGAGAAGTTCAACCAGCGTGAACGCAGGCCGGAGGCGCGAGAATTGGCCTCGCGCGGTGCGGTTGGGTCTGCGCGGGAAAATATTTTTCATCGGCGTTCGGTGGCAAAGCATTGCCAGCGGCGCCGGGGCTGTCAAATTCTGAAGTCGAAAAATATCACCGCGCGCCGGCGCCGCGAACCGGACTCGGTCAACGTCGGGCGCGGTTCGCGGATGGACCGGAGCGTTCCCGGCCGATTATAGGCTTCCGCCAAACGTTCCGGCGGCGTAGTGTCGCTTGCGGGTTCGGAGATTAATATGAAAACATCAAAACCTGTTTTTAACCGCCGTCATTTCCTCAAGTGCGCGACAACCATCACCGCCTCGGTGACCGCATTGCCGTTGCATGCGGCTGAGGAATCCAAAACCGCGTCCGCCGGCCCGGTGTGGCCGCCGACGGGCCGTAAGATTTTCCTCTCGTGTAAGCTCGGCATGATTGCCCGGGAAAGCGAGGGCCGGAAACTCACGATTGTCGAACGCTTGCGCATGGCGGCGGACGCCGGCTTCGACGGCGTGGATTTTGACGAAGCGGGGAATTTCACGCCGCAACAAGCGCGTGATGCCGTGCGTGAATCCGGCGTGTTCGTCCACAACGCCATTAACCACGCGCACTGGAATGAACGGCTGACCGATCCCAAAGAAGTCGTGCGCGCCAAAGCCCGCGCGAACCTCGAACATTGCCTGCGCGTTTCGCAGGCGGCGGGCGGCAGCGGCGTGTTGATCGTCGTGGGCAAAGGGGAAGACGGTCCAGCGGCTGAGATTGAAGAACGTTGCCGCGCGGAGATTAAAAAAGTCATTCCCCTGGCGGCGTCGCTGGGTCAGCACATTCTTGTGGAAAACGTCTGGAACGGAATGATGTACGAACACGACAAGGGACCGGAGCAAAGTGCCGAGCGTTTCGTGAAATTCGTGGACAGTTTCCACAGCCCCTGGGTGGGCATGTATTACGACCTGGGCAACCACTGGAAATACGCCCAGCCGAGCGACTGGGTCCGCGCCTTCGGCCATCGTTGTGTGAAGCTGGACGTGAAAGGCTTCAGCCGCGCGAAAAACAAATTCGTGGACATCACCGATCCGGAGGATGATTTGCCTTGGGATCGAGTTCGCAAGGCCCTGGAGGAAATCGGTTTTGCCGGCTGGGCGACGGCCGAAGTCGGCGGGGGCGACGTTAAACGTCTGAAAGTGGTGCGTGAGCAGATGCAGAAGGCGTTGGGAGTGCAGTGAAACGTTGACTATGTAGCCTCGCGCAGCGTGCTCAACTCACACTGCGTGGGCAAAGTGGATGAC
>CAZCZP010000247.1:4690-6042 GCA_964502895.1 uncultured Bifidobacteriaceae bacterium
CCCGAACAAACCGGGTTGGGGTCACACCCTCATTGCGCCACGGAAACCCCTGGCCGCATAGTAAGACTGCGCCCCGTTGTGACCCACGAAGACTCGGCCGTAGCGACGATCACAATAGAGCGCGCCGCCGAGTTTTCTAATCTGAGCAGGTGTTTTCACCCAGCTCGATGTCTTCAAGTCGAACTCGCCGATCTTTTGCAGTGCGAAGTACTCTTCTTCCGTCAAAAGCTCAATGCCCATGGCCGCGGCCATATCCATGGCGGTATTCTTCGGGCGATGTTCTTTCCGCGACTCCCACCCTTCACGATCATAACAAACACTGGTGCGCCCTTTGGGAGTTTCCGCGGAACAATCGAAGAAAATGTATTCGGCCGACTTTTTATCCTGACCCACCACATCCGGTTCACCGCCGGTGCTTTCCATTTCCTGGAGCGACCACAGCTTGTCTGGACTGGCCTCCAATCGCGCCTGCACCTTGGCCCAATCCAAGCCTTTATGACGGCTCAGGTTTTTCTCAAACCGGGCTTTCAACGTTCCGAGCAGTTCTTGCTGTTGCTTTGGTGACAATAGTTTTTTGTTGCTGGTGCTCATAATTTGCTTCGGCGAATTTCACCAAAGAATCTTCGATAACAGTCAGACCTTCAAGCGCGAGCCGCAGCGCCGCACCGCCTCGCGCCGACCGGGCAACTACACCGGCCAGCGCGCCACAGTTTTCTCGCGTTGCATGTTCTTGATCAGCCGCCCATATTCAGCGCGCTTCGCTCAACACATGGCGTTCGCATCGGAAATAAGCTGGCGGCCTACGATTGGTGATCCCAGTTTTATGGGATGGTTCACGGTCGCGGCCTATGCCTTCGCCGCGGCGTTGGCGGCATGTGCGGGTTGGGGAACAACGGGACGTAATTCCGGGCGGCGTGGAGAAAAGAACTGGCTCTGGCTGATGGTCGCGGCGGTGATGGCCTGTCTCTGTATCAACAAGCAACTCGATTTGCAGTCGCTGTTCACGGACATCGGCCGTGTGATCGCGCGCCACCAAGGTTGGTACGAACAACGGCGCGCTTTTCAGAAATGGTTTGTGCTGGGGGTAATCGGTGCCGCCGGCGGCTTGGCCTGCTGGTTCATCTGGCGACGCCGCGAGTTTTGGATAAACCACAAATTGCTCGCCGGCGGATCGCTGTTCTTGACGACCTTCCTGGTCGTCCGGGCGATTTCTTTTCACCACTTCGACGTGGTTATTAAGAGCACCGTAGTCGGTGTCCGGATGAATTGGATTTTCGAGTTAACCGGCATTTTTCTCATCGGCCTGGCGGCGGCCAGGGAATGTGGCGCAAAGGAAAAAGTCAAACAAGCCC
>CAZCZP010000248.1:0-5935 GCA_964502895.1 uncultured Bifidobacteriaceae bacterium
TCGGCTATCCACAACTGCATTTCGGCGTGGGCAAAAAACGGGTTTGCATTGGATAGGAGTTTTTTATGATCCGCCGCAAGTGGCGCAACCCAGTTGGAGTCGTGTTGATAGACGGCATGACTCAGACGAAGAAAGCGGCGCAGGTCGCCTCCTCGTCGAGTCAACGGCATGATTCGCACTTCGCCCATGCGTTGGGATTGTGCCGGAATCCAGCGGCGGTTCAATGACACACGACTCAACTCTAACTGGTAATCGAGGGCGATTTTGTTTGCTTCCCGATTGCCGGTAAGACATTCAAGCGGCTGAAAACTGACTCACAATCCATGAAGACCACCAAACTGTTTATCGGCGTCTGGCTTGGCGTTCTGGCCAGCGTCGCGGTGATGGCGCAAGATTCCGGTTCGCTTCCTTACGATCAAAAAACTGACGTGGTTTACGGCGAAGTGCATGGCACGGGACTGCTCATGGACGTCTTCACACCGAAACAGAAGGCGAATGGGCTGGCCATTATTGACGTCGTCAGCGGCGTCTGGCGTTCCGACCGGGGCAAGATTCGCGATCACACGCTGGCACAGTTGTTCAACATCTACTGTTCTCATGGCTACACGGTGTTTGCGATCCGGCCCGGCTCGCGCACGCGATACACGGCCGACGAAATGGCCGGGCACGTAAAGATGGGCATCCGGCACGTGAAGCAGCACGCGGCGGATTACAAGGTTGACCCAGACCGGCTGGGCCTCACCGGTGCTTCCGCTGGCGGTCATTTAGCGCTTCTGGCGGCCATAACGCCGGAGGAAGGGCAAACTGATGCGCGTCAACCGGAGCAACGTCACAATACTGCTGTAAGGGCGGCGGCAGTCTTTTTCCCGCCAACTGATTTTCTGGATTGGAATGGAAAGCCGGCAGACTTGGAACGGCTGGGTGATTTGCTTTTTCTGGGCGGGCCGAAGGGCCAGTCGGAGGACGAAATCAAGGAGCGTGCCCGAAAGATTTCGCCCGCGCGATTAGTGACCAAACCTGCAATTCCATTTCTGCTGATCCACGGTGACGCCGATCCGTTGGTTCCGTTGCAGCAGTCGCAAAAGATGGTCGAAGTCCTCAAGGCCGCGGGTGGGTCAGCCGATCTGATCGTGAAACCGGGCGGGGGACATCCGTGGTTCACGATTCCTGAAGAGGTGGAGGTCATGGCCAAGTGGTTCGATAAGCAACTGCTCGAAGCGAAGCCAAGCTCGCCACCGGCGGCGAAATAGCGGTCATCGCACTCGCCGGCAGTGATTGTCAAAGGCACCGGGCGTTTGGCGCGTACTGTGCTAAGTTATTGACAGACAGTGAAACGAGCGGTTATAGACGAGCAACTGGTTTACCCCTTATTTTGAAAAACCACCCTTCCAAAGCGATGCGTGCCCCGGGGCGGGGCTTCACCTTGATCGAACTGCTCGTCGTGATCGCGATCATTGCCATCCTTGCGGCGATGCTGCTGCCCGCATTGTCGAGAGCCAAGGACAAAGCGCAGCGCACCCGTTGCCTCAGCAATGTCAAACAGCTTCAGCTTGGTTGGATCATGTATACCGACGACAACAACGACCTTATTCCGCCGAATAACACCGGGGGCTATTTCGGCGGCCCTCCGGGTACTGAAGCGTGGATTTATGGCAACGTGCAGGTTGACATCAGCCTGACCAACATCCAGAACGGGGTGCTGTACAAATATAACCCGAGTCCTGGCATTTACGTTTGTCCAACTGACCGATGGGTGATCAAGCGTGGAGTGGATTATCCTACCACACGGAGTTTTTCAATGGTTAGCGCCTTGAACAGGCCCGGGACCAAATCTATGGCTATCAGAGACCCCAAGCCCGCCAAGGCCTTGGTGTTCGTGGAAGAACAGGAAAATCGCCTGGCAAGTGACAATTTTATTAACGATGGCAATATTGGCCTACGCGAGTACCCCGCGACAGACTGGGGCGATTTGCCCGCCCAGCGCCACGCTGGAGCGACGGTATCAATGGTTGATGGCCACGTCGAGTTCTGGAAATGGAAGTCCAAAATCAGAATAGCGCGTGGACGCGAAGCGCTTCCGTGGGAAATACCGGATCTTCGAAAGATTCAACAGGGACTTCCGGGGTATCCCCAATAAGGTTTTTTTTCCGCGTTCCGACTAATCCGGACGTCCCTTAGGCGCGAATTTGTGATTCGTTGTTTCGGGTAACACGCGGACCTGCGTCGTGAATTTGAAAGGCTCGGAATTGCCGGTCGGAAAAGTCAACTCAACCATGAATGCCGTCCAGCCCTTGGTCGGTTCGGCAACTTTGCCCACATACACTCCGCCTTGCTCGCTCAAACTGCTGCTTTGCCATTTCGGTCCGAACGTGTCCAAACGGAAATCGCGGGTATCTTGATTCGTTGCCTGCCAGAGTCGGACCTCGGAGGGTTTGTCTTTTGCGGTCACGCGAATCGAACCGTCCTTCTCCAAAGTCCATGAGAATTGCGGCAGAGGCTTGTCCTGGAGCACCGCCCGGTAGCAGGCGTGCAAGGTTTGATAAGCGTCCGAACCTTTGAGCGAGTGGTCGGCGTTGGGTACGTAGCGGAGATATTTTGTTCCCGGCAGGTCGTTGAAATAAAACTGTGAGGAATCCGGGAGGAAAAACTGGTCGCCACAAGCATTGATGATGAACTTGGGCATCGTGTATCGCTGGCGATACGAGTAAGGGTCTTCAATGTTCATCAACGCCCGATATTCCGGCGTGCCGTCCCAATCCATGATGCGCATGGCGGTGTAATCGCCAATGGCCGGCGCCCAGAAACCGTAGGCCGCGTAGTGGTGCTGCATGGAAGGGATGACGTTGAGCACGTCAATTACGATGGGAACAATCGCGATCACGCGCTTGTCCACTGCGGCGGTTGCCCATGTCGTCCAACCGCGCTTGGAACCGCCCGCCACCACAAAGCCGTCCACCTTTATGTTTCCGCCCTCAGCGCTGCCGCAGAAGGCAGTGACTGTGTCCATGGCTCTCACCGCCGATTTGGTCATCGGTAACCGCGCGGGCCATTTCTTGTCGCCGGTTCGCAGAAACTTGTCCCAGGTGTACGCGATCAAGGAATCCTCTTTCCGCCCCATGGATTCGCCCGCGAATACGAGCGGCTGGTTCGGCACCATTCTCAATTCCGTCACGACAGATTTCGTCGCGATCGCAATGTGAACCAGATTCCCATCAGCACCTTTGGGTTGGTTGCCGCCATTGGCTCCGCCACCAATGAACAATAGCGATTTTGTCGTGGCGATTTCGTCGGGTTTGACAATCACCATCCAGTGCTTCCAGAGCGGACGATCCACTTCGTTGGTGGTGAGCCACGCCTGTGAGGTCATTTCGAGGACGAACGTGGTTTGGCCCGCGCCGGCCACGCGGTTCACGAGGCGAAAGCTGTAATTCGGGTCCGGCGCAGCAACATAGTCGTCCAGGGCCGTTCGTATTTGTTGGGCGGCTGGGGTTTCAGACGCCGCCTTCGCGGGTGTCGGCGCGACGGCCAGGCAGCCAACCAGGTAGAGAACAGCCAGAACAGCCAGGGGCAAGCGGCGCGGGTTGGTTTGTAGCGGACTCATAAATCGTGCGGTTGCAATTTGTGGAGGTTCGTGACGGCTAAAACAAGTCGCAGAGGGATACCCGTTCCGCTCTTCAAGTCAAACCATTATTAAGTGCCATCTGTTGATCACAGCCCGATCTCCAACCGTTCCAAAAGGATTTCCGCCACGTCCAGCACGCGCGCTGAATCCGTTTGGGACGCCACGCCATCCGTCATCATGGTAAGACAAAAAGGGCAACCGACTGCCACCGTCTTCGCTCCGGTACCCAGCGCTTCTTTGGCGCGAACGGAGCACACGCGCTTCTTGGGGTCCTCCTCCATCCACATGCGCCCGCCACCCGCGCCGCAACAAAAAGTCTTCTCACGATTGCGCGGCATCTCGCGCAGTCCGGCAGCGGGAAACGCGGCTGCGGTTGAGACGGCCTGCAACACTCCGCGCGGCGCATCGTGAATCCCATTCACGCGGGCAAGATAGCAAGGATCGTGATAGGTAATGGCATCTCCCGCAGTCTGCGCCCCGTTGACTTTCAACCGCCCGTCAGACAACAGTTGTTCGAGCAATTGCGTATGATGGACGACCTCATAGTTCCCTCCGAACTGCGAGTAGTCCTTCAACAACGAGTTCAAGCAATGCGGACAGTGCGCGACGATTTTCTTGACCTTGTATTTTGCCAGCGTGGCGATGTTCACCTGGGCCAGTTCCTGAAACAGGAATTCGTCCCCCAGCCTGCGCGCGGATTCGCCGGTGCATTTTTCCTCCCGACCGAGAATCGCAAAGTTTACGTTCGCGTGCTTGAGCAGCTTGACCATCGCTCGCGCCACGCGCTGTGCCCGGCGGTCATACGAACCGGCGCAGCCGATCCAATAAAGCAATTCAAAGTTCGGGTTGTCCGTCACCGTCGGCGCTCCAATGCCTTCGGTCCAGTTGCCACGTTCGGCGCCAGGCAGGCCCCACGGGTTGCCGCTCGATTGCATCCGGCGTAACGCCGTCGCCGCCGTACCGCTCAACGCGCCTTCGCCGACGCGATTGCGTCGCATGTCGGTGAGCAACGTGACGGGATCAATCCTGACCGGGCAGACGTTTGCGCACGCGTTGCAGGTCGTGCAGGACCAGAGGGTTTCGATTTGGATCGTCCCGTCGTGCAAAACTCTGGGGGCGGCGGCATCCCTGCCGGTGAGATTCAGGGTCATCAGTTGTCTCAAATCCTGAACGACCTTTTTTGGAGAGAGCGGTTTGTCGGTAGCGAACGCCGGACACGCTTCCTCGCAACGGCCGCATTCCATACAGGCATCGAGACTCAGGAGTTGTTGCTGATCGAAATGCTCGATGGCGCTTACACCGATGCGCTCGGTCTTTTCGACTTGCTCCATTGTGACTGGCATCATCCGACCCAACTCGGGCTTGGCAAAAAAGAGATTCAGTGGTCCGGCGATGATGTGCAGCAGGCGCGTGTAAGGAATCGAAGCGATGAAACCGAACACCAACGCCGCGTGAGCCCACCAAATGGTCAGATGCGCGGAACGAGCGCTGGCTTCAGTCATGCCGGAAAACCAGCGCGAAATCCACAGACCAACGGGCGAACACTGCGCCGCCATGCCGGTGGGTTGTTGCCAGACGATGCGCAGCCCCTCAACCACATAACCCGTGACGCCCATGGCAAGGAACGAAAAGATGACATACCAATCGGTTGCTCGATGGCCAACGCTCGCGGGCCGGCGTGTCCGCCTCCAGAAAAACAGAATGCAGCCAACAAGGAAAAGCAGCCCGAACACATCCAGAGTGAATTCGTAGATGACGTAGTAGGTTCCTTTGTGAAATTTCAGCGCGTCCGAAATTCCCGCCGCCAGATGGTCAATCTCCAGCAGCGTCGTCCCGAGGAACAGCATCATGAAACCCGCGAACAACGAAAGGTGCGCCCAACTCGGCAAGCCGCGACCGCGCACGCGCCGCTGGCCCAGGCCGTCGGTGAGCAGACGACCCAGGGCCGGCTTCAGCCGGGCGATGATTTGGCGGCAGTTTCCCTCGATGAGTTCGCGTACGCCAATGGGCGTGCCTAGCCGCCACAGTCTGAACCGCCGCCAAATCCCGTACGCGAACACAACCATTGAGACGACGGTGAGACAATAGAACAGGACCTGGGACGAATGCGGAATGTTGCCGAACGTTTCGCGGGTGGGCGTCATTCGCGGCGAATCATTTCTTCAATTTCTCGATCAGCTCCGGCACAACTTGGTAAGCATCACCGACCAAACCGAAATCGGCGACTTCAAAAATTGGCGCGTCGGGGTCCTTGTTGATCGCGACGATGACCTTGGTGTCCTTCATGCCGGCCAGGTGTTGAATCGCGCCGGA
>CAZCZP010000249.1:0-4479 GCA_964502895.1 uncultured Bifidobacteriaceae bacterium
TGCGGGCTAAATCGGATCAAGCTGGTTAATGGCCAGTTGCCTTGCGCGTGAACTTTCGCTAAGAACACTCCATCGTCCACCGACAAAAAATCTTGGCCTCGAAAAAAACGTGGCGCTGTTTTCTGGCGCTCGCGGCGGGGGCCACACTGCTGGAGGCCGCAGCCGTGGATACTTCCAAACTCCCGCCCGCTTCCTCGCAGACGGTTGATTACGCGCAGGGCGTCCAGCCGCTGTTCGAGCGCAACTGTTACTCATGTCACGGTCCCGAAAAGCAGAAGGGCGGGTTGCGCCTCGACAACAAGGAATCCGCGTTGCGAGGCGGAGACACCTACGCCCCCGCGCTCAAACCAGGCGACAGCGCGGGCAGTCCCTTGATTCACCTTGTCGCGGGATTGGTGACCGACACGCGGATGCCGCCCAAGGGCGAGCCGTTGACAGACGAGCAAATCGGTTTGCTGCGCGCTTGGATTGATCAAGGTGCGAAGTGGCCGGATGCCGGTCCGAAGCAAACTCACTGGTCGCTGAAACCAGTCACGCGGCCTTCGATTCCACCAGATATGCAAGTCGCCGGAATGAGCGCCGGTCCTGTTGACGCTTTCATCCTGGCCAAGTTGCGCGAAAACAAACTCGCGCCATCGCGCGCTGCCGATTCGCGGACACTGGTTCGCCGGGTGTACTTCGATCTGACCGGCTTGCCCCCTTCGCCTGAAGATTTGAATCAATTCCTGTCAGACAAGAGCGGGAATGCCTGGTCGAATTTCGTGGAAAAACTGCTTGCCTCGCCGCGTTATGGTGAACGTTGGGGGCGGCATTGGCTCGATGCGGTGCGTTTCGCGGAGACGCACGGATTTGAAATGAACCAGCCTCGCCCGAACGCCTGGCCGTATCGTGATTACGTGATTCGCGCTTTCAATGAGGACAAACCTTACGACCGGTTCATCGTGGAGCAACTGGCCGGCGACGCATTGGGTGTGGACGAGGCCACGGGCTTTATGGTCGGCGGCCCGTGGGACCAGGTAAAGAGTCCCGACCCGGTGCTCACCGCGAACCAGCGCGCCGACGAATTGCACGACATGGTCAGCACCACGGGCAGCACTTTCCTTGGACTCACCGTCGGCTGTGCGCGATGTCACTACCACAAATTCGATCCGATCTCGCAGGTGGACTATTACGCCATGAAAGCCGTGTTTGAAGGCGTGCAACATGGTGAGCGCAAATTGAGGACACCGGAAGCCGCGGAACGGGAAGCCAAGCTTGAACAAAGCCGCCGTCGGCTGGCTGAAGTCGAACGGCAGTTGGAAGAGTTTGAACCACTGGCTCAGACAGAACCGATCAACACCAACACCCTGCGCGCGCCAGTGAACGCGCGGCGCAATGTCGAGCGCTTTAGCACCGTTACTGCGAAGCGACTTCGTTTCACCGTCAGCAAGACCACGGACGCCGAACCGTGCGTGGACGAACTCGAGGTTTACACCGCGGAAGTCGAGCCGCGAAATATCGCTCTGTCCAGCGCAGGCACAAAGGCCATTGCTTCCAGTGTGTTTCCTAATTCTGAAATCCACCGCCTAGAACATATCAACGACGGCAAGCACGGAAACAGCCGCAGTTGGATTTCCAACGAACGCGGCCAGGGCTGGGTGGAGTTGGAATTCCCGGGCAACGTTGCCATCAACAAAATTGTGTGGGGACGCGACCGCGAACAGCGCTTCACTGACCGGCTTGCTTTGGATTACCGCATCGAAGTGGCCCTCGGCTCAAATGACTGGCGAGTCATCGCTTCGTCGGCAGACCGGAGAAATTATGTTGCCGGTGAGAAAAAATCACCGTCGCCGGATTTCAGTTGGCTGGCGGCGGATGTTGCACCGCTCGCCAAAGAACTGACGCGTGAACGAAGTGAGTTGGAAACACGCATCGCCGAACTGTCCAAATCACCGATGATTTACGGCGGCTCGTTCGTTGCCGAACCGGAAGCAACGCATCGTTTACATCGCGGCGATCCCATGCAAAAGCGCGAGGCGGTATCGCCCGGCGCGCCAGAAGCTGTGCCTGTTCAATTCTCGCTTGATGCGAATCCACTTTCAGCAACGTACACAAATTTGACCCAGGATCAGAAGCGTCGTCTGGCATTGGCGCGTTGGATTGCCAGCCCGGAAAATCCCCTGACGGCGCGCGTCATGGTCAATCGCATCTGGCAGCATCACTTCGGCGAAGGACTGGTCAGCACGCCCAGCGACTTTGGCGTGAACGGCGCGCGCCCCACGCATCCGGAATTGCTCGACTGGCTGGCGGCTGAATTCATCGAGCATGGCTGGAGCATCAAGCACATTCACCGGCTGATCGTGAACTCCGCCACGTATCGCCAGGCAAGTGAGACCCGCGCGGACTGCGTGGCGGTTGATGCCTCCACGCGCTGGCTGTGGCGTTTTCCGCCGCGACGGCTCGAAGCCGAAGCGATTCGCGATGCCATGCTCGCGGTGAGCGGAAAGCTTGATCCGCGAGCGGGTGGCCCGGGCTTCAGCTTTTTTGAGGCGAACGACAATTACGTCCGTGTCTATGTTCCGCGCCGCGAGTGGAGCGAGGACACGTTTCAACGCATGGTGTATGGCACGGTTGTCCGCCAACGTACCGATGGCGTGTTCGGCGCGTTTGATTGTCCGGATGCTGGCCAGATTGCGCCCAAACGCAGTCGCAGCACCACGCCGCTTCAGGCGTTCAATTTGTTGAACAGCAGTTTCGTGATGCAACAATCAGGATTTTTCGCCGAGCGCTTGGCAAAAGAAGTTGGAGAGAAGCCCGAAGCTCAAGTGCGTCGCGCTTTTCTCTTGGCCTTCCAACGTGAACCCGACCGGAAGGAACGTGAGGCGGGCGCAAAGCTTATTCGCGAACAAGGTGCAAAGATTTTCTGCCGCGCGCTCTTCAACGCGAACGAGTTTGTGTACATCTATTGAATGAACACGCATTCAAATCTTGCGATGAGTTGCGTGCTCGCCGGGCTGTTGATTGGCGCTGCCGTGGCGGACGCCACAGAGTCGGCCTGGCGAAACCCATTGGTAAACCGGCGCAAACTGGGATCGCCGTTGGTTGAGGTCACGCCGTTCGTGTTCCACCAGCGCCTTTATCTGTTGGAGAACTGGCAGAAGCAGTGGGAACATCCGGGCGCGCCGGATGGAAGTTATTTTCAGCAGGATGAAGTTCGCGTACGCGATGTGGCGGCGGACAAGATTATATCGGTGGCGCTGACCGGCCACGGCCTGGGTTGCGCGCTGGTCTGGAAGGATCATGTGCATGTACTTGCGGGCGACTGGGGCAAAGGCGAGAAGAAGTGGGGCATCCAACAAGTGAGTTATGTCTCTTCCGCGAACCTCAAGGATTGGACTCCGGCGGCAACGGTATTGCGCGCCGAACCCGGCGAACGACTGTTCAACGTTGCCGTGTGTCGCGGGCGCGATCGCTTCATTCTGCTTGCGGAAACGGATAATCCACGATGGCCGGCGTTCACCTTCAAGTATTATGAGTCCACGAACCTGACCGACTGGCGGATCATCCCCGACGCACTTTATGGCACAAACAAGTACGTTGGCGGGCCGGCCCTTTACTACGAGGGCGGCTGGTATTACACGCTCTACCTCGAAAGCCTGGGCCAAAACCGCTACGAGACGCGGCTCACGCGTTCGCGTGATCTGAAGCAGTGGCATGACGCGCCGGCAGCCCGTCCCTTTGTGACGTTCGATCCGACTCAGCAGGTGCATCAACTGCGACCGTCACACGTGCGCGAGAGCAATGCTTCTGATGCTGAGGTCGCTTATTGGCGCGGCAAGACTCACGTTTACTTCACTGGCGGCGATCAACAACTCGCCGGCGACTTGCAGGTGGCTGAGTTCCCCGGCAAGCCACGGGCGCTGTTCGAAAAGTTCTTCAAGTAATCGCTATGAACCACGACTCGACGCTTTCAAACGCCGGACACTGGATGCTGAACCGCCGGGACTTCCTGCGCTACGGCGGCACAGGGTTGAGCGCAGTCGCGTTGTTGTCGCTGCTCGGAGAGCAAAAACTGCTGGCGAATGAACCGATTCGCCCGGCGTGGTCGCCGGAGAATCCTTACGCACCGCGCGCGCCGCACTTCACGTCGAAGGCAAAAAATGTTCTGGTAATCTTTTGTTCCGGCGCCCTCAGCCACATTGACGCGTGGGATTACAAACCGGAACTCATCAAGCGGCACGACCAGCCTCTGCCGGGTTCGGACAAGCTCATCACCTTCCAGGGCGAGAACGGAAACCTTGTGAAGCCCTTGTGGGAATTCCAGCCTCGCGGACAGTCGGGCAAGATGATTTCCGACATGCTCCCGCGCCTCGCGGACCTTGCGGATGATTTTTGTTTCATCCATTCGATGACCGCAAAGTCGAACACGCACGGGCCGGCCGAGAACCAGATGAGCACTGGCTTTATTCTCGACGGATTTCCCAGCATGGGTTCGTGGGC
>CAZCZP010000249.1:4579-5906 GCA_964502895.1 uncultured Bifidobacteriaceae bacterium
TGCACGCCACGATCCTGCATTTGCTCGGGTTGGATCACGAACGGCTGAGCTACTACCACAACGGAATCGAACGCCGTCTGACCGATGTTCATGGGGAAGTGCTTCGCGGCATCCTTGCGTGAGCCTCTTGAACCTCGCTGGACAAGTTAAGATGCCAGGCTTAGGGTCGAAACAAGTGAAAGTGCCATTCAACATTTCTGTCGCTCAATCATAGTGTTACGCCGCAAAGTATGTCCTCTGTGATTCAAGAATTGGAGAGCTTCGGCGGTGGAGTGTTTCTGACTCACCAAGGCGTTAATTCGCGGGTCACGGAGTCCGAGTTGTGGCGAGCATTTGAACAGCCGGTTGTAGTTTGGGTTCACGGCGAACAGTTCGACGATTCGGACTTGGAGCGCCTGATCGCAGTGGTGCGGAGGTTTCCGCACATTCGGCGCTTTCGTTTCACGAGCACGCGAGTTACACCTGATGGCGTCCGCAAACTTTATGAGTTTTGGCCAGACGTTCCAATCGAGGGCGTTGCGTCCTCTTAAGAAACAAGACGCGCAAGCCATTGATTTGCGATATGAACCTCTTTCCTTGTTTCTAGCTCCGGCCAAAGGCCGGTTGGTTTGCTAACCAAGTGACAGCGACCCACCGCCCGACCGTTGAATAACTTCGAATTACCCATGTTGATCGTATAAACCGTTCAACGCTCATGCGCAAAATCGCACTTATTGGTCTTGGAGTGACCGCCTTGGGCGTGCTGGTAGCCGTTGGTGTATTCGTTGCCCCAATTCTGTATTCCGTCATGGTTGACGGCTTCCAGAGTTCCAGGCAGAAGCAGGCACTTCAGAGTCGCTCTGATTATCCACAGATCGCTGCGGCTGCCGTTACACTCGCGTTTGCGATCACGAATGACTCCAACGTCATTTGGCCGACCGATCCCAGAGTTCCGCCACTCTTACGCTCGCTCTCTCCGCGATACATCAGCGCATCGTCGAATCACGTCACGATGGAGTTTCACGGAGGGTTTGACCATTACGGCTATCGTATCCGACAGTCCAACACGAACCTCGCCGTCTGGACTATTTCGTGGTACACGGAAAAAGGAGAGCGGTTACTGACGACGATTTCACCATGATTGAATGGCTTAACAAGTGTGCCGCAGCGAACCGGCGCCCCGCCTTGCCGTCGGTGTGGTGCGCTATCAGTTTTCGACTCCCAGCGATGAGAACAAAGACGACAAGCAACGGAATTCTGCGGTTTGGAACCGTGTGCGTGTCGTTGTTTCTCCTGTTGAACACCGTGTTGGCGCAAACCAATGCGCCACCGCGATTGATCATCCGCG
>CAZCZP010000250.1:0-5855 GCA_964502895.1 uncultured Bifidobacteriaceae bacterium
CCACCGGCTTGAGCAGGAACTGGCTGATATTGCCGTCCTTGATGTCCGCGGCGATCTGCCAGTCATCCTCATTCACGGCGGTCAGCGCATCCACCACGGTCACGAGCAGGTAATAGGAAATCATTTGCGAAAGCGTGTAGGTTGCGACGGTGGCGTCCGCGGCTTTGCCTTCGTAAATGGTGCGCCACAGAAACAACACCGCGGTGAGTGGGATGAGGCCGAACAACGCGCGCGCCAGAAAATTGAAGCGATACGTCAGGTTGTTCTGCAACCCGACATTGAAGGCGTGCCAGTATTTGCCCACGGCGGACATTTTGTGACAACGTAGCTATCGCGGAATCCGATGGGAACAAGGATTTTTGTTTGCGGGGTACGGATTCGGCTACTAACGTTTCAACCTCAGTCGTTTTAACTTTGAGTCAAACATTTTGAATTATGGCGAACAATCCGCTCTCAGCCTCGGAAGTCACTGAATTGGTAAACGGCCTGAACAAGCTTGCGCGAAACCTGTGGTGGACCTGGGATCAGGAAGCGCAGGAGTTGTTCCAGGAGCTTTCTCCGCGCGGCTGGCAGAATCTTTATCACAACGCGGTGGCCATTCTGCACGAAGTTTCGGACTACGAATTGCGCGTGCGGCTGCAAGAGCCGGACTTCGCCGCGCACGTGCGCCAGGTCTTGAGTGACTTCGAGGCCTATATTTCCGAGAAGAAGACCTGGGCCGCGCAGCATGCTCCGCAGTTCGCCAAAAATCCTGTGGCTTATTTTTCCGCCGAGTTTGGTTTCCACGAGACGCTGCCCATTGCCGCAGGCGGGTTGGGCATTCTTGCCGGTGACCACACAAAATCCGCCAGTGATCTTGGCTTGGGATTCGTGGGAGTGAGTTTGTTTTATCGCGAAGGTTATTTTCAACAGGCCTTTGACGCCAACAACTGGCAAACAGAATATTACACACTGCTCAATCCAAAAAACCTTCCGGTCGAACCAGTGCTGAACGCGAAGGGTGAGCCGCTTGTTTGCGATGTGGACATCGGGATGAGCAAGGTGTTCTTCCAGGCCTGGAAGGTGAATGTCGGGCGGGTAACGGTGTATCTGCTGGACGCGAACCGACCCGAGAACGAGCAGCACACTCGCGACCTCACCCTGCGGGTCTATGGCGGCGACAGCACCACTCGGATCATGCAGGAGGTTTTGTTGGGGATGGGCGGCGTGCGACTGTTGCGCGCACTGGGCGTGCAGCCGTCGGTCTTCCACATGAACGAAGGGCACGCGGCGTTTCTTACTTTTGAATTGATTCGTGAGAAGATTGCCCAGGGCAAAAAGCTCCCCGACGCGATTGCCGAAACGAAGGCGCATTGCATATTCACCACGCACACGCCGGTGGAGGCGGGCCATGACCGGTTCAGCCCGGATTTGATGGACTACGCGCTGCACCGTTTTCGCACACAGAGTTCGGTGCCCTTTCCAGAACTCATCGCGCTGGGGCGGGTCAAACCGGACGACCAACACGAACCCTTTTGCATGACCGTGCTCGCGCTCAAGATGTCGCGGGCGGCCAACGCGGTCAGCGAGTTGCATGGGCGCGTCAGCCGCCACATGTGGCACTGCATGTACCCGGAGTTGGCAGTTGAAAAAGTTCCCATTGGCCACATCACCAACGGAATTCATCTGCTGGGCTGGATGAAAGGCACGGTGCGCCGTTTCTGGCGAAGAAAACTCACCGGGAGCGCTGACGCACCGTCCGCTCCCTCGGGAAGCACCACGCGATTCTGGCAATCCAAGACGGATCATTCCTGGGACATGGAGATGCAGTCGCCGGCGTTCTGGAAAAAAATGGAGGATCCGAAATTCGTGACCGACGAAGAACTGTGGGCCTTGCGCTACAAACTCCGCCGCGAACTGCTCGAATTCACCCGCCGCCGTCTGCTCCTGCAAAGCCAGCGCGTGACCCATGGCGATTTCATCGCCTTCGATCATCTGCTGAATCCCGACGCGCTGACGATTGGGTTTGCGCGGCGGTTTGCGACCTACAAGCGCGCGCCGTTGATTTTCCAACAAATTGAAAACATCGTCCGCCTGACGCGCGATCAGAAGCGCCCGGTGCAGTTCGTTTTCGCCGGCAAAGCGCATCCGCGCGACGACGACGGCAAGCGTTACATTCAACACATCATCCACCTGAGCAAATACAGCGACCTCAAGGGCCACCTGGTCTTCATCGAGAACTACGACGTGCATGTGGCGCGGCAGATGGTTTCGGGTTGCGACGTGTGGCTCAACAACCCGCGCCGCCCCCTCGAAGCTTCCGGCACGAGCGGCATGAAGGCGGGTTGTCATGGCTGTCTCAACCTCAGCATTCTGGATGGCTGGTGGCGCGAAGGCTATGACGGCGACAACGGCTTTGCGATTGGCGAGGATTCGCATCCCAACTCGGTCGAGGAGCAGGACCGGGTGGACAGCGCGAGTCTCTACCAGACGTTGACCGAGGAAGTGATTCCCTGCTTCTTCGACCGCGATGCGCAAGGCATTCCCAGGGCGTGGATCAAGAGAATCCGCCACACGATGGTCACGCTTGTGCCGCAATTCACCACGCAACGCATGGTGCGCGAATACGTCGAGAAGTATTACCTGACGAAGTGACTGTTTCCTCTTACTCTTACTCGTATTCTTAATCTCACTCTTCGACCTGGCTGGAGAGATTCAGATTAGGACGAAGATTATGATCAAGAGTCCGGCAGGGACGCCCGACATCAAGTCCCAATCCCGAGACGAGTTGGCAGCCAGTTTCGCGGAATGGAAGCAGCCGGCTTACCGCGTCGCGCAGTTGCTCGACTGGCTTTATGGCCGTCGCGTGAAAGATTGGGACGCGATGACGAATTTGCCCAAGCCCTTGCGCGAAAAACTTCGCGGGAGTTTTTCTTTGCAAACGCTGGAGTTGGTCAAAAAACAAGGCGCTCGTGACACGACCCAAAAATTTCTCTGGCGGCTTGGCGATCATTCCCTGATCGAAAGCGTGCTCATTCCGGCCAATCCCGCGCTTTACGGCGAGGCCAGCGACCGCCACACGCTTTGCGTTTCCACACAGGTCGGTTGCGCCTACGGCTGTAAATTCTGCGCGAGTGGCCTGGACGGCTGGAAGCGCAACCTCACGCCGCACGAAATTGTGGAGCAGGTGATGGCGGCAGAGCGCGTGTCGGATAGGTCCCCTTCGTGCCTTTTATCCTCGCGCGTCGCCGCAGAGCCAATTGGCCGGACGAGCGCGACGAGAAGGACGATTGACAACCTGGTCATCATGGGCATGGGCGAACCGCTGGCCAACTACGATAACTTGCTCAAAGCGCTCCGCATCCTGAATGCGCCTTGGGGCGGGGGAATTGGCGCGCGAAAAATTACGATTTCCACGAGCGGCCTGGCGCCACAAATTCGCAAACTGGCCGACGAACCCGAACAATTTCGTCTGGCCGTCTCGTTGCACGGAGCGACTGACGAGGTTCGCGCGAAGATCATGCCAGTGAACAGAAAGTTTCCGCTCAAGGAGTTGAGCGCCGCGCTGGAGTATTATCGCTCGAAGCGGGAACGCATGATCACGTTTGAATACATTTTGATCGCCGGTGTAAATGACTCACCCGGGCAAGCTGGACCGCTGGCTGCATTGGCAAAACGACTTCACGCGAAGGTCAACCTGATTCCCTACAACAAGGTCGAAGGCTTGCCGTGGGAGCGGCCGCCCGACGACGTTTGTGAGGCATTTCTGGCAGCGCTCGAAAAACAGAAGGCGATTGCCACCCTTCGTCGCGAGAAGGGCCACGACATTGACGCCGCCTGCGGGCAACTGCGGCTGAAAACAGAGCGTGAACTGCAACCATTGTCCTGATAGCTTGCTTCTATGAAACGGCGTCTGCCAACACGACCCTTGCCGGAACGCGCCGCTCGCATGCTGGCAAGGCTAAGGACTGTTCGCGGTCTTACCGACGCTGAAAAGTCGGTGTACGCGCTTGGCCTCGCCGCTACCCCCGAAGAACGATGGGAACTCGCCGAAAACTTCATCCGGTCACTCGGTTATTGGAAGCCCTCGAAGCGGAAGACATCCGGTTCATGCTAATCGGCATGTCGGCTGCGATCGTGCAGGGCGTAATGGAGTCTACTCTTGATGTTGACCTATGGGTGGATTTGCCGGCGCGCCAACACATGCGCGTTCAGAACATCGCGCGCAAGCTCGACGCAACCATGGGAGCGAATACGGTGGCTTATTTGGAAGATGGCACGCCGATAAACTTCGTGTTCGGGGAAGTCGCGGGCCTCGGTTCGTTTGCAAAAGAGTTCAAGCACACGCAGCGATTGGGATTTCGCGGCAAGCGAATTGCCGTTCTTAAACTGGAACGCATCCTCAAAAGCAAGGAGGCAATCAGGCGAGACAAAGATTTACCTCACATAATCCACATTCGTAACGTGCTTCGGTGTCGGCGCGCTTTGAAGGCGAGAACGGTAACTGCTCGCAATCCAAGGAAGACATGATTGCTCTGCTCGACTACGGCTCCGGCAACCTGCGCAGCGTCCACAAGGCACTGCTCAAGGTCGGCGCCAACGTGTGCGTCGTTCAGAACCCTGCAGGTATGAAGGATGCGCGTGCGGTCGTTCTTCCTGGTGTGGGCGCGTTCGATGACTGCATTAACGCGCTGCGGAGACAGGAATTACTGGAGGCTTCGCGCGAGTTCATCAAGTCGGGCAGGCCGTTCCTGGGCATCTGCGTCGGCTATCAGGCGTTGTTTGAGAAGAGCGAAGAGTTCAACAGTTGCGCCGCCGGGCTCGCAATTTTTCGAGGCAGCGTCGTGCGTTTCCCGGAGAAGAACGGCTTGAAGATTCCGCAAATCGGCTGGAACCAACTCGAAATCGTGAACCCGGATTGCCCTTTGTTCACGGGCGTCGCCAGCGGCAGCTATGTTTATTTCGTCCACAGTTTTTTTCCAAAGCCCGTGGACAATTCCATCGTGGCCACGCGCACCGAATACGGCGAGACCTTTGCCTCATCAGTCTGGCGCGACAACGTGTTCGCCACGCAGTTCCATCCGGAGAAAAGCCAGAAGGTCGGATTGCAGTTGTTGAGCAATTTTCTGGAGGTAGTTGATCGAGCGTAAACAGTAGGTCTTTCGCGCGCGGGAACATGACGATCCGAGGCTCAGGCGACTCTTGCGCAAGCGATGCGTCTCCGTTAGTGTGCATTCGTTACAAGCGTTCGAACCCAAAGCAGCGGACCTGCTTTTACGCACAACTGATTACTAACACCGAATACTTAATCTTATGGCACACGAACTACCCTCACTCCCGTATCCCAAGGAAGCTTTGGAGCCGCACATTGACGCGGCCACGATGGAAATCCATCACGGCCGGCATCACAAGGCTTACGTGGACAATCTCAACAAGGCCATCGCCGGATCGCCGCTGGAATCGAAATCCCTGGAGGCACTGATCGGCGATCTGGCTTCGGTGCCCGACAACATTCGTGGTCCCGTTCGCAATAATGGTGGCGGCCATTGGAATCATTCCTTCTTCTGGAAGCTCATGGGCCCGAAGGCCGGCGGCGCTCCGTCCGGAAAACTCGGCGACGCCATCAAGTCCGCGTTCGGCAGCTTTGCGGATTTTCAAGCCAAGTTTGAGGCAGCCGGCTTGGGTCGCTTCGGCAGCGGCTGGGTGTGGCTGGTTGAGAACGGTGGCAAACTGGAAATCGTCTCGACCGGCAATCAGGACAATCCGCTCATGGGCAAAGCTGTCGCCGGTTGCGAAGGCAAACCCATTCTCGGCGTGGATGTTTGGGAGCACGCTTACTACCTGAAGTATCAAAACAAACGCGCCGACTACCTGAA
>CAZCZP010000251.1:0-1095 GCA_964502895.1 uncultured Bifidobacteriaceae bacterium
CTCGGCCACGGTTTGATCTGCCGGTTGGGCTGCGATGAATGGCGCGCTTGGCCCAGTGCATTTTCCATCGCTGCCGGCATTGTGAATGGCTTGAATTTCCGCGACAGAAAGCGCGCGACTGTAAAGCGAAACTTCGTCAATCTGACCTTTGAAAGAAAGCGGCCCGAATGGGCTGCCGACTGGACGATAGCCGATGTAAAGGTCCGAACTCGTTCGTAGCGTATGCGCCCCAATATTCGATTCAGCGACAACGACACCGTTTCGAAAAATGCGGGCTACTCCCGAAGATCGGTCGTAAGTGAGGGCCACATGTTGAAAAACGTTCGGGCTGAGGACACTCGATGTCAGGAGTGTGGGTTCGCCCCCATTGGCGGTGACGAGAGCGGCGTAGAGACAACCTGTGTTGATGCCATTGGCATAAAAATGCACCGCATACGCGCCGTTCAACGCCCATTCAGCAATCGGCCCTTGCGTGACGAGGTCCGCTGGGTTTATCCAAGCCTCGATCGTCAGTCCGTTGCCCGCACCAACATCCAAGGTGGGAGAGGCCGGGACGCGCACGTGGTTGCCAGTGCCGTCAAAATTGAAAGCCTGAGCAACCTGTCCACCCATGAAACTGGCATTAACGAACGTGCCGTTGTTGGTACCTATAACGTCTGCCGCGTTCCCGTTTGCCGCCCACCAACTGACCAAGCCGGAGGGTTGAGGTACACAGTTGGCAAGAATATCTCTTACAGGTAGCACGAACGAAATCATCACCAACAGGAAAGTCAATTTGAAGAAACGGCTGCGGGGTATGGATGAGCGATTCATGTTTGCCTCTCTTTCTGGTCGCACTGAGTTGATTCTCCACCAATTGAGTATGACTATGAATCTCCGTGCTGGCACGTCAACACAAAACCCTCGCAAAATGGGTCAAGTGCGCAGGGTTGCACCCCTCAGTGAGTCGTCCGACTAAGTTGCTCCACATCGACACCTCCCTGACTCAAAAGATCGAGCCCGGCCGGCAATCCACGCCAAGGTTCGACCCGATTAGGGCCGCTTTGAAATCCGCCTAAAAGACTTTGTGTTTCGAAAAGAAAAGGCGCGGCTAAA
>CAZCZP010000251.1:1195-4322 GCA_964502895.1 uncultured Bifidobacteriaceae bacterium
TTGCTCGCGTCAATCGTGGTGAGCGACTTCGCTCCTAACATTTCCCAAAACGGTTCGGTGTAATCCGGGTAGGTTACGGGAAACAGATTTGGAAAATCCTCTGGCGACAGCCCGAACTCGCTTAGCAGTCCGCGAGTTTCAGTGTTGCTGACAAAATAGTGCTGCCGGCCCAACGTCGCGCAACGTTCGAAGGAAACCCCGTCGCGCCGGCGGGCGAGCAAAAATCTCGCGGTTTCGATGTCAATGCCCATGCAGGTTGGCGCAGTCGCTGTGTTCGAGCACCGACGACGCGGTGGTGCGAGGCTAAAAAACCCAATCGTAAAGTAAAGCAGTTCCTCCGAATCACGTCGCCATGCTCAATGAAATCAGCACTCACCCGCAATCCGCATCGCGGTTTTGTCTGGTATCCGCGTCTCGCGCGACTAACATCCCGCCTTCGCGAGAATCTCAAGCGTTACCTGGAGATGAGCCAGAAAAGTTCCGAGATCAGTTCCAACAACCTGTTGCGCGCCGGGGGCCTATCGTTATTGCTTCCGTTGCTCGGCATTCTGCTCGCAGTTCTGTTCTGGCGAGGTTTCGCTCCTGCGTGGACACAGTTCGCCAATGACGGGCCGCTTGGTGCCATGGTGTCGGAGCATTCACAGTTACCCGCAACCTTCTCCGGTCGATGGGGCGACTTGAACGGATTCGGAATCAGAGAGCTGGCATCGCCACCGAACATCACATTCGCGCTCAACTGGCTGCTTGGGCCGCTCGGTTTCTCAAAGTTTTATCCGCCACTGACGCTGTTGATTCTGGGTGCCGGCGCCTGGTTTTGTTTCCGACAACTGGGCTTGAACGCCTTGGAGGCCGTCATCGGAGGATTGGTCGCGGCGGTCAGCCCGGATTTTTTCAGCGTGGCGTGTTGGGGTGTCGGGTCGCAGGCTATTTGTTTCGGCATGAACTACCTGGCGCTCGGCCTGGTATTCAGTCCCGTGCCGCTGCGCCCGTGGGTGCGTTATCCGCTGGCGGGACTTGCCGTCGGCATGGGTGTGGTGGAGGGCGCCGACATTGGCGCGATCTTCAGTGTGGTGACCGCGGTTTGCATCGTCGTCCGGGCGATTGTGTTCAACGACTCGGCTGCGAAAGGATTGGTGCAAGGCGTGGCGCAGACCGGCACGGTGGCACTGTTCGCGGGCGTGATCGCGGCGGCTTCGTTGTTCAGTTTAATCGGAACCCAGATTGAAGGGGTGGCTGGCATGTCGAAAGAGGAGCGCACCAAGGAGGAACAATGGGAGTGGGCCACCCAACTGGGCAGCCTGCCTAAGCTCGAATCTCTGGGGGTCCTGGTGCCGGGCCTCTTCGGTTACGCGATGGACACGCCTGAGGGTGGTGCCTATTGGGGACGGTCTGGTCGTCACCCGGCTTGGGACAGTTATTTTGCGTCCGGCAAGCAAGGCACTCCGCCAAATGCTGGATTGCGTTTCGGCGGCGCCGGACCTTACGCGGGAGTTTTGGTTTTGCTGGTGTCGGCCTGGGCGTTCGCACAATCGTTTCGCAAAGAGCAAACCCCCTACTCCATGCCGCAACGCCGGTTCATTTGGTTTCTGGTGGCGGCCATGGTTGTGTGCCTGTTTCTTTCCTTTGGCCGGAACGCGCCGTTCTATCGAATCTTTTTTGCCCTGCCGTATGCCTCGACCATTCGGATACCGATGAAATTCTTCCATGTGTTCCAATGGCTGCTGGTCATTCTGTTTGCCTATGGCCTTTATGGATTAAGGCGCCGTTACCTGGAAACACCCACGCCCGTCAACCGGGGCTTGAGTGATCAATGGAAATTCTTCTGGAGCAAGGGCGGCTTGTTCGAGCGCCGATGGGTCGTTGGATGTGCAGTTGCGCTGGGTGTGTTCAGCTTGGGATGGCTGGCGTATGCCTCCTACCGGGAATCGTTGATCGGATACTTGCAGGAGGTTCAATTCGACGCCGGGACGGCGAAGGCAATCGCAAGTTTCAGCATCCGGCAGGTTGGCTGGTTTCTCGTATTGTTCGCGGCGGCGGCGGGATGGATGGCGCTCGTGTTGAGTGGATACTTTTCCGGAAAGCGGGCGATGGTCGGGGTCGTGTTAATGGGAATCTTTGTCGTTGTGGACCTCGCGCGAGTCGGTTCGCACTGGGTCAAGCCTTACAACTGGCAGGAGCGATACGTCGCGACCGCGGAGAACCCGGTGATCGAGTCACTGCGGCAGAAGCCGTACGAAAATCGCGTGGCGGTCGTTCCCGGTTGGCTGCCGGCTGTGGTGCGCGCGCCCCAGCAAATCGCCGGTGCGCAACAACTGTTCGGTCAGGTGTATGGCGCCGAGTGGCTGCAACATCTCTTTCAGTATTACAACATTCAGTCGCTTGACATCATTCAGATGCCTCGGACACCACGGGACATCGCCGCCTTCGAAGGCGCACTTCAATTCGATGGCAGTGCCGAAACCATCAACCGGGTCGCGCGCCGCTGGCAGTTGACCAACACCCGCTATTTGCTCGGCGCCGCCGGTCTGGCGCCGGCACTCAACTTATTGGATGCGCAACAGCGATTCCAAACCGTGATGCATTTCGAGCTTTACCAGACACACGCCGGCGGCCCGATTCTGACCCGCACAAATTCCCAAGGACCCTTCGCATTGTTTGAATTCACCGGCGCGTTGCCGCGAGCGAGGCTTTACTCACAATGGCAAGTCAGCACAAACGACGACGCGGCCCTCGCGCAACTGGCGAACAAGGAATTCAATCCCGAGCAAACGGTGCTGGTGTCCAGCCCGTTGCCGTCGCCAACGGACACGGCAACAAATTCCGCCGGCGGCACGGTGGATTTCAAAAGCTACGCGCCCAAGCGCCTCGTGCTTCAAGCGAAGGCGGCCGCGCCGTCCGTGCTTCTGCTGAATGACAAGCATGATCCCAACTGGCAGGTGCTCGTGGACGGAAAGCCCGCGCCTTTGTTGCGATGCAATTTCATCATGCGCGGAGTTTTTCTGGATCCGGGCGAGCATTCCGTGGAGTTTCTTTTCAAGCCGCCCGTGAACGCGCTCTACGTCAGCCTCGCCGCAATTGCCGCCGGCCTGGTGCTGGCGGGATTTGCCTTTGCTGACAGCCGCAAGTT
>CAZCZP010000251.1:4422-5829 GCA_964502895.1 uncultured Bifidobacteriaceae bacterium
GTGATCGCCACTTTCTTGGCCTGGTAATCATCAAAGTAATAGTCACCACGATAAACCCCCGGCCGTTCGCCGCGTGACAGGTCCAGCTTTTTGTCACCCTTGCGCCAGGTCAGGTTCTTGGTGCCGAGAATGAACGCAACAAATTCCCTCCCCGGCTTGGTATTGTCCTTCACAATGGCAACCCGGCTTTGCGTGGGGTCGTTTCCCAGCCAGATGCCTTCGATCGGATCAAGCGCGGGACCGTTCGTCTGGAAATAGGCCGACACTTCATCCTCCGACCGCGCCACCAATTCCCAGGCATCCGTGAAACGAAGAAAGTTGGCGTCAATCCGGTAATTGGCGCTCGTAAACCCGGGCGCTTCAACGGACATTAACTGCATCGCATCCGCGCCCTTCTGCCGCGCGTTTTGCCGCAACGTCTTCATCACGCTTTCGAGCGACCCGCCGATCATCGTGATGGGCGTATCGCCCACGCGCATGGTGCCGATGACTTCAAATGCCCGGGGGACCTTCATTCTTTTCTCATAGACGTAGATCGGATAATCCACGGGCTTCGCCGGACCCGCTGCGGTCTTCGACTCGTACTTGACCGTCGTGCAACCGGCCAGCGGCAGGAGCGCAAGCAACATCAATGTTGGGTGTTTCATGGAATCAGTTGCGAACAGCTAACGCGATTCCGGTTCACGGTCGAGCCAAATTGCGGCGCGCTGCGGCGGCTCGACAGTGCAATCACGAACCGGCGGGCGTGGCTTTGGTCCGCCCGGCAACTTCGGCGGCAATCTTCGAGGCGGTCTGCTTGACGTTTCGATTAAGGTCCTTGCCGGCGATCACGAATCGCGCCGCCACACCGGCAGGGCCGAGAACAATCGTCGGGCCAGCGCCGGGGAGCTTGCCGCTGTTGGCGGTGGTGTTCATCTCGTAGAAATCCTTGAGCGCACCGTGCGCGAGATCAGCGATGTCCACGACGACTTGCAAATCGGTCTTGCCCTTGCCAAAGCCGATGATGGCGCGGCGCAGTTGATCGCCCTGGTTCACTTCGGTGAAGACGCCACGCACGAGCCAGCCGGAGGTGGGCAACGTGTTGGTGCTGGCGAGTCGCCGCGCATGCAGTCCGGCTTTGGTGAGTCCTTTCACAACCGACTCGCTCATCTCGTCCACGAGCTGGCGCGCGAGTTTCTGTGGATCTTTCGGCGTGCCCGGCAATGGGGGCATCGCATTGCCGAGCGGCCCGGGCAACTTCGGCGATGGCGGCAACAGACCCTTCTCGGATTTGATGTCAGCGGCGTCCAGGTCGAAGTCGGCGACGTAAACGACGGTGGGCTTGTCCGTGGGCGTGGCGGAGATTTCGCGCTGGCTGGAAACTTTGGCCGAGCCGCAGATACCTGATGTGATGCCAAGGCTGAGGGC
>CAZCZP010000252.1:0-5803 GCA_964502895.1 uncultured Bifidobacteriaceae bacterium
AGTCAGCAGCGGATACAAGAAATCAAACTCCTCGGAGTCGGCGCTTTCAGCCTGGGTGTGCGAGAAAAGCGGCGGCACCCCAAAGACCCGTTGCAATTCGCCCATCTCCCGATAGTAGAACGGTCCGAATGCCTCGGTCCGCTGGCCTTCTTCAAGAGTCAACGGGACGTGATCGTAGAGCAATCCGGCGTTTAAGAACTCGTCACCGGAGACGCGCACCGACAAGCTCATCAGAATCAGAAGTCTGATGATCAAGAGCGAGTGATTTAGGCCGCGCTTAGACATGCTCAGCTTGGAAACGCCCGATCTCCAAATTACGGCAGGGCAAGGCCGCGAGGAGAGATAACGTTACAGAGTCCTCGCGATCCTCTTTTTTACGTCTCGAACATACCGATTGACTTCGATAATGGTTCATTTATCTTTTTGCTGTAATTGAGGTTCTGCCTCGGTTTAGAGGTTTCTACCTCGGTTCCTCCTGACCCAGTGCCGATCGTGCATTGTCGGCACTGGGTTGTTTTGTTGGCTGGCTTCGTCCACCCATCAAATTCAGCAACGCCGGCAAAAAAGTCAGCGCAGCAATCATGCAGGTTGCCACGCCCGTTGCCATCACGTAGCCAAGGCTCTGAATGCCCTGGTGTTTGGCGAGCACGAGGCTTCCGAAGCCTGCAATCGTTGTCAATCCGGATACAAAAACGGCTTTGCCAGTACTTTTGGCGAGAATCGCGGGCTGACGTTCTTCAGCGAAACGGTTCAAAATGTGGACGCCGTTCGTGACGCCGATGCCGATGACGAGCGGCAGGGTCATAATGTTGGCGGGATTGAGGGAGATATCCGCAAGCCCCATCAGACCACCCAGCCAGACAGAACCTACGGCGACCGGTATGAGCGCAAGAATCGCCGAGGCAATGCTGCGGAAGTGAACCAGGACCAGCAGGGTAATTGCCCCCAAGGAATACCACGCGGCCTCCTCGTAACTGTTCTTCAGGAGGTTGGTGTACTCGTAAAGCTGCACCGGGGTGCCGGTGACATTGGGATCCACGGTACGAAGGTGCTCGATGAATTCTTTTTGATCGGCCCGTTGCCAGAGATCCATTTTTTCCTTGGGATAAACTTGCAACAGGAATTTGCCGGTTACTCCCACAAAACGGTCACGCAGCGCGGCCGGCAAATCTTCAATCCGCAACGGCCCCCGGTTGTCCTGGTTGCGTAACACTTCAAAAGTCTGGCGCATGTCGTTGAATAATGCGCGTTGAAAATCTCCGAGCTTCTTTGCATGAGCCTCCTCTGCCGTCGGTGATCCAAGCAGCATGTCTTTTCGCAGGATTTCAATGGCCTGCCGGAGAGACACAAGTTGCCTGCTCAATTCCGGCTCTTCCTTCTGCACCTCGGCCAACGCCGCCCCCAGGTAACCCTGCAGCGAATACAAGCTTAAGCTCAGTTCGGAGAGGTTCGCGGGAGTCCCATCCGGTGATGGGAAATGCAGCGAAGACAACAACTGCTTGATATCACCAATGATCGGGAGCTTCCCGGTTTGATCATCCTTAAGGAACTGGCTGATGGAATCCACGCCCGATACGACCGGCAACGATTTGAGTCGTGTTTCGAGTTCAGCCGCGTGGTCGAGCGAGTTCGCCACGATCACGCCGAACAGGATGGACCGCTGGGTCGTATTGGTCGCGCTGGTGGCGTTGATCAACTTTCGCTCGAAGATAACGGACGGCAGGCCCTGGCTTTGCATGTTCAACAAATTGTAGTCGAACTTGACTTTGGTCATTTGCCAGATGCCCAGCCCGCAAAGCACTAGGGTGGCGAAGGTCACCAGCGCCGGCCTTTGCAGCCACAGGCGTTCGATACGCGCGCGGGCGTCCGCCTTGTTGCCCAGTTGGTGATCAAGGACGTTCTGCGTGCCGCGTAACAACAGAACCGGTAACAGCGTCATCATTGGCAGCAGACAAATCACCAGCCCACCACCACAGATGACCCCCATTTCCTGGATGCCTTTGAAATTCGTCAGGCTCATCGCGAGGAAAGCCCCCGCCGTCGTCAGCGCCCCCGTGAAAATTCCCCGGCCGGTGAACACGATCGCTTTGGTCAAC
The DNA here is from genome assembly GCA_964502895.1 of uncultured Bifidobacteriaceae bacterium. Classification (GTDB taxonomy): domain Bacteria; phylum Verrucomicrobiota; class Verrucomicrobiia; order Limisphaerales; family JADLHS01; genus WYBW01. The sequence continues at coordinate 2,097 of CAZCZP010000252.1, forward strand.
GCTTCCTCTTCACTCTTGCCATGGCGCAATTCCTCCTCGTAACGCGTCACCAGATGCACACCGAAATCAATCGCCAACCCGATAAGAATCGGCACAAACGTGATCGTCAGAATGTTCAAATGCCCCACGACCGCCGTCGCAAACGCCAGCGTATAAGCCAGGCCGACCACCAGACAAATCGTCGCTTTCACCGGCCGGCCAGTTTCCTGATACCCATAAATGAATATCAACGCGCACAACACGAGCGAAACGATACTGGCCACCGTTGTGTCTTTTTGCGACTGGAGCATCTCATCGCGCTCCAACACCGGCTCGCCCGTCAACCCCACGTTCAGCCCGGGCACTTCCTCGCGCGTTTGCTCGACCAGCGACCGCAACCGATCCACAGCATCGCCGTTCATGTCCTCGCGCGGCGCTTGCGCCGTCAGCAAAAAGATGCGCCCGTTGTCGAACGTGATGTATTCATGTTGTTGCGCCGCTTCACCAGCATCGAACAACGCGGTTAAGCCCGGGGATGGCGGTGTCCCCGGCCGATTCAGCGAAGCGGCCGCCTGTGTCACGATGCGTTCAAGCGCGGGCAGGGCCTTGATCAAGGAATCCGTCTCGGCGCTGCGTTCGCGTTTGGCCGTGCGAAATTGCGTGTTCACCATGTCGAAAAACGACACCAGATTCGTCGTGCGGGTGAACCTCTCGATGAACGGCCGATAATCTTGCAGGGCCTGCTTCAACGCGGCCAAGTCGTCCAACGGCACGAATAGCAGCGCCTTTGAGCCGAGCATTTTCAGATCGCCCTTGTAGAAAACGGTGCGGAACAGGTTCGTTTCGACCATCTGCTCTCTGTCCGGTTGCGCCCGGACCTGGATTCGCGCCGCTTCCAACTTGGGCCCAAGCCGCTCGACAAACTGACGGTTCTTCTCGGTGTCCTCACTCTCCACCACCACGACCAGATCGTCTTGGGTGGGGAATTCGCTCTTGAACTTCAAAAAATTCTGATGGTACTTTTTGTTCGGACCGACCAGATTGCTCCGCGTGGTGTCGAACTCCAGGTATTCGACTGTGTAAAGAATGCTCGCCGCGAAAAGCGCCACTTGCGGATAAAAGAACCACCGCCGGTTCCGGCAAATGAGTAATGCCAGTCCAGCCAGCATCCGCGCGGCAAACGAATCGGCGCGGAGGGTTTTCATTTTCTCGGCGTAGCTGGCATGCGCGAGAACCGGGCGGGGTGGAAATGCGAGGGGCTCACGTTGCGATCACTGAAGCTCACGCATTTACGGTTGGCGACGGGAGCTCGGCGTTGGAATGGACCTCCTTGACGTCATCGTGCTCCTCCAACGCTTCGATCAGCTTGTTCACCGCCGCAATGCTCGAATCTCCGCTCAACGCCACCGTCACCGTTGGCAATGAGGTCACCTCTGCGGCGTCGCACTTGATACCCATGGCCTCAAGTTTCTTGTGAACCGCTTCAAACTGACCTGGCTCCGTCAGAATCTCATACCCTTGAGGTTCCGCCTTAAAATCCTCCGCGCCGGCCTCCAGAGCCGCTTCCATCGCCCGGTCCTCACTCGCCGCTTCGCGCGAAATGATGATCTGCCCCTTGCGCTGAAACAGCCGGCTGACCGAACCCGGCGTGGCGATTGAGCCGCCGCTCTTCGTTACGATGCTGCGGATTTCCGCCGCCGTGCGATTCCGATTGTCCGTGCTGATTTCGACCAGCAACGCGACCCCGTTTGGCCCATAGATTTCGTAAGACAATTCGTCGAAGCTTGCCCCCTCGCCGCCACCCAACCCCTTCTTGATGGCCCGCTCGATGTTATCGTTGGGCATGTTGGCCGCGCGGCATTTGAGCAACACCATGCGCAGGCGCGGGTTCATGTCCGGGTCGCCGCCCGCCAATTTGGCCGCGATGGTGATCTCCCGGCCGAGCTTGGAAAAAATCTTCCCGCGCTTCGCGTCAATCGCCCCCTTGAAGTGTTTGACCTTCGCCCATTTGCTGTGACCGGCCATTGTGAATTTGCGATTTGCGGATACGACTCGCGGCTCAGAATTTCACCTGCTCCAGGTATTTCAAGCTGTGCGGAATCTGCTCCACCACCGACGGCGATTCGTCCTCGATAAAATAGTATTTCAAACCCGCCTTCTTTGAAGCGCGAAGCAAAGCCGGCCAATCCGTTTGTCCGGTGCCGATGACCACGTTGTTGGCCACGTCCGTGTGACCAGTGAGCGATCCGGTTTTCACACCCTTCTTCAAATCCTTGACGTGCATGGATGTCCACCGCTTGCTGTATTTCTTCATCAAGGCGGTCGGATCCTGGCCTGGATACACCGCCCACAACACGTCCATCTGATAACTCACCCATTTCGGTTTCGTCTCCGTCATCATCAAGTCGAACAACGTTCCCTTTCCGTACGGATGGAATTCATACCCATGAATGTGGTAATAGAACTTCAAGCTGTGTTTTGCCAGCGCCTCGCCGGCGCGATTGAAGACCGCAATGGCGTCGCGACATTCCTTCTCGTCGAAATCGTCCTTGTGCGGAATCCAGGCGCAGCCGACGTATTTTAGCCCAAGAATTTTTGCATCACGGGCGATGCTCTCCACGTCGTCACGGTATTTTTCGTAAGGGAAATGGCCCGCCACCGGTTTCAGCCCGTGGTCGTCCAGCATCTGCTTGAATTTTTCCGGAGGATTGCCGTACGTGCCGGCCGTTTCAACATAGGTGAAACCGAAATCCCTCACCTTCGCCAGCGTCCCGGGCACGTCCTTCGCGAACTGATCGCGCAAGCTGTAAAGTTGCAGGCCAACCGGTCCTTTGAAACTCGGGCCGATGCCGGTTTTTGACGTTGGTTTGTCCGCGCCTTGCGTTGGCATGGAAATTAAAAGCAGGCCGGCCATGATGATGAATGGGCGAATCAGGTTTCGTTTCATGCCGGGAGTAAACACCATCGCCGGCCCCGAGAAAAGACCGATTCGCAAGCCGCTCCTTTGCGTTCAATTCCTCCAACAAGAGTGGTCATTATCAAGAACGAACCCCTTTTCGGGAAGAATTACAACCGAGGGCGTCGGCACAGTTCACTCGGCTACCAAACATCTGTGGACTTCGAGAACCAACTGAAATAAAACGAACCCGCGCGCATCCCCTCTCCAAGGTGCCCATCAAACCGGGTTAAGCCCACCCCAACAGGAAACCAATATGGCCTGCCCTCGACCAGTTTTTCGCGCGCGGGTACGCCTCCACGCCTCCGGGGTTCGGCTGCGCTTGGCTCGCTCCGCCTCACCCCGGAGGGATGAAGGCGGATGGAAGAATGAAAATCCACGCGGTGATACCGTCGTTGTCGCTCTTGAGATAATTGAAGCCTGTTGCCGCAGAAAGTTCAGTGCCTTCAACGAATGCACGCCGGCTTTACGGAATCAACTCGCTGAAAGAAACCTCAAACCCCGCCAGCAACTTTGAGCCGACTTTCTTCGGCCCGGACGCTTTGCCATGCAATTGATAGCTACCGTTCACCAGGGCAAACACCTCGATGCTGCGGCTGTCCGGGTCCACGATCCAATACTCTGGCAGGCCGAACTGTTCATAGAGCGCTTTTTTCTGGATGCGGTCGCGCTGCCAGCTTCCTTCCGAGATCACTTCCATCGCCAAGTCCGGCGCTGCGGTGAGATGGTTCTGAATGATGTCCAGGCGGCCTTTGGAAACAAACAAAACGTC
>CAZCZP010000253.1:0-5730 GCA_964502895.1 uncultured Bifidobacteriaceae bacterium
GGACTGGAGATGTGGAAGAGGGGCTCGGTCTTCCAGGTCTTGCGCGCGCGCAAAGTGGCCTCGGCAACGCTCAGCGAATCGAGCAGGCAGCGGTGATGATGCACGTCGTAAACGAGCGTCACGCCGGTGTCCGCGCACACGGGCAGCAAATCAGCGGGCGTGTAAACCTTGTCGTCGTTTTCCAACGTAAGCCGCGAACGCACCGGCTTGGGCAGTCGCTCGATATTCTTGCGCAACGCCTGCAATGCGCTCGACTTGTCGCCATACGCTCCGCCGCCATGGATGTTCACCGTATCCGCGCCAACCCATTCGGCGACCTCAGCCTGATAAGACAACTCCGCCAGCGAGTGCGCGAGCGTCTTGGGGTTCGGCGAATTGAGCACCACGAATTGATCGGGATGAAACGACAGCCGCAGGTTGTTGGCGCGGGCAAAACGACCGCACTGCTCAAAGCACTGAATGATCTCCGAACCGTCAGGTAATTCGACCACGTCATAGCCCGCCGTCGGATGCGTTTTCAAGGGGAGGATCTGGCTGTTGATGCGGAACGCACCGATGCCATTGGCAGCGCAGAATTGCAACGAAGCCAGCAGCGCCTCCGCGTTGACGCGACACAGTTCCGCCAGCCGCGCCAGTCGCTCCCGCTTCGCGAGACGCAGCATTGCCGTCGCCGTCGTGGTGCGGAACTTGATCGGTTCGTGCGCGAATTGGCAGCAAAGTCCAAGGCGCAGTTCGCCCGTGTTGGTGCGGACCGCAGGTGTTTTTCGACCCGGCGCGAGGCTCGCCGTGGTCATGGTTTCGCCTCTGCGCCGCGCTGCCATTGAAAGGCGGTGAGCGCGTTGAGTTCGCGCACGACAAGCCCTTCGTCCGAGACGGCGAGGTGAGCCCAGGTGTCGGCTTTCGCGAGCTTGCGGCGGTCGAGGAGGTCGAGCTTTTCCTTGTTCGCTCGCAAGAGAAGCAGTTCGCCCCGCTCATCGAGCGCCAAAATGCGGTCGCGTTGCGCGACGAGACTCCAGTATTTTCCAAAAGAACTTTCGCTGGTCCAAAGTTCGCGGCCCGTGGCGACTTCGATGGCCATCAAGCGCTGGCTCTTGAGATGGGTGTAGGCCACGCCATCAATCACGACGGGCGTGCTCATGTAGCCTTGCGCTTTGTGAGTCCAAGCCCGAGCAACTGAGTATTTGCCGTCGGACTGAGTGACTCTGAAGCCAAGCGTCTTGCCGCCGTAGGTGCTGGTGAAAAGCGTTTCACCGTGAACCAGCGGCGTCAGGATGTTCATGCCCCGGAAGGCTTCGACGGGTTGCTCCCAGAGGACCTTGCCGTCGGCGGGATCCACGCCGGCGAGTTTTTCACGCGTCTGGACGACAAGCTGGCGCTTGCCGGCGAGCGTGGCGAAAACCGGCGACGAAAACACGCTGCCCCACATCCCGCCTTGGTCTTTGAGCGTGCGCCAGATTACTTCGCCGGAGCGCTTGTTCAACTTCACGAAGCTCGCGCCGGCCTGCACGTAAACCGCGTCGCTGTCCACGAGCGGCGAGCAGACGAATCCGAAATCCGGCACGGGAGCTTCGAGTCGCTTGACGAAGTCGCAGCGCCAGCGCTCCTTGCCCGTCATTGCGTCGAGGCAGATCAGCACGTCGCGCATGCCGGCGACGAAAAGGCTTTCGCCATCAAACGCCGGCGTGGCGCGAATCCAGTCGCCATTCGACTTCGCGAAGAAAGGCACGCTCAACGAGCCTTCCCATTGGGTGCGCCAAAGCTCCTTACCGGTTTTCCGGTCAAACGCCGTCACGACCTCGAACTTTTTGTCCTTGGTTTCAGTCGTGAAAACGCGATCAGCGGCGACGATGGGGCCGGAGTAACTTGGCCCAAGCACGACGCTCCACGCCCGCCGGAGGTGATTGGTATCGAGCCTGTCCGGCCAGGCCGGCCCATGCACCTGACCGTCGCGATCCGGTCCGCGCCATTGCGGCCAGTCAGAGGCGGTGGCGTGAGCGGCGCCAGCGAGGGAAGCCAACGCGAAGAGGATGGTCGAGAATCGTGTCATGGAGATCAGATGCAAGGAGCGTTCTAAAGATTGTGTTGGCGCAAGTCGAGGCTCAGGAGATGGTCTTTTCGGTTCTTTGGTTCGCGAGGGTTGGGATGGGTTTGCGATTCAGGCGGCAGGCACAATAGATGGTGGCTGCTCCAGCATATGGCGGAGTTTGGTGAGCGCGAGTTGCTGGAGTTGGCGAATTCGCTCACGCGTGACCCCCAGCCGGGCGCCGATGGTTTCGAGCGTGCGCTCGCGACCATCGTCGAGACCGAAGCGGGCGCGAATAATTTTCGCCTCGCGGTCGGGAAGCCGGGCCAGGAGGTCACGAAGCCGGAAGATCGCATCCCTGACTTCTGTGCGTTGGGCGGGGTTCACGGCGTTTTCGTCCGCGACAATTTCAGCAATCGAACTGGAACCATCTTCACCCAGGGGCGCGTCGAGGGAGGCGGGCCGCAGGGCAGCCTCGCGCAACCGGGTGACGCGCCGCACGGAAAGATTGAGCATCTCGGCCAACTCGGCATTGCTCGCCTCGCGACCGAAGTCCTGCTCATGCTTCGTCTCAGCCTTGCGCAGATGGTAAATATTGTCCGCCACATGCCCTGGCAGGCGAATGGTCTTGCCTTGGCCGGCCAGCGCGCGGCGGATTTGCTGTTTGATCCACAAAGAACCGTAAGTGGAAAACTTGGCGCCGTTGTCGGGATCGAAGCGCTCAACGGCTTTCATCAGGCCGAGGTTACCCTCGTTGATCAGGTCGAGCAGCGGAAGGCCGAGGTTCTCGTAATCGCGGGCGATTTTGACCACGAGCCGGAGATTCGCGCGAATCATGTGTTCGCGAGCCTGCTCGTCTCCGTCCTGAATGCGCCGGGCCAGCGCAGTCTCTTCGGCGCGCGTGAGCAACGGTACTTGCGCGGCTTCGCGCAGATAGAGAGTGAGGGCGTCAGACCGGGCGGAATCAGCCATGGTCGGTGGTTCGCACGCGGCTGAAAATCGGACTCGAGGCCCGGCGCTGACGGGTGCTGCCTCAAGGTCGTTGGTGGCGGAACGAAAGTAACCGTTGACAGTTCGTGACTGCGCAACAGAACTCAGCCTCTTCGAACGGCCGGTGAGGCGCGGAACGGTGATGGCCCTCGAAGGCCTAAGCCGGTTGAAATGAGCCGAGGTCACAACAATTTGTTGATTGCTGAATTAATTTGGGCGGGCAAGGCGGAGAGCCAGCGGCTCTCCGCCTGCGCCGCGCGCTTCAGTTTGGCAACACGACGGTGTCAATGACGTGAATCACACCGTTGCTGGCGGCCACATCGGTCTTAACAACCTTGGCCTTGTCAACGGTGACGACGCCGTCGGCAACTTTCACATCGAGCGACTGGCCGTTGACGGTCTTGGCTTTCATCGTCTTGACGTCCGCCGCCATGACTTTGCCGGCCACGACGTGGTAGGTCAGGATCGCGACGAGCTTTTCCTTGTTCTCGGGCTTGAGCAGGCCTTCCACTGTGCCCTTGGGCAACTTGGCGAAGGCTTCGTCCGTCGGCGCGAAAACCGTAAACGGCCCGGTGCCTTGCAGGGTCTCGACGAGGCCGGCGGCTTTCACGGCGGCGACAAGGGTGTTGAAGCTGCCCGCGCCGGAGGCGACAGCTACGATGTCTTTCTTATTGGCGCACTCGGTGTCGGCGTGAGCCAGATTGGTAGTGACCGCCGTGGCGGTTAACAATGTGAGGGCGAGGATGCGAATGTTTTTCATGGTTCGTATGGGGTCTTGTGGTTTTTGGTGTGAACCCGGACGACCACCGCAAAGCGAGTCGTCTTGGCGAACCGGCATTCGATGAGCCGGCACCGGGCGACTTTTGCGTTTGTAATCCGAGGTTCACGTTTTGTTTTCATGTTCAGTTTGCTGCCAAGCAGCATTGAACTTGTGAAGAATATGTCTAAGTTGTGTCTATCTGTCAACAATTTGTCTCAACTTATTTTCAGAGACGGAGACTGGAGAGTTATTCTTGGAATAATGGCACTATTCAGCATATTACTGAGGAGTTCTCAACGGGCGCGGATTTTTTCCTTGCAATATGTTGCTGATTTGTCACATTTCTGTCTAATATATATGGCTAAAGCCCACCAAGCAATCAAAGTAGTGGCGCGGCGCACGGGATTGAGCGCGCATGTCATACGGATTTGGGAGAAACGCTACGGCGCTGTGGAGCCGGAGCGCACCGGGACGAACCGCCGCCTTTACTCCGACGAACAAATCGAGCGGCTGAGTCTGCTGCGCGACATCACGCAGGCCGGACATAGCATCGGACACGTCGCGAAGCTGCCGACCGAGACATTGCGCCAACTCGCCAAGGAATCCCGCGACGCCAACGGCCACGCTTCTCGGTCGCGGGCCGCTGCGCCTGCCGTTCCTGCGGGTTACGCGTTCCTCGATGAATGCGTCACGGCTGTGAAATCCCTCGATGCTCGAGCGCTGGAAGAGACGCTGAAACGCGCCGCGACTGACCTGGGCGCGCAGGGGTTGCTGCAACGCGTCGTCGCACCGCTCGCGCAAACCATTGGCGACTTGTGGCGTGACGGCACCATCACCGCGGCGCATGAACATTTCGCCAGCGCGGTGATTCGGGTTTTCCTCGGGCACGCGGCCAAGCCGTTCGCTGGAGCGGAGAGCGCACCCGTGCTGGTGGTTGCAACCCCGGCGGGACAGATCCACGAACTCGGCGCGCTGCTCGTCGGTGCGGCGGCGGCGAATCTCGGCTGGCACGTTACCTACCTCGGCGCCAGCCTGCCGGCGGCGGAAATCGCCGGCGCCGCCCGGCAGAACCGCGCCCGTGCCGTGGCGTTGAGCCTGGTCTATCCCGAAGACGACCCGCGGCTGGAAGGCGAGTTGACGCGACTGCACGAGGCGCTGCCGCCAGAGGTCACGCTCCTCGTCGGTGGACGCGCCACGCCTGCTTATCGCGATGCCATGGAAAAAATCGGCGCGGTGCAAGTGAATGACCTTGCCCACCTCTACTCGGCTTTGGACGACCTGCGCAAGCCGGCCAAGAAAGTGAAACGATGAAACCGTTCTTCTCCCGCAACATTGACAACAAGGGCCGGCTCGTCCGCGGACTCGGCGCCTTGGTGCTGCTCGTGGGAGCGGGCTTTGGTTTCACCGTGTCCCTATGGCTGGGCATCGCCCTGATGGCGTCGGGAGTGTTCGTTGCCTTCGAAGCGCTGCGCGGCTGGTGCGCCTTGCGTGCGTGCGGCATCAAGACGAAGCTGTGACCTGGCTCGGGTATTTGTAGCGTTCAGCGCTCACATCCTTCTTTCAAACTCGCCGATGAAGCGGCGCATGTCTCGCAGCAGCACGGCGTCGGGCTTGCAGCGCAGCACCATGCCGTCGAGATACATCAGGCTGCGGATGATGGCGAAGATGCCTTTCTCGAACGTCATCCCGGAATGCACGCCGAGCTTGATGGTCTGCATCATTTTCCGGGTGAGGCTCACCTCGGCCACGCTGCGGTCTTTGAAGTCGGCGTAAAGTTCGAGGAATTTTACCGCGAACGCATCCAACAGCGCGCCGCTCAATTCGTGCTCGGACATCCGGTTCAGCGCGGCGGCGCAGCGCGGGTAATCGTATTCGGAAAGCGCCGCGAAGAATTCAAACAGCCCGCGCCGGATTTTCGGGCCGACGTGGCCGATGTAGCCGGTGTCAATGAAGCAGA
>CAZCZP010000254.1:0-5704 GCA_964502895.1 uncultured Bifidobacteriaceae bacterium
AAATCCACCTGCACAGAATGGTCCACCACCAAATCCACCGGCACGAGCGGCTCGACGATTCTTGGATTCTTGCCCAGGCGTTGCACCGCCGAACGCATCGCCGCAAGGTCCACGAGCAAGGGCACGCCGGTGAAATCCTGCAGCACGATGCGCGCGACCACAAACGGGATTTCCTGCGTGCGCGATTCGTTCGGCCTCCAGTTGGCCAGCGCCCGGACGTTCTGTTCCGTCACTTTCTTGCCGTCGCAATTTCGCAAAACCGCTTCCAGCACCAGCCGGATGGAAACCGGCAGTTTGGAAACCGGTCCGATTCCCGATGTTTCCAAAAGCGGCAGCGAACAGAATGAACCTTTCTGACCATTTCCAAGGTCAAATTGTTGCAATGAATGAAAAGGGTTTTGTACGTTGCTCATATAAAATCCGCGGGCCAACTCGTGGGCCAAGTGAGGCAAAACAGTGAAGATTGACGCCGCTGGCGTCAAGCGCAGTAACGACACGCGGAGTGGTGGAGTGTCGCCCTCCGGGGCAGGCAAACACTGCATTTGCCTGAATCCCCAGACCGGGCGACTGCCGCCTTCGAGTTCAAACCCGCATCGCCGAGTTTCCCTACCGGCGAACGCTGACCTCAATGCGCAGCCAGCGGACGATCAAAAAGACTGGCCAGTGCGGCAACGAATCGCATCACCTGCCCGCAAACGGAATGCACGCCTCGGCGATGGTTGATTAACGGACGCTGGGCCGGAGTGGAAGTGCTGCAACCGCTGACGGCGCGACGCCTCGATGGGCAAAGATGGGCTCGCGGTCGCGCAATACCCGGCTGCCGTCCATCTGGCTTGATCCGCAATGCGCTGTTGCAGCCTGACGCCAATCCACATGCCGCCGCCCCCCCCATCCAGGCTTTGTTGGCTCCGGCCACTCCCAACACTTGCCCAACCCTCGTTTTCGATTGACGCAATTCCACTGCGATTTAGAGTTGGCGCGCATGATCAAGACTGGCACCCACCCTTGTTTCGCGGCCATCGCGTCGAAAATACAGTTTCGCAACTCAATGAAATGGTTCTGCGGATTGCTTGCGATTTTGTGGTTCGCGGCACCGACTCTGAACGCGGTGGTGGAAGACCCGGAGGCGGAATTCCTGAAGATCTTCAGCGTCATTGATCAAGCCGACACGCTAAATGAGGGTGGCAACAAGACTTCCGCGAAAACGAAGTACCAGCAGGCGCAACGGGCGTTGTTGAATCTCAAAAAGAACCACCCAATCTGGAACACGAAAGTTGTTGGCTTTCGGTTGAAATATGTGGAAGAGAAGATCGCCGCCCTCACGCAACCGCCGTCAACTGCCCAACCCGCTGAACCTGGAGCGGCGCCGAAATCCGATGGAAAATCCGCGTCCGCGCCATCGGGCGCACAGGTCAAGCTCCTCGATGCCGGCGCCGAACCCCGCAAACCATTGCGCATCCGGGCCAAGCCCGGGGACAAACAAGTGTTGGATATGACCATGAAAATCGCGATGGATATGGAAATCGGCGGCCTGCCGGCGCAAGCCATAAAAATGCCCGGGATCAAGATGAATTCCGAGATGACGGTGAAGGAGGTTTCTTCAGATGGCGATATCACACTCGAAACTGTCATGGGGGAGGCCGCGATAACTGCCGACGCGGATGTCATGCCTCAGGTGGCCGACGCGATCAAAGCTTCGTTTGAAAGCCTCAAAGGGCTTTCAGGCTCGCGCATCATTTCCAGCCGCGGCCTCGCCAAGGAAACTGACATCAAGTTACCGGCGGGCGCCGACGCCCAGACGCGGCAGGCAGTCGAGCAGATGCGTGATTCGTTCACGGCCATGACCATCGGATTTCCGGAAGAACCCGTCGGGCCAGGGGCGCGATGGGAAGTCAAGCTGCCACTCAAGTCACAAGGAATGACGATTGATCAAACCACAACCTACGAACTGGCTGCCCTCGAAGGTCAGGAATTCACCGTGAAGAGTACCGTCACTCAACAGGCCGCCAATCAACAAATCGAAAATCCCTCGATGCCCGGCTTGAAAATGGACGTGACGAAGATGACCGCCAAAGGCACCGGCAGGGCCACCATCAATCTCGCGCACATACTGCCCTCCCAGGCCACGGTGGATTCAAAGTCCGAAATGGCCATGACGATGAACATGGGCGGCCAGAAGCAGACCATGACCATGAAAATGGATATTCATCTGCTTTTGGAGTCGAAATGAACTCGGACGGAAGGCGCCCCGGGCCACGGCCACGTCGCCAAATTGCACGTGAGTTTCGTCGGCGTTAGCTTGCCCGCGTTTTGGGAAATGCCGTAACGTTTGTCCGCGCATGTGCAATCCAAAGCGATTCCCACTCAGAATGTGCCGGTTCACTTGTTCGTTAGTCATGTTGGCGGCGAGTGCAATGGCTGCACCTGAAGCCTTCGAAGTCGGGCGCGAGCACCGGGAACAGTTGCCGCGCGGCAAAGAAGCCGACGGCATCGTCGGAGATTTCGTTCTCCGCAACAACAAGGTTGAAGCCGTCGTCTCGGGCAACCTGCCATTACGCCGTGCCAACATGAGCACGTTCTATGGTTTGGACGGAATCACGCCCGGCTGCCTGTACGATCTGACGCTGCGCCGGGCAAACAACGACCAACTCACGGTCTTCGCACCGTCGGGTCAACGGGGATTCGTCTCCTGGGTGCGCGTGGCCAAGGACGGCTCCGATGGCGAAGCAGTCATCGAAACTGTTGTAACAGCTCCGAACAACAAGGGGGTTTTCAAGCGCCACGAGTACCGTTTGCGCGATGATTGGCAGGGAATCCAAATCACCACCACTTTCCGAAATGAGACTACCGCAACCCAGCAAGTCACCACCGAAGATCGCTGGACCACTTTTTTGCGCACAGGTAATGCGCACAACATTCACTGGGCGGATGCGGTGGACCCGAGCGACAAAGCCGGTTATGCCTCCGGGATCATTGACGGCGATGAAGGGGTTTCTCCCGGAAAACCCCTGGAGCTAACGCCGAACCAAACGGTCACGTTCACCCGCTTTCTGGCGGTCGGGCACTCCCCAGCCGAAGCGATCGGATTGGTCGCCTCTTTGCGCGGACCAACGGGCTACGTGTCCGGACAGGTTCAAGACCGCAATGGCTCGCCAGTTTCCACCGCCGAGATCATTGCGCGCAACAGCGCGGCGCAAGCCAAAACCAACCCCGCGGCCTACCCTGATGCACAGGGACGTTTCAGCTTTCAATTGACCGAAGGCGACTATGAACTTGAGTTTGCCGATTTGGGACGCGCGAGCGTGAAGAAAGCTGTGTTGGTCAAAGCCGGCGAAAACTTGGCCGCCGACACCACGATGGATCTGGCAGCCTCGGTCACGTTCGACATTCGCGATGAGGCGGGAAAGAGCATACCTTGCAAGGCGCAGTTCCGCGGGATCGAAGGCACGAAATCTCCGAACCTCGGGCCGCACAACCGGGCGCACGGTTGTGTGGACCAGTATCATTCCGAGAAGGGACAGTTTCGTGTCGCCCTGCCGCCGGGCAAATACGAAATCACCGTCACGCGCGGCATCGAGTTCAACCACATCAAGCGCGCGATCGAGTTGCAACGCGAAGAAACCCAGACGTTCGCCGGCACCTTAGAGCGGATTGTGGACACGACCGGTTGGGTCAGCGCCGATTATCACAATCATTCCACGCCCAGCGGCGACAACACTTGCGGCACGGATGATCGCATCATCAATCTCGCCGCCGAGCACATCGAGTTCGCGCCGACAACGGAACACAACCGACTCTACGATTGGCGGCCTCACATTGAGAAGCTTGGTTTGGCCGGGGAAATGCAGACTGTGCCTGGCCTGGAATTGACCGGGAGCGGGCCACACTTGAACTCCTTCCCGTTCAAGCCCGAACCGTTCACACAGGACTCCGGCGCACCGGTCTGGAATCCCGATCCGCGTGTCAGCGCGATCCTCCTGCGCGACTGGCAGGGCGCCGAGCCGAATCGCTGGATTCAAATCAACCACCCCGACATGGTGCATAACTTCATTGACCGCGACGCCGATGGAAAAGTCGAAGGTGGTTTCCTGGGACTGGCACAACTCATTGATGGTGTCGAGACGCAAAATTACCGCGACGGTGAAATTCTCGGCGGCAGGCCGTTTCGCATCGCTCCGGACCAGGCTGGCAACGACAGTGTCTATTACATTCGCGAGTTCATCTGGCTGCAAATGCTCAACCAGGGCCATCGCTACGCCGCGATGGCAGTGAACGACGCGCATTCCGTTTACGGAAACGGGGTCGGCAGTTGGCGGATGTATATGCCGAGCCGGACGGACAAGCCCGCGGAAATTGATTGGGTCGAGAACAGCCGCCACGCCAAGGCTGGCCGATCCATTCTAACCAGCGGCCCGTTCCTCCAAGTGCAAACGGACGACGGGGTCTTTCCCGGTGGGACGACGCGCAGTCGCGGCGGCGTAAAACTGAAAATCAAAGTGCAATGTACCGATTGGATTGACATTGATCGCGTGCAAGTGCTGGTCAATGGCCGTCAGCGGAAGGAATTGAACTTCACGCGCGCGTCGCATCCCGATTGGTTCGGCAGTGGCGTGGTAAAATTCGACCGGACCTTGAAAGTGAACCTGCGCGAGGACGCCCATCTGATCGTTGTCGCCATGGGCGAGAACCGCGACCTCGCGACCGGGTTCGGCACGAGCCCGCAATCCAAAGTCAGGCCTTGCGCCTATCACAACCCCATCTTCGTGGACGTGGATGGCGGCGGCTTCAAGCCGAACGGTGACACGTTGGGCTACGATTTGCCGGTTAAGAAACTGTCCGTGTCCGAGGCTCGCCGGCTGATCGAATCTACCAGGTCACCAGCCCGGTGATTTAGTGAGGCCAACCGGTCTTTCGTCCGGTTCCAGTGGCAACATCGCCGGTTACCCGGCGTGCAAGCTTGCTGTCGCGCGCATGGACGCTTGTTTGCCCCGCGTATTCAAAACAAAAAGTCCAAAAACCTTTCGCGAAGGCGAAGACGCATCCGCGGGTTTCGTCTCATGCACGTATGAAAGAACTACTCATGATAGCAGCGATACTCGTGGGAGCAGTTGCCGTCTCCCAAGCCGGGGTGAGAGTGCGCGTCCAAATCGGCGTTCCATTTCCACCACCAGTGATTCGTCATCCGGTGTCCGTCTGTCCGCCACCGGTCTGCCTGCCACGACCAATTTGTCCCCCGCCACGGATCCGGCCCTGTTTGCCACCGCCCCGCTATCGCTACGGATACCGACACGACTTTGGCCGATCGGCGTGCAATGACTACCTACACCATGGCAACGACGGGCGCAGGCACGGCCACCGGCATTGACGGGATCAATTCCCTAAACCAACAAAAACCAAACCCCAACCAGCCGGGACCTTGGTCCCGGCTTTCTTTTTTCCCAACTCCTGTTAGCGTTGCGGTCGTTGCCTTAAAGTGACGCCGGTGTGGCGAAATGGCAGACGCACAGGACTTAAAATCCTGGGACCTTAAAAAGTCGTGTGGGTTCGAGTCCCACCACCGGCACCAATGGCGAGCCACCGTCCCTTCACAATCGAAAGGGCCACTTCCGAGACAGGAGTGTCGCCGCTCAACCTGATCTTTGGACATTTTTTGGGTTGCAGATCTCCGGATGCAGCACGCAGAAGTAGCTATCAAATGGTTTCG
>CAZCZP010000255.1:0-5673 GCA_964502895.1 uncultured Bifidobacteriaceae bacterium
GGAAAAAAAGCCCGCCGTTTCCAGCGGGCCTCGCGAATTTCAATCGGCAAGACTGTTTGCTCAGGGCACGGCAACTGAAGCTGCAAATGGCGAGGTCTGGCCACCGCCGCTTCCTCCGGCCCCGCCGACCCGATAGAATGACATGGGTGCCGGGTCTGCAAAGAGTGCCGGGCTGGAGGGTGCCGAAGCAAAACTAGTGTAGGTGCCGTTCACGGTCGAGGACCTGAGAATATTGTAGGGTCCAGTGCCGCCGCCGAAGGACAGTGTCGTACTGCCGCCACTTCGCGCAATGGACGTGAGCGTTGGCCCTCCCGTGGCCTTCAGGTAGTTGGCGGTGATAGTGATTTTGGTGCCGGAGGAGAGGCCCAGGCTGGCGATGTTGAACGTGAACGCCCCCACTGCCGGATTGGAATCCGCCGCGCCGTTGTCCGCAAAACTGCCCAGATACGTCTTGCCTTGAGGGGTGGGAATGGTCTGCGCATCCCCTTCCGGGTCGGCCACGTAAATATCCACCACCACCTGCGCCACCCCCGGCAGCGGCAGCCCGCATGTGCCGCTCAATGACGCTGTCGTCACCGCGCTGATCGCCGGCGTGATCGGATTGGCCCCCGTCGTATCAATGAATTTGTCAAACGTGCTCAGGCCGAGGGTTTCATCCATCGGCAGGGCCACATTATTGATCAATGAATTGCCGCGCATCAGAATCCACGCATTGTTGTCCGGAGCGGCTTTGCTGCCTGTAAACCCAAGCGTGTCATACACGGTATTGCCTTCCAAAGCGTCGTTAAGCCCGTCGAAATTCGATCCGAAGCGCGCCTTGGTCCGGGCGCTCAGATTAAACTCGTCCACCGTAAACTTGCTCGCGTTGGGCCGGGAACCATCACGGGCCAGGCCGAAGATGTTGCCGGCAAACACATACACTTTGTCGCTCGTGCTATAAAACAAGGGCGATGTGGCGGGAAACAGATTGCCTTCGTCGGCGTCATTGACGCCGTCGCCGTCCGTGCCGAAAACAATGCTCGGCACCTGGGTGTCGCTGTAACGGCCAATTTCCGAGTCCGCCGGCCCCAGAAACTGATTGCCCGCCACCGTGCAACGCATGCCCTCAGCCGCAATCGTCAATCCCAACGCCCCCATCACATTGAATTGCGCCCGCGGATTGGTGGACTTGGGCTTCACCCCGATGCTGAAGTTTTCCAGGTTGGGCAGTTCCGGCCGCGTGCCGCCCGTGCCTTTGTCACGGTGACGAAACGCCGCCAGCGCCGCCCCGCTCAAATGTTCCGCACCCGTCGCGGGATCATAGCCGATCCAGCAGCCCGACAGATGAAAACCGCGCGAGGACCCCTCGTCGTAGCCAAAGATCCCCCTCACAGCCGTGTCCAATCCATAGTCCTGCGCCACGGCGATGGCGTAGTCCGCACCCTGGCCATCGCTCAAAAATGCCAAGCCCTTGACCGTGACATTGGTCGCCCGGTAAATGCCCAGGATCGCCACTTCTCCCGGATCGTATCCGCCACGCTCCCGGTTCACGCCGTCGCCATACATGGCCGCATTGTTGATCACCGGATCGGATACGACCGTCGAGCCGTAATACACGTATTCCATGAGCCGGAAGTTCGCGTTGGGCGCCCGCGCATCCAGCACGATCTTGATCACCGCATTGTTGGTCTGCGTGATGGCCCGCGTGTTCACCGACGACCCCGGCTGGCTGTAACCGTCAATCGTCGTGTTGTCCTTGGTCAACAACGGAAATCCCCCCACCGGCGGCACTATGTAATGCGGCCCAACACCAGGAATGTTGAAGCTGATCGTGTTGATCAGCGCCGCGCTCGCGTCAACATCGCGGATCGCCTGTGAAAAACTCCCGGCGCCATTGGAGGCGGTGGTCGTGACGACGAAGTGGCCAGGACCGGCGGTCACTGTCGCCGATGTTGAAAACGGAGATGTTTGTCCGCCGCCATCTGCCTTCAGGTAGTTGGCGGTGATAGTGATTTTGGTGCCGGAGGAGAGGCCCAGGCTGGCGATGTTGAACGTGAACGCCCCCACTGCCGGATTGGAATCCGCCGCGCCGTTGTCCGCAAAACTGCCCAGATACGTCTTGCCTTGAGGGGTGGGAATGGTCTGCGCATCCCCTTCCGGGTCGGCCACGTAAATATCCACCACCACCTGCGCCACCCCCGGCAGCGGCAGCCCGCATGTGCCGCTCAATGACGCTGTCGTCACCGCGCTGATCGCCGGCGTGATCGGATTGGCCCCCGTCGTATCAATGAATTTGTCAAACGTGCTCAGGCCGAGGGTTTCATCCATCGGCAGGGCCACATTATTGATCAATGAATTGCCGCGCATCAGAATCCACGCATTGTTGTCCGGAGCGGCTTTGCTGCCTGTAAACCCAAGCGTGTCATACACGGTATTGCCTTCCAAAGCGTCGTTAAGCCCGTCGAAATTCGATCCGAAGCGCGCCTTGGTCCGGGCGCTCAGATTAAACTCGTCCACCGTAAACTTGCTCGCGTTGGGCCGGGAACCATCACGGGCCAGGCCGAAGATGTTGCCGGCAAACACATACACTTTGTCGCTCGTGCTATAAAACAAGGGCGATGTGGCGGGAAACAGATTGCCTTCGTCGGCGTCATTGACGCCGTCGCCGTCCGTGCCGAAAACAATGCTCGGCACCTGGGTGTCGCTGTAACGGCCAATTTCCGAGTCCGCCGGCCCCAGAAACTGATTGCCCGCCACCGTGCAACGCATGCCCTCAGCCGCAATCGTCAATCCCAACGCCCCCATCACATTGAATTGCGCCCGCGGATTGGTGGACTTGGGCTTCACCCCGATGCTGAAGTTTTCCAGGTTGGGCAGTTCCGGCCGCGTGCCGCCCGTGCCTTTGTCACGGTGACGAAACGCCGCCAGCGCCGCCCCGCTCAAATGTTCCGCACCCGTCGCGGGATCATAGCCGATCCAGCAGCCCGACAGATGAAAACCGCGCGAGGACCCCTCGTCGTAGCCAAAGATCCCCCTCACAGCCGTGTCCAATCCATAGTCCTGCGCCACGGCGATGGCGTAGTCCGCACCCTGGCCATCGCTCAAAAATGCCAAGCCCTTGACCGTGACATTGGTCGCCCGGTAAATGCCCAGGATCGCCACTTCTCCCGGATCGTATCCGCCACGCTCCCGGTTCACGCCGTCGCCATACATGGCCGCATTGTTGATCACCGGATCGGATACGACCGTCGAGCCGTAATACACGTATTCCATGAGCCGGAAGTTCGCGTTGGGCGCCCGCGCATCCAGCACGATCTTGATCACCGCATTGTTGGTCTGCGTGATGGCCCGCGTGTTCACCGACGACCCCGGCTGGCTGTAACCGTCAATCGTCGTGTTGTCCTTGGTCAACAACGGAAATCCCCCCACCGGCGGCACTATGTAATGCGGCCCAACACCAGGAATGTTGAACCGAATCGTATTCACGAGATCCGCGCTGGCGTCAGCGTCGCGGATGGCCTTGGAAAAACTTCCGGCACCGTCGGAAGCAGCGGTGGTAACTGTGAAAGTGGCCGCGTTGGCCGCTCCAATTAAAGTGGTGAGTGACAGGACGACAATGAGGTTGAGGCTTCTAATTTTCATAGGGACTGCTGGTTAAGGGAACGCGGAGATGGTTGTAGACGATAACTGTGAATGGCTGCAACACTTTTTTGTGAGTCGCCGTCCGAAGCGCATGCGGAACGCTTTGCGTCAAAGCATCGGCGCAATGTTGGCGCAAGACGCTGATCAACCGGGACGCGCGCGACCTTGAACCGGTTGCCAATCCGAAACTGGCGACGGCTTCGCTCCGATCGAATCAGCCGACGGCTATTGCATCGGCGCGACGCGCAAGTAGGCGTACTGCACCGCGCTGGAAACATCGAATCGAACTGACGCAGTGCCATTGGTGATGCCGATGTCTTGAGCGACAGTCTGCCAGTTTGAGAAATCGGACGCGCCCGCAAGGTTACGGGTGCCGAGGATTTTGTAATGATGCTTGGCGTCGCCGTCCCAATCGAGTTGAATCTGTTGGGCACCCACCTTCGACACCCGAATCAAACCCAACCCCTGGTAGGGTTGAAGTGTTTCGCCGAGCGCCCATTTGACGGTGCGGATGAAAATTACGCGGCCGATATCGGTCAGCGAATTAAAGCAGCGTCGTGAACCGCCGGAACCCTGGTCGTTAATGAAAAAATGCACCAGCCGCTGATGAGCTTTGTTGTCGCCGAAAGCGATTGACCAAGGATGGTCCGGGTCGCCGGTCGTGTAATCTGCCAATTGGCCGCCAATGTCGGCCACGGCGAAACATGCACGATTCGTGTTACCGCCGAGTAATCCGATCACGGTGGTGCCCGGCGCCGCCAACGCGGCATCAATGGTAGTCCAGGCGTATTCGTAGTTCGGCTTGCCGCCGGATGGCGTGTGGGCACCCACGCCTGTCGGGAAGGCGCCTTCCTCGGGGTACGGATCGCGAAACATTTTCACCCTCCCTTGCGAATCCAGGGGAATGCCTTGCATGATTGGGTGGTTCGGCGCCGCAACCACCATGTACTGGCTGGCGCCCTGTCCGGGTTCGTTATCTTTGACATCGTCACTCCCGGTGCTGCTGGGATTCGGGGCCGCGTACAGGTAAAGGCTGTTGTGGGAAGCGCGCACGGCATTGGCAATGCACGAATGCTCGCCCATCATGATGGGGATTCCGTTGGTGTTGGGCGCTCCCACGTTGGCCGAACCGCTGGTGCCGGAGTTAATCACAAGAACCGCGTTGAAGACTGGGTTGGCAGGGAAAAGATAAAAGTTCTGGTCTCCGGGCGTCGTTGTGAGCGGGTTAATCTGAGTCGGGTTGAGTTCGGCATCAAGAACCAAGCGGCTCGCATACCCGTAATCTCCCAGAACAACGCCCATGAGCACGTCTCCAGGGGATGCCTGGCCCGGCCCCCTGGATTCAGCTGAATCCGTGACGCCCCAAGTGAGATCCTGCTCCTTGCGCGTCGTGATCAAGATCATGCCGTTAGTGATTGATTGAGCCTGCGAGCTTATAGTCACAGCTAGAGCAAACGCGCTGGCCCATGCAAACTGGATTTTCATACAAGGTCCTTTTGGGTTGAACCGCGATCAAGCGGTGGGTTGGGTTAGTGCTTTGAACCGGGTTGGTTGAAGCGTCTGACTGACCACATGGACCTGCCATTCTCCGTAATCGGCGGGACATGGCTGTCTGCGGCGGTCATACGCGTTTCTCGAAACGGCTCGATAGCAACGGGCCTGGGTCGGCAACCTTGTAATCCAACGCGCTGAAACCGTCAAGTCATTAGCAGACCGCCAAAAGACCGCCAAGGGAAGTTGAATGGGTGAACCATGTGGAACCAGTCATGTTTTGGCGGGCGGGGCCACGCGGCAATGCGGCCATGCAGAAACTGGCAATTCGACCTTGACTAAATGTAGACGATTCTTTACATACACCCCACCCGGTATTCGTCCTGTGATTGTTTGTGCCCTCGTACGGGCAGTCCATGTCCGGAGAACGCCGTGAGAAAGTCGAAAATCAAACCGAATCAGTTGCCAAGGAGGCAGAAGTTTATGAAATACACAAGACTTACATTCTATACCAAGCTTACATGCGCAATCGCCATGGGAATCGCGATTAGCCACGGCCAG
>CAZCZP010000256.1:0-5665 GCA_964502895.1 uncultured Bifidobacteriaceae bacterium
TGACGATGTTCACCACGCCTTCGGGCAATTCCGCCTCTTGAAAAATCTGCGCGAGCCGCATCGCCGTGAGCGACGTCGTCTCCGCCGGCTTCAACACCACGGTGTTGCCGCACGCGAGCGCCGGCGCGATCTTCCACGCCGCCATCAGCAGCGGGAAATTCCACGGAATGATCTGTCCCGCGACGCCGAGCGGATGCGGCGTTTTGCCGGGGAACGCGTATTTCAACTTGTCCGCCCAGCCGGCGTAGTAGAAGAAATGCGCCGCCACGAGCGGCAAATCCACGTCGCGGCTTTCCTTGATCGTTTTGCCACCGTCCATCGTTTCAAGCACGGCCAGCTCGCGCGACTTCTCCTGAATGATGCGCGCGACGCGATAGAGATATTTGCCCCGCTCGCGACCCGGCATCTTGCTCCAGACCTTGTCATAAGCCTTGCGCGCCGCCTTCACCGCGCTGTCCACGTCCGCTTCATCGGCTGCGGCGATTTCCGTAAGTCTTTCCTCCGTCGCCGGATTGATGGATGGAAAATATTTTCCCGAGCGCGGCTTCACAAATTTCCCGCCGATGAACAACTCGTGGCGTGGTGCGATGACGTAATTCTTGGAATCCTCCGGCGCGGGTGCGTAATCCCACTTGTCACCGAACGTGAGCCGCCTTTCCCTGAGCGGAACGACTGGGCAGGAGACAATCGCAGCGACGGCGGATTTGGCAGAAATTCTGGCAGGAGTCTTCAACTTGATTTTAGTGGCCACAGTGAAGCGAGGCTAAGCGGAGTCAGCCGGATTTGCAAAAGCGAATAATGCGCCGAAGCGATTCGAATTCCAGACGGCCCAAAAAACTTCCCGACTGCTTGATCTGAGTCAAACTGGATTCACCAGGAGCAGTGCAGTATCATGCCCAACCGCGCCCGATTTGCCGATGAATGCGGCAGGGTGACGGAGATATTTGAGCATGAAACGTTATTGGTCTCGCCTTGGACTGCTTGCCGCGATGCTTCATGGGACGGCATCCGGGCGGGCGACCGAGATGTACGACCAGCCACCGATGAACTATTCGGCGTCTCAGCCGAAGGACGCGATCACAAAACTGCAGGCGCGACTGGCCGCCGGAACGGTCAGGTTCGGGGGAAGCGATCGGGAGATTGTTTCGGACCTGCTGCGTGAATTGAAGATTCCGATTGAGAGCCAGGTGGTCGTATTCTCGAAAACCAGTCTGCAACGGGGGCGCATCAGTCCGGAGCATCCGCGCGCCATTTATTTTGGCGATGATTGTTACGTTGGTTGGGTGCCGTCCGGCTTGATCGAAATCACCACGATAGATCCTATGCTCGGGCCGATCTTCTACTCGCTGGATCCTGCTGCGATCCGTCCGGAAGCGAAGCCGAATTTCATCCGGGACAGTGATTGCCTGCGTTGCCACGGCGGATCGTTTGTGCGCGATATCCCGGGCGTGTTCGTGCGTTCGCTTCATGTGGACGAGGCTGGTGAAATGCTGTTGAAGGGCGGTTCGGAGGTCGTGGATTTTCGCACGCCGTTCACCAACCGCTGGGGCGGCTGGTACGTCACTGGTAAACATGGCAACACGCTGCACCGGGGCAACGTTTTCACGCAGGAAAAGAACGACGAGTTGGTCGTGGATTTCAGGCGCGGCGCAAACGTGACCGATCTATCGCGCTTCTTCGACACGGGACGTTACCTCACGAACAGCAGCGACATCGTGGCGTTGCTTGTGTTGGAACATCAAACCGCGATGCAAAACACGATCACGCGCGCGGGAATGAACTGCCGTCGCATGTTGGAGTATCAAAAGGCGCTCCAACGCGAATTAAAAGAACCATCCAAGGAGGAACTTGCTTACGCCAGCGTACGGAGCGTGTTTGAAAGCGCCGTCCGAGAATTGGTGGACGATTTGCTGTTTCAGGACGAGGCGGCGTTGCCTGATGGATTGAAAGGTTCGCCGGACTTTCAGCTGGCGTTTCAAAAAGACGTTCCCCGTACCGCGGACGGTCATTCACTCAAGGATTTTTCCCTCGACGGGCGTCTATTCCAAAACCGGTGCAGTTACCTGATTTATTCGGACTCCTTTCTCGCCTTGCCACCGCAACTTAAGAAACGAGTCTATGCGAGATTGCAGCAGATCCTGAGCGAGGAAAATGTGGAGTCGCGCTATGCCCATTTGGGAAAAGACGAGCGGACGCGCATCGCCAGGGTTCTCCGCGCGACCCATTCCGAGTTTCAGACTTTTCAGGCGCGGACAGATTCCGCTTCCCGGCAGGATTGAGGCGTCCTTGGCCGGGCCCACCGGAATGTGCCGGATGTCTGCGCCACAACTCAATGTTTGGGCCGGAGCAGAATGGCCTTTTTCTCCGTGCCCTCAACTTCGACGCTATGGGTTTCGATGTCGGGATCGTCTTTGAGCGCTTGATGCACGATGCGCCGGTCGAATGCACCCAACGGTTCCAACTCCACCACGTCACCCCAACGGCGGACTTTTTCGGCGGCGTCCTGGGCCTTTTTCACAAGTGCGTCGCGGGCTGCCGCGCGATAACCGCCCACGTCCACCATTGCCTTGGGCGCGTTCTGGTCCTGCTGAAAAAGCAAACGGTTGGTGATGTACTGGAGGTCGGAAAGCGTCTGACCCTGCCGGCCAATCAACCGGCCGGAGTCCTCCGTCTTTACGTCGAGCAGGAGGCCATCTTCCAGGGTGTGTTCTTCAACGGTGGCCGGAAAGCCGAGCAGCGTGAGAAGTTTTTCCAGCGTGTCTTTGGGTTGCGCGGGCATGGCAAGATGGAGTTGAGGGTTGAGGGTTGGGTCGGCGGCGCCGACGCTTATTTCTTCTTTTTTGCGCGCGGCGTCAATACCGGAGAGGTCGCCGGTGCGGCGGGGGTGGTGGGCGCGGCGGTCTTGGTGAGTTTGGTTTGGAGGATGCTCAAGAGGTTTTGCACGGTCCAATAGAGCGTCAGCCCGGACGAAAAGTTGTAGAGCATGAACAGGAACAACAGCGGCAGGTACTTCATCATCTTCTGCTGCATTGGGTCCATGCCAGGCGAAGGCGGCGTAAGTCGCGCCTGCCACAACATGGTGACGCCCATGAGCAAGGGAAGCAAGTTGAAGGGGAAACCCACGCCCGGAATGTAGAAAAGCGTGTCGGGCTTGGTCAAATCCGTCACCCACAACCAGCTCTCGCCGCGCAGTTCAATCGCGCTCTGGATCATGTAGAAGAAACCAATGAAGACGGGCATTTGCAGGACCATGGGCAGGCAGCCGCCCATGGGATTGACCTTATGCTCCTTCCAGAACTCCATCATCTTCTTGTTCATCTTGACGGGGTCGTCCTTGTACTTTTCTTGAAGCGCCTTCATCTGCGGTTGGAGCGACGCCATGCGTTTCATGGAGCGCGTGCTGGCCGCCGTCAACGGCCAGAAGAGCGTCTTGATGATGAACGTGATGACAATGATGACCCAGCCGTAGGTCAGGTTCAGAGTCTGGTGCAGCCAGTTCATCGCCAGCAACAGGGCCTTTGAGAAAAAGCCGAACCATCCGAAATCCATGACGGCATCCACGCTGTTATGAAACCGGTCGGCGATGCGCGCCAGCGTCCGGTATTCCTTGGGGCCGGCGAAGAAGTTGATCTGCCGTTCCAGATGCTGCCCCGGCGCGAGCGCCATTCCCGGGTAGGCGAGCAAAGTGAAGTAACCCTTGGGTGGCGGAGCGTTTCTCAAGTTCGGCGGCAGCTCATCGAGACTGGGCCGGGGCAAATCCACCGAGCGCGAGACGATTTGCAGCGCCGGCTCAGCAGGCATGGCGACAAGCGCAAAGAACTGGTTCTGCGCCGAAGCCCAGAACACGTTGCTGCTGCCGGCACGATACTCCGGTCGCGGCTGGCTCGAGGACAAGCCGACGCACGAAAAAAACGAAGCGTTGTCAAACCAGGGCTTGAGAATTTTCTCCTTCTTCTCGCCGTTGTACCACATGAGTCCGACGTTCTGGCCATTGTCGTCCAATCCCATGGGCGCGGCCATGCCGATGACCCACTCCTGCGGCGCGAGCGCCAGCTGCGTTGCCGAGGTGTTTTCGAAGCGCACGGTCGCGTGAATGAGGTAATTCGTGCCGAGCTGGAATTCCTTGATCAACCGAAGCCCGTTCGTAAGTGATTTCTCCGCGCGCAAACCGTTCGCCGTTTGCGTCAGTTCGAAGATGCCGTCGCCCTGCACGCTGTCATCACCCAGCACCGCCATCACCGGTGCGGGCGCGTGCCGGTTCAACTTTACCACGCCGTTGGTCAACGGCTCGTTCTTGCGCCGGCGCGAAATTGTTTCCGCGTACCGCACCAGTTCCACCGTCTTCAAACCGCCACCGTGTGATGTGAAAGTGTAACGCGCGTTGTCGTTGGTGAGCGTCAGCGTCTGCTCGGCCAGATTGGTGGCGAACGTCGGCCGGGTTGCTGTGACCGGGGTCGGAGACAAAGTCGGCGGGGTTGGCGAGATGGCGGTTTGAGCTGCGTTGGTGGCCGCAATGGTTGCCACGACATTGGTATCGCCCGGGGGCAGGGGTTTTGGTGGATACAACTTCGGCACCAACACAACGGACCAAAGCGCCATCAACCCGAGGCAGACGACAACAACGATGACAGATTTGCGATCCATGAAATTACTTTAGTGCCGCCCGTGCGCCAGGGCCGGCCCGGCTTCGGAACGACCGGCTCCAGAATCGGCCGGCGGGACGGGATCATGCCCGCATTCGTGCCACGGATGGCAGCGGCAAATACGTTTCACCGCCAGCCAGCTTCCTGCCAGGGCGCCGTGCGCGCGGATGGCGTCCAGCGCGTAGGCCGAGCAACTCGGCGTGAAGCGGCAGCCAGCCAGCGGACCAAAGAAAAAATTCTTGGCCGGCGAAAGCATCCAGCGATAGAGGCGCACGCAAAAAATCAAAATGTGTTGGGCTGAATTCACCGGGCTTCCGTGTCTCCTCTGCATTCTGCTTTGAACAAGCCCGCGCGCCGCAACGTCGTCAAAAAATCCTTTTCCACTCCGGCAAAACTCTGCCCGGCAATCGAAGCTCGCGCCACCAGAACCAGGTCCACGGCTTGCGTCAGTTCGTGTTGATGCACGCGAAACGACTCGCGCAACAACCGCTTTGCCCGGCTGCGCACGACCGCGCCGCCCACTTTTTTGCTGACCACAACTCCGAGCCGCGAAGGCGCATCGCCGGGCAGCCGCAGCCAATTGGCAATCAAGCAACCGTTCACAGCGCGTTGGCCCTGTTGCCGCACCCGCAAAAAATCGCGTCCCAGTTTCAGGCGCGACTTGCGCCCCAGGCTGCGGCGCTTGGGCGTGGGGGCAGACACGGAATGATTGGGCTTAAACCGGAGTCAGGCGCTTGCGCCCGACGCGGCGGCGGTTGCGCAGGGTGGCCTTGCCGCTTTTCGAGGAGTTGCGGGCCAAAAAACCGTGCTGCCGTTTGCGGCGGATTTTTGATGGTTGATACTGGCGTTTCATAAAATCAATTGCTTCCGCGCCCACTGCTCAAACCCAGGAGACGCGATCCAAGGAAATCTCCCGTTGTGCGGAGCGCGGGAGAATAGCAACGAACGCAGTCGTGTCAAGCGGACGTGCGGGCTAAATCGGATCAAGCTGGTTAATGGCCAGTTGCCTTGCGCGTGAACTT
>CAZCZP010000257.1:0-5597 GCA_964502895.1 uncultured Bifidobacteriaceae bacterium
CGCACGAGCGGGTTGGAGCTGACGATCACGTTCGGCAGATACGGTGTCGCCTCCGGGCCTTCGCGATGGACGATGAAGTTTTCGCCGCACGAGAGCGCCGTCGGGTCGTCCGTGTAGGAATTCAGCCGACCCGTCTCGGTGTGGAATGGATAATTGTCATGCACCTGTTCGTAGAACGGGATGCGCGGGTAGGTGCGGAACAGCAGCAGCGCGCCGCCGGGCGGGCCGTATTTGCCGGCCATGATGTCGTCCACCTGGTAGCCCGCCGTGGTGGTACAAGTGTCGAGCAGGCGCTGGAGATAGATTTTGCGTTTGCCCTCGTGCTCGAATTTGAAGTGCGTATGAAACCGTTTGTCGCCCGTGACCTTCCCAAGCGCGGCGGCGATGCCCGCCAGAATCGTCAGGTCATCCTTGGAGTCGTAAAGCGGTTTGATGCCGCCCTTCCAGATTTGCAGGAACGGATTTGAGCAGCTTGCGGTGACTTCCAAATCCTCGAACTCCACCCAGGAATTCGCGGGCAGGCCGAAGTCGGAATACTCCACGCTGGCCGTCATCTGCGTGTCCATCGTGACGATCAACTCCACGTTCGGGTTGACGTTCTTGATCATGCCGTAAGCCCACTTGGCGTTGTTGATCAGGTTGACGTTTGTGGTGAAGATGGCCTTCGTCGGCGACGGCATGTGGGTTTTGCCGGTGAACACTTTGCGACCTTCCTTGGGCGTGTTGACGATGAGCGGACGGTCGCCGTGATTCCAATACGCGGGTTCTTCGTCCTTCGTGTAGGAGTGCGCGTGGACATCACGGCCATGCGCCTTGGGGTCGAGATTCTGCTCGAACGGGTCTTCCATGACCCAGCCTTTGAAACCCGGGCCGGTGAGCTTGCTGCCCTGAAACAGCGCGGCCTTGTAGTTGCCCGCCCAACCATGACAACCCGCGCCGGGTTTACCAATGTTGCCGGTGAGCATGAGCGGCAGATACGCCGCGCGATTTGCCTCGGTCGCGTGAAACCAGTGATTGATGCCTTCGCCTTGATGAATCGAAGTCGGCGTAGTGGTCGCGATGTCCTTGGCGAGCCGTTCGATCAGGTCTTTCGGCGAACTTGTGATTTCGGAAACCGTGTCGAGGTCATAATCCTTGAGGTGAACCTGATAAAGATTCCACGAAGTCGCGACTTCTGTTTCGCTGCCATCGGCGAGTTTGACTTTGCCCTTCCAATCGAGCGTCGGCTCAATGCCGTTCTTGACCAGCGTTTCTCCGACCATGTCGCGGGTGAGCGCCTTGGGTGAATTGGACTTCGCATCCCACACCACGAAATCGCCCAGCTTCCCGTGCTGTTCGTCGGTGATGCCCTGAACCTTCTTGCTCGGGCCGTCAGCGGGGAGCTTGCTGGAGTAGTTCGGGAACACTTCCGCGGCGCGCAGGCGTTTGCCGTTGTCAGTGCGGACGAGCAGCGGGAAATCCGTGAACTGTTTCACGAACGTCTCGTCATACCACTGGTTGTCAATCA
This sequence comes from uncultured Bifidobacteriaceae bacterium, assembly GCA_964502895.1. Lineage (GTDB taxonomy): Bacteria > Verrucomicrobiota > Verrucomicrobiia > Limisphaerales > JADLHS01 > WYBW01. The sequence goes on from CAZCZP010000257.1 coordinate 1,508, forward strand.
TCAGCCGCGTCACGCCAAGCCAGAGCGCCGCATCGGTGGACGGACGCACAGGAATCCAGTAATCCGCCTTCGTGGACGGCGCACCGTATTCGGGGGCGATGACCACGATCTTGCAACCCCGTTCCATCGCCTCGACGAACCAATGGGCGTCCGCCATTTTGTTTTCGACGAGGTTTTTGCCGTTCATGATGATCAGCTTGGAATTGCGGAGATCATTGAAGTCCGTCTCCGAATTCTGCAAGCCATGCACCCACGGATGGCCGGGCGCTTGATCGCCGTGCCAGGTGTAATTCGACCAGACGCGACCGCCCTTGGCGTCCTCTTGCTTCACGCCGCGAACATGAACGTCGAGTAGCGCGAGCGAATTGCACAGGCGATACATCCCGTATTTGCCCAACACGCCGAGCAAGCCCATGCCGCCACGCGTCTTGATCGTGCGCGTGCCCGCACCGCCCATGTCCTCGATCATTTCTTTCGGATAGCCCTGCGATTCGAGGAGTTTCGCGCCCGGCTCACCGCTGTAACGGGTGGCGATGGCTTTCATCCCGTTGGCGATGTAGCTGAATGCCTCTGCCCACGAGATGCGCTCGAACTTGTCTGTGCCGCGCGTGTCGAATTTGTATTTCGCCTTAACCTCCGGCGTGAGCGTCGGAAAACCATCGTCCGCCCAGCGTTTCCAGCCGCGCCGCACGATGGGATGCTTCAGCCGATACGGCCCGTAGAGAATGCGATGGAACGTGTAGCCTTTCGCGCAATGCCGGTTGCCCCAGGCAGCGGACGCGTGCTTGCCGTAAAGATCGGTGTAGGTGTGGATGTCGTATTGCTCGCCGAGGCGGACGATGACGCCGTTGCGGACGTGCGCGGTGATGCGGCAGTTGTGCGTGTCGTTTGGCGCGCAGACCCACGAGAACTGACGATCATAGGCGTATTGGTTGCGGTAGAGTTGCTCCCAGTTGCGATTCGGATAATGCGCGAGCGGGTTGAGCACGTCGTCCACCGCCGGCTGCGCCTGAAGGAAACGAAGCGGGAGAAATTGTGCGGCGGTGATGCCCGCACCGACGAGGCCGCTGCGTTGCAAAAATGAGCGGCGGGAAAGGTGGTCGTTCATAGCGTTGTTCGTTGAATCGTCGGTTAGCGTTTCTTGGCGCTGGCTTTGGCGTCGTCGAGAATCAGTTGATACCAGTTGCTCACCATCTTGCGACCGTTGCGGTCACCCTGCTCACCGTTCCAGATGGCAAAGGCCACGGGCACGGGTTTGCCCGCGACAAACTTCACGTCGTCCGCGTCTTTGGATTTCAAGTCGCGAATGAAGATCACGTTCCAGAAGCCGTCGTGCCAGACGCCTTTACCCTGCACGTTCTGCTGTTTGATTGGCTGCGACCGGAACGAACCGAAACCGCGCGCGTTGGCATCTTCGATCGGCGACTTGTGCGGCTGCGAGATCACGTTGCCCGCGGTGACGGCGGTGCTGTAATTGGTAAATGTCCAGGCGTCCACATGCATGGAATTATAGGCGTCGCGCATTTCCGGGGCGTTGCCGTTTGCTTCGGTCTGCCAGCCGGCCTTCCATTGCCACAGGTTCACCGGATTGTTCGTGTCACCCATGCCGAGGAAGCCGTAGTTGCCGGTCATCGAAAACTGGAGCGCCGCGCCGTCCTGAAAATCCTGCACGCGGATGGCCGCATTCTGCGGCAACTCATCGCGCCACTGGAGCAACACGGCGAGTTGTTTGCCATCCGTCACTGCGGAAATCGCCACGGCGTAAATCTGGTTGGGTTCGGGCCACAGCGGATTGAGTGGCACACGCACGGGGTCGCGCGCTTCCCAATTGCTGTCCATGGGGTCGGTCGGGAGTTTGGCCACTTTCTGCACGCGAATCGCGCTGTCCTCGGGTGCAAGCAGGTCGTTGACGGCAACATCCGTTCGGCGGATGGATTGCACATAATGCACGAGCGCCCAGCGTTCCTCGGGCTTCATGGTTTCGACGCCATAGGGAATCATCGGCGTGCCGGGCAAGCCGTTATTGATGCGGAGATACAGATCGCGCCCGGTGTGACCACCGCGGAACAGACCCGTGTTGAAGTCGCGCGGACGAATTGGGAGTCCGGCGGCGTCTTTGAGCGTTGGCACTTGTGTTCCGTCGCCCGCGCCCGTTTCGCCGTGGCAGAGGGCGCACGCCATCTTCTTGTAGATGTCCCGGCCCAAGGTGAGTTCCTGAACGCCAACCGCAGGTTCGGCGGGCACTTCCACCGGCTGGGCGAGTGTGCCGTTGGCAGCGGCTTCCGCGAACAGATTGACGAGCTTGCCGGACGCATCAACTCGGGCGGTGAGGTGTTTGACATACTGCACCACATCGCGTTTCTGCGGTTCGGTGAGATACGAGAAGCTCGGCATCGAACTGCCGGGCAATCCGCGAATGACCGATTGCAGCAAATCCTGATCGGTCGGCAATGATTGGCCGGGGGTGGATTTGATCTTGAATTGCCCGGCACTGAAGTTGCGCGGCTTCGGATAGAGCCACACCGCTGCCGGCCCGTTGCCGTCGCCCGTCAACCCATGACAGGCGGCGCAGTGCAGGTCGTAAACAGCGCGACCGGCGGTTAGAGCGGCAGGCACGTTCGCGGATGCAGGAGCGGAGGGTTGGGCTTGAAGTTCAAAAGTCGCGGCGGAAAGAGCGACTAGACCAGCCAGATAGATCGGCGCAATCTTCATCAGTGATTGCAGAATAGGGCGGACGGCGGCTACTGCCTTGACTCAGGTCAAGGAATTACGTGGCCGCCGCCAGCGGAATATTTTCGCCTCAGTGATTGCCGCAAGAACCCGACACCGCCCTTGGCAGTCCGGCCAGCACCAATTTCACCTTGGTGATCTTCACCGCCACATCTTCCGGCAGATTGTGGACGTGTTCCCAGGTGAACGAATCCGGAAATTCCGCTTCAAACTGGTAACGCAATGGGACGGGGTCGTGGCCGTTGCGCAGAATGAAATGTTCGCCAACCTTGAGGTTAACGAAAGCTTGAATGATTAGTGGTCAGCCGTGGTAATGGTGGAACCTTCCGGCCAAGAGCACCAGTTCGGGATGGGCCACCGACAATCTTGGCAGCACCAGGCGGATACGCGAACGATAGTTCCCCAGTTTCTCTCGCAATGGCTGCAGGTCGGTCGCCTCGTCCCAATGAAGTTTGTTGAGGTCGAGCACGAGGCGGTTCTTGCTCCGGGCGAGTGATTCGCCAATTCGCCGCGCCAACCCCTCGGCATCACTCGCGGACAGCGCGCCCTCCAGACGCAACCACACCTGTTGCTTCGCGTGTTGCAGCTCAACCTGGATGGAGAAATCCGGCGAGGCGACTTTGCGATGGAGTTCCTCCCACATTTCAAAAGCACCCCAGCGCTTGTCCGGCAGGCGATAGGTTGTGCGAATCAACTTGGGATGCTGAAACCAATTCAGCTTCAGCGTCAGCGCGGTCCACAGCGCGGCACCCACCGCCAGCACGGACTTGCATCGCTCACCGAGGACAGGCTGGCCAAGCTCCGCTTGGATGCGCCGTTCCAAATCGCTGATCCAGCGGCGCACGGCGGCGTTCGGCCCGAGTAGCCGGCCCGCGAGGAACACAGGATAGGCCACCCGCAATTCGGTCGCGTAGTAATCGGCCTTTTGGCGCAGGATGGGATTCGCTGAATTCTTGAGTTTCTGATAGCCCAGCAGGCGCGCTTCGAGCACGCGGTAAATGCTGGGGCCGAGCCGCTGGAAATCCTGCTCGAAGCACCAACGCTGCATGTCCTCGATCTGCTCCGGCGAGAGGGACGGGTGCTTCATCATCGTGCGGAAACCATCCGCGCGCCGGTAGAACAGATCCTTGTCGGTCGTGTAAATGTCGTGCAACAGATTCTCCTTGATGACCCGCTCGTGGAACGGCGTGCCGGGAACGGGACCGTAAATTAGAAATTGCGCCAGCGCCGGTTTGAGCTTCATCAGGCCGGCCAGTTCCCCGGCCACGACTTCCGGCGTTTGGTAATCAAAGCCCACGATCATGGAGGTCAACACCGTGATGCCGTGCTCGCGAAATTCGGAGAGAATGTCCGCGATAGG
>CAZCZP010000258.1:0-5548 GCA_964502895.1 uncultured Bifidobacteriaceae bacterium
AACAACGCCGTGCTGATGATCCAACTGGACGGCTCGTTCGCCGGAACCGGCAACTTTGCCTACGGAATTGATCTGCAAAATGCCTACAACGTGGTCCGAGGATTGGTGATCAACCGATTTCGCCGGAGTGGCATCCGGGCGTCAAAATTCGCCATCGGTTGCAGGGTGGAAGGAAATTTCATCGGCACTGACGTGTACGGAACCAACAAGCTCGCGAACCAGATTCATGGGATCGACTGGCAGACTTCCACGGGAACCATCGGTGGCGCCACACCAGACAAGCGAAACCTGATTTCCGGCAACACCCAGATCGGACTCGCCGTCAGCGATCCAGAGAATGTGATCCAAGGAAATTTCATCGGGACAGATGTAACGGGAACCAAAGCTCTCGGGAACGGAGGCGCTGGCATTCAACTCTTTGATTCGATCAATCTGGTTGGCGGGACAAATGCCGCCCAACGCAATCTGATTTCGGCAAACGCACTTGATGGAATTCAAATTGGCGGCACCAACAATCGCGTGCAGGGGAATTTTATCGGCACGGATGTGAACGGGATGGTGACTGGGCTGGGCAACAACGGCGCCGGCATCTGGATTCTCGGCTGGAACAACAACACCATCGGCGTCGAATTCGATCGGACCAACCAAACCGTGTTGAACGCGCCGGGCGCGGGCAACCTCATCGCCGGAAATTTTGGGGACGGAGTTTTCATCTCTGGAGATTCTACCGCAACCAACACGACCGGTGGGTTCGGCAATTCTGTCCTGGGCAATTCCATCCACAGCAATGGTCCGGGCAGCAACCGGTTGGGGATAGATTTGTTGCCTTATTATGAAACGGAGGGCGCTTCCACGAACGATACCGGCGGTGACGTGGATGGCGGCGGAAACAAGATGCAAAACTTTCCGGTCTTGGCTAGTGCCGTGACTCAGGCCGGTTCGATCGCCATCCAAGGGACACTGGACAGCGCGCCCAACACCGTGTTCACGCTGGAATTTTTTGCCAATACTGTGTGCGACGATTCAGGACTTGGCGAAGGAGAGAAATTCATCGGCCGCGCAATTATCATGACCGGAGCCGGAGGTCAGACCAATTTTAACGTCAATCTGCCTTTTTCCGTTGCCGGCGATTACATCACGGCCACGGCCACGGACCCAGGCGGAAACACTTCCGAGTTTTCCCGGTGCGTTGCGAGTGGTGGATCAAGCGGTCCCTCGGCCGCAATCATCGTCTCCACCGAACTTCAAAGCGACAACCTGTGCATCACCTGGACCGCGCCGGGCGGAACGACGAATTACATTCAAGCCGCGCCAAGCGCCACCGGCGTCTTTTTTCCCATCGCCGGCCCATTCACACTTCCGCCCGGTGCGCCGGGCACCAACAGTTATTGCGAGGTGGATGCGAGGATCACTCACCCTGCCTCCCGGTGCTACCGGATTCTGACCGTGAGGTAACTATGGCGACAGCTTGATGCTTGTCACCCCGTACGAATCAAGCGGCAACCACAAGGCACGACCCGGCGCCGCGTCGGCATGATGCAGGTCGAAGTAAAGGCAGCCACCGCTCGGGCCCTGGCCGACTTGGCGCAAAGCCGCGGGATCCGAATGATCCAACACCACGAGGCGCGACCAGTCCACCTGCGCGGCGACCAGACCCGGAAATGAAACGAGGTCGGACGCAGCACCGGACAACGTCACGCTGCCCAGTTTGGCGAATTTACCCGCGCTCGAAACCGTCCACGTTTCGAGCAAGGTGGGAGGAATGTTGGTGTTGCCGTAATAGTAGCCCTGACCTCTGCCCAGGAAGACGTTCGTTCCGCTGACGAGCGCCGGGTGCGGATACACGTTGGACAGCGAGAGTGAATCCACGAGATGTGCCGCCACGCCATCGTAAGCGCTCGCGGCCAGGGCTTCGTAGCCGGTGTAGTAATTTGTTGACGTGCATTGGAAACCGATGGTGTAGAGCAGCGCGCCGTCGTGTGAGATGCCCTGCAAGGTGCCGGGAATGCTCACGGGTTTGCGCACCGTCGGATGGCGCGCGTCGGCGTAATCCACAACATCGAGGAAGGATCGCCGGAAACCGGTCGGCCAGCCGACAACAATACCATGCGGAGAATTCGTCACCTTGCCGTTTGAGTTGGTGATCGTGATTTCCACAAACGCGTCGTGGCTAAGATAGACCCGGCCGTCGGCGCTGAACGGTTTGCTGAAACTCCACCAACCGTTGGTCGTGAGATCCGTTTCGGAGAGAAAGGCAGGCGCGGCACTATTGCTTACGTCAAAAGCAAACAAGCGTCCGCCGCTGCTTGATTGCGGGTAAGGCGCGAACCAACCGCCGAGGAGCATGGGACCGCCGATTAAATCCCACGATCCCCACCACCAGAAATTGTTGCCGCCACCGACCCAGACGAGCAAGTCCGGCCTTGGCCACACAGGTTCCAATTCGCTGTTCCAGCCAAGCTGCGTGGTGGCAACAGCGCTTTCGCCAAGGGTAGCCAGTGCAGGGAGATTCGATACGTCCACCACTGTGAGCCAGAGCGCTGGCGGAGGCGGATTCGATCCCCCGGAGACGGCCAGTCCGCCGGCAATCGCCTGCGCGACATAAAGCCGGTTGCTGCGCAAGGTGGCTCCGACGATGGGCGCGTTGGTGAGTGTCAGCGTCGTCAGAATGTCATCCGGATGGTCGGCGGGAGCGACGCGGATGACGGGTGGTGAAACCAGCGCGTTCCGCCACTCGTTCAAACTGTAAACGCTTCCGTAACTGCCGGTCGTAATCTCGATCAAGTGATCGCCCGAGAGGAGCACGCGATTGATGGGCCATGCGAGTTCGAGGCGGCCCGTGAGAAGCGGGTGGTCGCGATCCGTCGCATTCACGCTCAGCAATTCGACGCCGGAGAGCGACACGACGCGGTCCCGGTGCAAAGTGGCGCGGCGCGGTGCGAAGTCGTGTTCAATGATGCCGCGCGCGGCGAGCGAATTCGAGCCGAGGTCAATCAATTGCACCCACGCTCGCCAACCGTTTGTCGTGTTGCCCTGAACCGGTAGCAAGATTAATCCCGCGTCCTCCAGGACTGTAAAGGCCTTCTCATCCTGATTGGCTTCGCTCGAAGAATATTGATTGCCAATTGGCACGCGGCTCAGCAGGGACGGTTTTTCAGGATCGGACACGTCGAACAGCGAAACCGTGGTGCGATTGGTTTCGATCCCCACCGTCACAAGCTGATTGCCTCGCGGGTGTATGTAAGTGGACCACCCTGGCACTTCGAGTTCGCCAGAGACTTTGGGATGCGCGGGATCGCTGAGGTCAACCACCCAGAGCGGGTCAATTTGCAGGAACGTAACCAGGTAAACGCGTGGATAATCGAAGCGCGTCGCAAACAGGCGTTCGCCGTGGCCTACCTCGACTTCACCCAGTTTGAGATAAGAATAAGGCGGCACCGAACGCGGGTCGGGCAGGCGGAACGTTTCCAGTGTCGTACGAAGTGGAGCGCTTGAGACTTCGGAAATAACCGAAAAAATACCATCAGTCCAGTCGAGCTTGAACTTGTCCGCCACGCGCCCCGCCGGCGTGAGCGTGTCGTAGGCGTTCATCGTCCCGTTCGGCGCGGTGATATCAATGACGTTGACGGCTGACTTATGATAGTTGGTGGGATTCTGAGTGACGGCGAACAAGTAGATGTCCGTGGCGTGAACAACGACGCCGTAGCCGGAGTACCACAAACTCGATCGCGCAACAGGCGCATCCGGTTTCGCAAGATCGAACGATGAAATCTGCGTGCCCCATTCCCATGTGCTCCCGCCGCTGCCAACCGTGGGGCGCAACGTTTGTGCTGCGACATAAAGCGCGTCACCTACCAGGCGCGATTCGGTGACGGCACCTGGCACGGCGAGTTTTGCGGCAACGGACGGCACGCCGTTGCTAACCGCGACGATCAACACTTCACTGTCGCCAGAACCGCTGTAGCCTCCACAATAATTTTGCGTCAACAGCACGACGCGGTTTGATCCGAGCAAATACATTTGTTCGCCCGCGGCAGGCAGATTTAGAGTACCGAGCAACGCGGCCTCATCAGGTTTCGTCACATCAATGACCTGGAGTCCGCGGTTCTGGTTGAAGAAATAGAGCGTATCGCCATCGAACTTCCAAATATCGGACTCGACAACTTCCCGAGGGCTGACGGGCGTTCCGCCGCCGGTTGGAGTTCCCGGACCGAGCCCAGAAAGACCATCCCGCGCTCCCGAGGTGGGTTGGGCGCCAAACTCATTGGTCCCTGAGAAGAAAAATGCCGGCAAGGGTTCGGTCGCGTCCGCGCGAATGCGGAACATCCCAAAACTCCCGGCACGCGCGAGGCGGAAGGTCAGTTCACCTCCCTGCCCGTTGATCTGTTGCACGGCCACGGGCACCCACGCCCCCGTGGCCAGACCCTCGCGCGCTTCCAGCGTGATGCGCGCATGGCCAGGCGGCACTTGTGCGGTAACGACGAGATTCGTGCTTTCCACACGAATGGATTCGATAACGGGCAAATCGGCCAGGGCAAGCGTGACGAGGTTCAGCAAAGCCAGGCTGCCGAGGATGCCCGATTTCCAAGCGAAACAGGAAAGCGTTTTCATAGGCACGGCCTGAGTTTAGTTCCGTAATTATAGAACTCCCGTTGCGCGATCCGGTCAAGAGCAGATTCAAACCTTTCCAGCACGAGCATTGGAGTTCGACGACACCCGAATGGCCACTCGATCCAGGGCAAACTGCGCGTCATGCGGGGGCGGGATTTGCCAATCGGTGCGCGAGACGGCGCCAGTCCTCCAACTGGTCCTGGATTTTCAGCGCAGTGAAATACTCGTTGTCGAAACCTGAAACGGGCGTGGGTCGAGCGGTTTTGGATTGTTCTCCCTCCAACACGTCGGCGATATGAACCACGGTCAATGGTCCGAAACTACGGAGGTTGCTGCGCGCCGGCGTGTGATGAAAAGCCATGTCCAACGCGCAAATGCGGGCCCCGGTGCCGTGCAACGTTTCCAAATCCACCGGCTTGGGAACAAATTGGTGCGTTGCGCCGAGGCACCGAGCCACTTGCTCTTGATCGCGGATGCCCGAGAGAATGACCCGCGACGTTTGTGGATGCTGCCTGCAAATCTCCGCCATCAACTCGACGCCGCTCATGACCGGCATGCGCAGGTCGGCAACAACCACGTCGAAGGGCGAAGTTTTCATCATCTCGAGCGCCTGCTTACCGCTGGTCGCGCTGCGCACCTCCCATCGCTCGCTCTCACTCTGGAGCACCTTGACGTAAACCCGGACAACATCGGGTCGTCGTCAACAAACAGAACTTTCGCTTTCTCATTTCACGGCTTGGCGGGTCATATCCGCCCCAAAATTGCCGCCGGGATTAACTCAGGGCAAGCACATCTCGACTCGCAGAAACATTTCGTCTCAAAGCCGGTCTCCAAAAAAACTCCCGGAGATCAGTTGCCTGATTTCCGGGATCGAGATTATTGGCCGTGGTTGCTCTTACTTGCGCGTCTTGGGAAGCGCACTCGTACCCGCGTAAAC
>CAZCZP010000259.1:0-5544 GCA_964502895.1 uncultured Bifidobacteriaceae bacterium
TTGCCAGATGCGCCGTGGCCGGCGATCTTTCCGGCATTGCAGACACTCGGCTACTTCTGTCAAAGTCCCGCCATGCGCCCCCACTTCCATCGAGTTCAATCGTTGCTGGCTCTGACGTTGATGGTTGCCGCCTTTGTCGCGCCGGCGGGAGCCGAAATCCTGACGCTGCGCACGCGCAGCCGAACTCCAGTCGCCGGCAACACCAACGAATGGCAGACGCGCGAAGGAACAGTCCAATGGGACGCGCAGCACACGGCAGTTGTCATCTGCGACATGTGGGACAAACACTGGTGTCCCGATGCCACCACACGCGTCGGCGAAATGGCGCCGCGCATGAACGAGGTTGTTAAGGCGGCGCGTGCGAAGGGCGCTTTCGTCATTCATTGCCCGAGCGACACCATGGATTTTTACAAAGATCATCCGGGGCGAAAACTCGCGCAGTCCGCGCCCAGGGTAGAAACCAGTCCGCCTCTGCAAACCTGGTGTTCACTTAATCTCACCAAGGAAGCGCCGTTGCCCATTGACGATTCGGATCAGGGCTGCGATGGCTGCCCGGACTGCAAAACTTACCGCGCCTGGTCGCGACAACATCCAGCCATCGAGATCGCGGAGGGTGACGCCATCACCGACTCGGCCGAGGCGTTCTACCTGATGCGCCAGCGCGGCATCACCAACGTCATCGTGCTGGGCGTTCACGTGAACATGTGCGTGCTGGGCCGGCCTTTCTCGATTCGCCAGATGGTCGCCCAGGGCCAGAACGTCGTGCTGATGCGCGACCTGACCGATGCCATGTACAATCACCGCTCGCGACCCTGGGTGTCGCATTTTCGCGGAACGGAACTGGTCATCGAGCACATCGAAAAATTCTGGTGCCCGAGCATCACGAGTTCCGACTTCCTCGGTGGCGAGCCGTTCCGATTCAAAGGCGACGTGCGGAAGCACATCGCGGTCATCATGGGCGAAAACGAATATCGAACCTGGGAAACGCTGCCTGAGTTTGTAAAAAGCGAACTCGCCTGGCGCGGCTACCAAATCAGCTTCGTCACGGCATCCCCAAAAACCGACGACTACGATTTCAAGAATTGGGAAACAATCGCGAGCGCCGACCTGCTCGTGATCAGCACGCGCCGCCGTGCGGCGCCCAAGCCAATGATGGACGCGATTCGCGCGCACGTCGCCGCCGGCAAGCCGGTCGTGGGTATAAGGACCGCAAGTCATGGATTCGATCCGAAGGATGAAAAAATCCCGAAGGAGCGCACATGGCGAAGTTTCGACGAGGAAATTCTCGGCATGAAGTATGAGAACCACTACGGCGGCGACGCGGCGACAATCATCCAGCGCATCGCAGCGGCGTCCACGAACTCCATTCTGAACAATGTGCAACCTGAGTTTCGTTCGAAATCCTCGCTGTACCGCAGCCGCAATCCGGCGTCCACGGTGACGCCGTTGCTCAGCGGGCGAACCGAGGACGGCAAGTCCGAGGTTGAACCAGTCGCCTGGATCAATACCCGCGACAACCGCCGTGTGTTCTATACGTCGCTGGGCGGCCCCAGTGATTTTGCCGATCACAGTTTCCGGAGATTGTTGCTCAACGGCGTACTCTGGGCGCTCGGCGACTTTGTTCCGCCCGATGGCGCTTCTCAAAAAGCCGCTTCACCGAAGTAAGCACATGACTTCTCTGCCGCGGATTCTCCCGCTCATCAGTCTGCTATTCGCGCTCCCGGCGCTGGCGGGTGAAGCCCCGCTTCGAGACCGAATGTACCATTGGCCCCAGTGGCGAGGACCACTGGCCAACGGGGTCGCGCCCCACGCAAACCCGCCGATCCAGTGGAGCGAGACCAACAACCTTCGTTGGAAAATTCCCCTCCCAGGCCAGGGACACTCCTCGCCCATCGTTTTCGGCGATTCGGTTTTTCTGACTGCGGCCGTCCCGGTCGGCGAGGCCCAGAAACCCGTTCACGACGACGCGCCCGGCGTTCACGACAGCGTGCCGGTTACTCATCGCCACCAATTCGTCGTTCTGGCCATCAGCCGCCGGGACGGAAGTGTGCAATGGAAGAAAGTCTTGCGCGAGGAATGGCCGCACGAAGGCGGCCACGTGACCGGCAGCCTGGCTTCCAATTCAGCCGTTACCGACGGCGACCACTTGTACGTGTTCTTCGGTTCGCGCGGACTTTATTGCCTCGACCTGAAGGGCCGGTTGGTCTGGGAAAAAAACCTGGGCCGCATGCAGACCCTTCACGCGCATGGCGAAGGCAGTTCACCCGTCCTTCACGGCAATACCCTGATCGTGTGCTGGGATCACCAAGGCGACTCGTTCCTTTACGCATTCGACAAGCGCACCGGCGAGCAGCTTTGGAAAGTTGCGCGCGACGAAAAAACCGCGTGGTCCACGCCGTTGGTGGTCGAGCACGAAGGCAAGCCGCAGATCGTCGTAAGCGCAACGAAGCGGGTGCGCGGCTACAACCTGGCCGACGGCACGTTGCTTTGGGAATGTGCCGGCCTGACAGACAACGTCGTTTCGTCCCCGGTCTATGGCGACGGCATCGTGATCGCCGGGAATAGCTATTATCAGCAAGCGATGCTCGCCATCCGCCTCGCCGGGGCCAAAGGCGATATCACCGGCACGGATCGTGTCGCGTGGAAACTCAACCGCATGACGCCCTATGTTTCCTCGCCGTTACTCTACGGCGACACGCTCTATTTCCTGCGGCACAACCAGAACATTCTTTCCCGCCTCGAACCGGCGACTGGAAATCCGCGCGGCGAACCGCTCCGCCTTGAAGGCATCAACGATTTTATTTTTGCCTCGCCCGTCGGGGCCGCGGGCCGCATTTACGTCAGCGGTCGCGACGGCGTGACGGTCGTTTTGCGTCATGACCGCGAGAATGCGGCGCTGTCGGTCAACCGGCTTGATGATTCCTTCAGCGCGTCCCCTGCCCTTGCAAACCGCGAACTCTTTCTGCGCGGAGAGCGTTTCCTTTACTGTATCGCGGACGCCGACAAACAGTGATCCTGTCATCCAACCGCCTCGCGAATCCAATAAACTCTTGCCTGCACGTTGGTACGAGGATTGAGGATTGAACACGAACTCTCCCGGCCCCTCGGAAGAATCATCACCAATGTCTTGAGATGGTGCCAGAGGAGGGAATTGAACCCCCGACCAAAGGCTTATGAGTCCTCTGCTCTACCGCTGAGCTACTCTGGCGACCGGAGCAGAATAATTTGCAGAGATTCGTTGAGTGTCAAACGGAATGATGGTTTGCGAAGTGCGGAAGGTACTGACGTTTGACCCTCCCTTTAGGTTGACCCTCCAGATTCCACGTGGCGTGCGAACACAAGCTGACTTAAAGAGCAAATGCAGCGATAAAATTTGCGGGACAGGCTTATCTATGAGGATGAAAGTGTTGCGCCCGCATTTCTCTTCGACTACTGAACATCAGGCGAGGAATGCCTTAATGCTTCTGCAATCGGTAAAATTGGTTGCCCGCAGGTGAACTGATGATGAAAGTCTTGGCCGTTCCGTTGTCGTGAATCGCTGTGGTTACGTTGTTCCAACTCGATGAGCTGATGCTATTCGTGTTTTGTTGCAGCATCCACCCAGTTGAGGGCGACGGCCAAGTGACAGCTACCGTGTTTGTGGACGTGCGGAAGATGGAGAGAAAAGGCGCACCTTGCGTCTGCACGGCCTGAATTGCCCAGAAGCCACCCTGCAAGGTGTAGTTGCCGCCACTTGCCGAACCGGCATCCGGCTGGCCAATCGTCCCACTCACCGCATAAACGCCGCCTGTGCTCGTGCTGCCGCCACTGTCAATCGTGAACCAGTCAACTGAGTAGTTTGTCTGGGCTTTGACTGCTAACGCTGCGAACCAGAGCAACAGGAAGGTGACGCATCTTGATTTCATTGCCCGCCTCCGTTCGATACGGTTTCTCGTCCCAGAACCGCTCGCTCCAATGCTTCCAAACGTCGTTGCAACGAATGTATCTCGGCTTCCTTCTGCTTCAACGCCGCCTGCTGTTCCTTGACCACTTCGTTGAGTCCCTGAATCGCGGCTAAAGCAACGCCATCTGCATCCACTGTGGCGATGTGTTTATTGTCTGAACCTACGACGAATGCGGCGTGGAAATCTTGAGCCATAGGTCCGATGTGCCGGATGCCTGGGTTCTGTTTGTAGTTCCAAGATTCAATCGGAAGTTTCGCGACTTTTTCCAGCACAGCCCGTCCGTCCACTGCGGCGAAATTCTCCTTGGCGTTCCGGTCGCTGGTTGGGTTGATAGCAACTGCGGTAATCGTTCCGTTCACATGCAACTCCGAAACAGGCGAATCAGTGCCAATACCCACGCCCCCAGACGCTCGAATCAGGAATTGGTTTGCGCCTGTAGAGCCGAAATTGTCGTCGGTGGAATCGGCCCAGACGAACGCGCCTTGGTGTCCAGACTTCGCGCGACGGCCCGCAGCGAAGCCGAATGCACCGGTCACCGAATTACTGTAACCGCCAGGCACTACAGCGTAGGAACCCGTTACCGCGTTGCTCAGACCGCCAGCAATAACGGCGAATCCCGGCGACTGAATGAAGTTTGCGCCTCCACCACCAATCGAATTACCGATAGTGTGCCCAAGCCAAACAATACGATTATCACGCCCACCGGCAATGGTTGCAGCCGTGCTGTCAACGAAATTGTCAATACCTCCACCTATGGTGGCATAATCTATTTCGTAGTTGATCCTGTTCCGCATGCCTCCGCCGATGAAATGCCCTTTCTCGCCAAATGCGTCAGCACGACCAATCGTGTTCTCGGATCCACCGCCGATGGCGGAATGTGACGCCGAGACGCGGTTTGAGTAGCCACCAGCTATGGTTGCATTGGTTAGGAAGAGACCCGTTATCAGATTCTGGACACCTCCTCCGATGGAGGCAAATCTGGCTCTTACGTTGTTTCCCAGACCTCCGCCAATTGTGGCAAAGTCACCGAAAACCGAATTGCTCGTCATTCCGCTGACACTCCCCCCGCCACTGATGGTCGCTCCAACGACACCCGCCGCCACATTGTTAATTGGCGCACCACCGACGATGTTTGGCGCCCCATTCGTACTCGGTTCCAGTCGCAGGGCGCGCAAGTTGTTAACGCGGAGTTCGAGAGGTTGCTCGTCAATCGTGCCGAGGAAGTCCATCCCTGCCACGGTGCCGGTGTTACCGCCTAATTGCCAGAATTCCCCTGGGCCCATGCCTTCCAGCGCCGCCGCGTTTACACCGGTTAATCCTGCGCCGTCGCCGACGAAACTGTTGGCGGGATTGCTAAACGTGAGGGCGTTGCTGTAGGTGCCAGCAAGCATGTTTGGAGGAAGAGTTCCCACTAACTGCGCCGCGGGCAGTGACCCAATCACGTTGGCAGAAATCACAAGGAGATTACTCAAGCCCGCGCCGTTGCCGGTGAAGCTGCCGACGAAAGTGTTGTCGGTGTTGGTCAGTTGCACGACCCCGGAGAAACGGTTGGAGCCGCTGAAAGTCTGGTGTGCGTTCAACAGGGCGACGTTGGCCGAGA
>CAZCZP010000260.1:0-1519 GCA_964502895.1 uncultured Bifidobacteriaceae bacterium
CCCACGCTCGCACCCATGCCGATAATCCCCAGCGCCTTTCCCGTTCCCACAGGAAACAGCCGCGCGACCATTGCCGTTGCCGCCGGATGAAAAAAACTGCCGCCGATGCCGGCCAGCATCACCGAAGCCAGGGCGCATGGGTAGTTGGGCGAGTAGGAAAGCGCTACGTAGCCCACGCCGTTGATGGCGAGTCCCCAGCCCAACAGTTTTTTCCGGCTCATGCGATCCGCCAGCACGCCGAGACCGTAACTCGGCAGGAAATACGCCAGCATCATCACGGTCACAAGTGCCGTCGCCTGGCCGACGCTGTTGAATCCGAAATCGCGCTGAATCAGGAGGTAGAGCGGCAGCAACGCGACGTGATAGATATGGGTGAACGCGTGCAACGCGCCCACGAGCCAGAGCGCGCGGGTTTTGTGTCGGGTGTCCGCGCTCATTCCGTTGCCGCCATCAAGGAACAGCCGCGCGGTTCGGCAAGTTCAACGCGGCCAATCAACTCAAAGCCCACCCCGCGGCGGATTCCCAGGTCTTCCGTTTGGATTGCCAGCACGGAAAACACGTTCGCCAAATCGAATACGCGAATCAAACCGGTTTCGCCCTCGGCGACTTGGCGGCCCGTTTCGGGCGAGATGATTTGTGCGCGAGCCCAGGGCGGGAAGTGGAGGTGCCGAGCAAACGGATCAAGTTTGCCAGATTGATCCGCCCTCACCCCAGCCCTCTCCCCCCGGAAAGGGAGCAGCGAAGTCTGCCTTCTTGCATTTTCAAGGGTGTTCGCGTCGCCGACGTCCGCCGGTTCAGGGCGTTTATCATAAGCCTGCGAACTCAACTCGCTCATGCCGTATTCGCAAATGATGTGTGACAGCGGCACGCCGAGCCTTTCCGCGATGAGCACGTGCAGTTCCGCTTTCGGCAGACTGCGCGATCGGCCTTTGTATCCACCAGTCTCCATCACGCGCGAACCGGGCGGAAGCTCAAATCGAATTCTAGTTTCGGCAAGCGTGTCCAGCAGATGAACGAAGGAAAACGCCGTGCCGAGCAACAGCATGGGTTTCCGGTCCCGACGTGAACATTCCATCGCCCAGGTGACCGAGGCGAAATCCAACAGCCACGATCCCTCCTCGTTCACCCGGCCAATGAAAGCATTTGCCTCAACGCCGAGTTTTCGACGCACGATTTCGAACATGTGAACCAGCGAGGAGTGCGGGGCTTGCTCAGGCGGCGGCGTCAGGATGGCCAGCCGTAAATCGTAATTCGCAAAACGCAAACCCCTCAGCAGTTGCTGCACGAGCCATGTCCAGAGTGACGCCTCATAGACCGCCAGCGATTCCGCATTGTGAAAATGCCGGCTGGGTCGCTGCCCTGTTGTGCCACTGGAAAGAAAGACATGCGTCCGTTCCGCCGGGGGAATGCAGGTCAACTCCAGTTCCTTGAATGCTGCAGCAGGCACGGCGGGGATCTCCGACCAGTGCGAGATCGAGCACGGCGTGACGCCGCGAACCTCACAGATTTTTCGATACGC
>CAZCZP010000260.1:1619-5508 GCA_964502895.1 uncultured Bifidobacteriaceae bacterium
AAAGCGAAGGCGGCCCGCAGGCCGCCCTCGCAAGGTAATAGATTCCGATTGGACTCAGGTTTTCTTGAGCTTGCCGGCCGCCTCCTTCATCTCGTTCAAATGAACGTCCGCTTGCGGTGAATCCGTGACGTGCACAATCTTGCCGTCCTTGCCAATGAGAAAGCTGGCACGGCGGGCGACGTTTTTTCCCGCCATCCGCACTCCGTAAGCGTCGGCGATCTTGCCATCGGTATCGGCAAGCAGCGAAAAATTCAAGCTGTGCTTCTCGATGAATTTCTGGTGGCTTTCCTCGTTGTCGAAACTGACCCCGACAACTTCGACGCCGTTCTTTTGCAGATCGCCCATACTGTCGCGGAATCCGCAGGCTTCCTTGGTGCAACCGGGTGTGTCGTCTTTCGGATAAAAATAGAGCAGTACGACTTTCTTGCCGACGGCTTCTTCGAGTTTCCAAGTCTGGCCTTTCTCGTTCTTGCCGACGATGGCTGGAGCTTTGTCGCCCACTTTGGGACGGGCGGGCGCGTCCTGCGCAGAACCGGCCACACCCGTGAGCACCAAACTGGCGATGACAATGGATAGATGGGCTTTCATGTTCGGAGTATTGATTGCGGTTACCCGGTTGTCAAACGCACTGCGGCGTCTTCAGCGCAGTTTGACGCCTTTTAGGCTCTCTACAAAGCTCACGAATCCCTCAGCCTGCTTTTTCAACCGGCCGAGCAATTCAGCGTCCTTGAGCCGGCCATTTGGGTCGAGCAGGTTGTTGATCTGCGGCAGGAAAACTCGTTCGGGATAAATGTAGGCGTTGCGATAGCCGAAGATGGCCTGCAACTGTTCGACGGGCCGCAGCGCGCCCCAGATGCCCGCCGCCAGACCGGTGAAACACACGGGACGGCGCTCGAAGCTTTCCGGGAACTTGAGCATGTCTATAAAATACTTGAGCACACCGGGAACGCTGCCGTTGTATTCGGGTGTGACGACGTGCAGCCCGGAGGATTGCAAAACCGCGTCGGAGAACGGCTGAAACGACCTGGGCTTTTCGGCGTAGGACGAGGGCGAAAAAATCTCCGGGGGCATTTGGGCGAGGTCCAGTACCCGCAGCGGCACTTTAAGTTCCGCGTAATTCTCCTCGACATGGCGGGCGACTTTGCGCGTGTTGCTGGCCGGACGGTTGGTTCCAACGATTAAAGTGATCATGCGCGATAGGATGGCGACCCTCCGTGGGCAACGCAAGTGATTGAAGAAAAGTTGTTGCTTGCATGAGGAAGCTGTGCGGCCCCGCATTCCGGCCTAGCTGGCTTGGCGGCTGTGGTTGACAGGTTACTCATGCAGGTTATCCTTGCACCTGTGAATTCAAACGGCGGCGTGCGCAACCTTGTTTCCGAAAATGAACACTGAATCCTATCAACAACCGATTCCCGTAATCCAATTGGACGAGCAATCGCGGGGCACGTTTGTGTCGCGCACCTACACGCATCTGTTTTGCGCCATCTCGGCGTTCACCCTCATCGAGATTTTCCTTTTCAAGACCGGCCTTGCGGAACCAATCGCGCGAGCGTTGACCGGGGTTTCCTGGCTGGTTGTACTTGGCGGTTTTGTGGTGGTTTCCTGGCTGGCCAGTCGCACCGCCCACATGGCCGCATCCAAGGCCGCGCAATATGCTGCGTTGATCGGTTTCATTTTGGCGGAAGCGATCATTTTCGTTCCTTTGCTCTACATCGCGAATGCTGCAGCGCCTGGCGTCATCACCAGTGCCGCGGCCGTGACGTTCGTGGGCTTCGTGGGTCTGTCGCTGGTGGCGTTTTATACGCGCAAGGATTTTTCATTTCTGCGCGGCATCCTTATGTGGGGCGGTATCGTGGCGTTAATCTTGATTGCGGCGGGAGCAATTTTCGGATTCCAACTCGGCACTTTCTTTTCTGTTGCGATGATTGCGCTGGCCGGCGGGGCAATCCTTTACGACACGTCGAACATTCTGCACCACTATCCTGAGGACCGCTACGTGGCGGCGGCATTGGAACTGTTTGCCTCCGTGGCGCTGATGTTTTGGTACGTGCTGCGGCTGTTTCTCTCGCGGCGCTAAACCCACGAGCATTTGAATCTCAAGGCCCGGCAGGCAGCCGGGCCTTTTTATTTGGGCAGCACTTATGCCCGCTCTCCGTAAGCGACCCACACGGTTCCGCCATTGCCAAGCCGCGTTCCTGGCTTCAAGATGCCGGCACTATGAAACGCCGCGAATTCCTCAAATCCTCCGTCGCTGTCTCCACCGTGGCTGCCGTCGCGCCTGCTCTCGTTGCCGCGGGCGCGGAAACAGCCTCATCTGAAGCCCGCGAGTTCTACGAGCTACGCCTCTACCATCTTCGCCAGGGGCCGACGATCAAGCGATTTGACGATTTCTATCGCGACGTTGCTTTGCCTGCCTGGAATCGCGCTGGCGTGAAGCCAGTCGGAGTTTTCGATGTGATGATCGGTCCAGACGCGCCGACCAAATACGTGCTGCTGCCATTCAAATCACTGGAGGCAATGGCCGCCGCGCAGGAAAAATTTGAGGCCGACCCTGAGCTGTTGAAGTCGGAATTCACGAACGTGCCACCGACCGACCCTGCTTACATCCGCAAAGAGAGCATGCTCATGCGGGCGTTCAAGGGCATGCCCAAGCTCGAAGTGCCGCCGCAGGTCGCGGAGAAGAAGTCGCGCCTCTTCGAGTTGCGCACCTACGAAGCCCACAGCCGGAAGGCGAACAAGAAGAAGGTGGAGATGTTCGACGTGGGCGAGATTGACATCTTCCGCCGCACCGGCCTGACGCCCGTGTTCTTCGGCGAAACGCTCATTGGCACAAAGCTGCCGAACCTGACCTACATGCTCGTGTTCGACGACATGGCCACACGCGATAAGAACTGGGGAACGTTCGTGAGTCATCCGGATTGGAAGAAACTCAGCACGACTCCGGGCTACACGAATCCGGAAATCCTGACGAACATCACCAGTGTGTTTCTTAGGCCGACGGGGTATTCGCAGGTGTGAGTTGAAGCGGTTGCAAAGATCGTAGCGGCTCAGTTGGCGAGGCGGAGGCGCCCGGTTTTTGAGGATGTTTGCGTCGGCGGCTGCAGCCGAATGGTTGCTGAACTTTGAAATGAAGATTGGAGCAATTTATGTATAAAACCAAAGCCTACTCCGCCGCCAGTGCGACCGCGCTGCTGGCTTCCACCCAGATTGACCGCCGCAATCCGACGGAGCGTGACGTGCAGATTGAAATTCTCTTCTGCGGCGTCTGCCACTCCGACCTCCACTTCGCCCGCAACGAATGGGGCTTCACCCAGTTTCCGGCCGTGCCGGGCCACGAGATCGTCGGCCGCGTGACGGCGGTGGGTATTGGCGTGAAGAAGTTCAAGGTCGGGGACACCGTCGGTGTAGGTTGTCTCGTTGATTCGTGCCGCACCTGTCCCGACTGTCGCGCGGGTCTGGAGCAATTCTGCCCGGACATGACGATGACCTACGGCAGCATGGACAAGCATCTCAACGCCCCGACGCTCGGTGGTTATTCGCAGAGCATTGTCGTGACGGAGGAATTCGTGTTGCGCATGCCGGCCAATCTTAACCTCGCCGCAGCCGCGCCACTGTTGTGCGCGGGCATCACCACGTATTCGCCGCTGAAACACTGGAAAGTCGGGCCCGGTCAGAAGGTCGGCATCGTCGGCCTCGGCGGGTTGGGGCACATGGGCGTGAAGTTCGCCAAGGCCTTCGGCGCGCATGTCGTGTTGTTCACCACATCGCCGAGCAAGGTTGCCGACGGCAAACGCCTCGGCGCGCACGAGGTCGTCATCTCCAAGGACGACGCGCAGATGGCGGCGCAAGCCAACAGCTTTGATTTCATTCTCGATGCCGTCTCTGCCAC
>CAZCZP010000261.1:0-5475 GCA_964502895.1 uncultured Bifidobacteriaceae bacterium
CGATGGGTGCCCGACGGCAACTATGTCACCGTCCGCCATAACAAGAGGGCCGACGTGTCTTTTGCCGACGGACACGTGCGCCCGGTCACTCCTCAGTTCGCCATTCTTCGAATCAATTCCCACCCCGATGATTAGGCTGTTCCTTCGCGTATGAAGCGAATCTTCACCCTCGCGCTTTTACTGTCGGTCACCGGTTGTTCGAAGAAAGAGCCGGCCGCCGTTGCGACAGAGTCGGTGGAAACTCCCGCAGCCGAATCGCCGGCGCCCGCCGCGACGACTCAGCCGCTCAGCCCAGTCAGCCCGCCGCCCGCCGTCAAGCCGCCGGCGAAACCGCAACCCGGATTGAAGCCCTTGGAAGGCCAGGTGGATGTTCGGATGACCGCTTTGCTCAAGAAGTTCGTCCTCGAGAAACGCCGCATGCCCGAGAGCATCCTGGAACTCGGCGGAGCCACCTCCGATGGATTTCCTCTGGCACCGGCCGGCTACCTCTATGCGATTGATCCGGCCACTTCGGAAGTGAAACTGGTCAAACAGTGACGGGGTCGCCCGCAAGGCGCGCGGCTTTCGTTTATGGATTGCCCGCTGGCCTTGATTTCAACTCCGGTATGTAAAACGCCGCCACGCCGTTCGCGATGGCCGTCTGATTGGCGGCGCGCTGGTTCGTCAGAATAATCACCGTCAATTTGTCGTCCACGAAGCGCGCGACCACGCTTTTGAAACCCGTCGCGTGCGAACCGGTGTGGCTGATCAGCTTGCGCCCGCGGTGGTCGCCGATTCCCCAGCCGTAGCCGTAACTTGATTTTGATCCGTTGTTCAAAGTGGCCGGTGTCCACATTTGTTCGAGCGTGGATGGTTTGAGAATCTTTTCGCCGTAGAGCGCCGCATCCCACTTCGCCAGATCAAGGACCGTGGAGCGGAATCCCCCGCCCGCGTAACCCAGTGTTGTTGGCGCGATGAAGTACCCGTTCCGGATCTCGCCCTGCTCCCAGACGTAGCCATCCGCCCGGTTGGTGATGATTGCCGAATAGCTGATCACGCGAGTGTCGTTCATCCCCAGCGGTTCGAGAATTTTTCCGCTGATGAATTCATCCCAAGACTTTCCGGTGACTTTGCGGATAATCATGCCCAGCAAATGATAGCCCGTGTTGGAGTAGGCATATTTCTCCCCGGGTTCGAAGTTCAGCGGTTTGTCCCGCAGCGATTCGATGACGCCCTCTGGTTCAAGGTCCTTGCGCAAGTCCACGGTGGGTTCGTTGATGAAATCCTTGATGCCGGAGGTGTGAGTCAACAGGTGACGCACGGTGATCCCTGCCCAGCTTTTCGGAAGCCCGATGAGATGCGTGGCGATCTTGTCGTCCAGACCGATTTTCGCTTCTTCAACGAGCAGCATCACGGCGCTCGCGGTGAACGTCTTTGTGACAGACTGGATTTGAAACACCGTGTCGATCCGGACGGGTGTGCTCCACTCCACGTTGGCCAGGCCGTAGCCGGCGGTTTTTTCCGGCACGCCATGCTTGACGACGGCAAGCGAAAGTCCGGGGATGTGTTGTTTCGTCATCTCGGCCTGAATGTAATCGTCCACCGCGTCAGCCGAACAAGAAGCGGGGGACAACAACGCGGCAACCACGAGAACACGCGAAGCCAGGGAAACACTCATGACTGCAAAGCTAAATCGCCGGTCCGGAAAGCAAAGAAAGAAAGGGCGCACCGTTGCGCGTCCGCCGGGTCGATCCTGAAGATTCGCGTGGGGAAACCAGCACTGCTATGGTCGGGCTACCAGGCTCGGCAAAGCAGTTCGCAGGGCGGGCGGAAAGTCCGTGGGGTCTTGATAGAAATAATAAACGCGGGTGCCAGTGCCCCAAGTCGTCAGAAAGTGCATTCGTTGGAACTTGTACCACGCAGCCGAGCCATCGCAGAAGACCTGATTGCCGCCCTCGGGTAATCCTCGCGCGCCCTTATGTTGCGGCATGTTGGCATAGACAAATTCGCGCCCCGGTTCAGTTCCGCCCCAAGTGCCGTTGATTTTGCCGACCGCATCCGCCGCCAGCACCCAATTCGGCTTGGCTTGGCTGAGTTTGACGGGACTGCGCGATGGGAAATTACCGGCCGGATTGAGCCAGGTCGTGATGCCGCCGAAATACTGGTAACCAATCACCCATTGCGGGAATTGCGGCTCAAAAACCGGCAATCCGGGCCGGTTCGGGCACGTCCAGACGCTGTTGAAATTGGTCCGGGAACTGGTGTTCATCAGGCCCAGCGAAGTAGAGTTGGTCGCTTCGGGCGGATTCAGGCAATTCTGCACAAACGTGCCGTTGCTAAAGCGTGCCGGCAAAACTGTGTCCTGGCTATCCACCGCGTACACGTTTACGCCTATGGCGAGCTGTCGGAGATTGCTCACGCACGAAATGCGTTTGCTCTTTTCCTTGGCCTTGGCCAACGCGGGCAGCAGCATCGCGGCGAGGATGGCAATGATGGCAATAACCACCAGCAGTTCGATCAAGGTAAAAGCGGTTCGCTTGCGAGAATCCCGCGGGTGAGTCTGTTTCTTCATGCAACTGGGTGCTGTGCTTGTCGGCCACGCCATGACCCGATTTATCCCTTTCTTTCCCGTTTGCGTCCTTTGCAACCTTACTGCGCGCTCATACCGGAATGCAAGGCGCATTTGGGAGATTTGGACTCAATCCGGTGGTTTCTGAAGCAATTGGCTTGCGTGCAAACAGATTTCTGGGGAAATGACGGTATGATAAAAGCGGTTGGCCTCGCCTCGTTGGTTGCTCGCACCAAGCGCTGTCGCGCCACGCGCGCTTTCCTCTTCGCGATGGTGCTGGCTGTTTTCGCACTTCAACTTTCCGCCCAGCCTATTCCCTTGATCCGCGCCCACGCTCACAACGATTACGAGCACGCCCGTCCGCTGCTCGATGCGCTTGATCACGGCTTTTGCAGCGTCGAGGCGGACATTTATCTCGTGGATGGCAAACTGCTCGTTGCCCACGACCGGGATAAGGTGAAGCCGGACCGCACATTGCAGGCGCTCTACCTCGATCCGTTGCGCGAGCGCACAAAGCAAAACGGCGGGCGCGTTTATCCGGACGGGCCTGAGTTCACGTTGCTGATTGACTTGAAATCGGATTGGAAAGTCATTTACCCCGCGCTGCGCGCCGTGCTCACCAACTACAGCGACACGCTGACAACTTTTCGCGACGGGACGAAACGCACGAATGCCGTGATGATCGTCATCAGCGGCAGCAGGGATCGAAAAATGTTCGACGGCGAAACGGTGCGTCACGCCGCGTTCGACGGTGAGTTGAGCGATCTCGATTCAAATCCACCTTCGACTTTTGCGCCCTGGATCAGCGCGCGCTGGGGAGGCAGTTTTTCCTGGCACGGCGACGGCGAAATTCCGCCCGCGGAAAAGCAGAAGCTGGAATCCCTCGTGAAGCGTGCGCACGAACAAGGCCGCCGCGTGCGGTTTTGGGGCGCGCCGGATAATCCAGGTTTCTGGAAGACGCTGCATGCCGCGGAAGTGGATTTGATCAACACCGATGACCTGCCCGGCCTTCAGAAATTTCTCGGAACGCGATGATCCGTCAAAGCCCGCGGGGACAAGGAAATCTGTCCGGTCCCGAATCCGTCAGCAAATCCGCGGCAACTGCTCGCCGCTCGGCATGTCCAGAATCCGGCTTGCGCCAATCGCGCTCTTGATCGTCACCAGCGGCGCGGCTTTTTCCACCACTCTGCCTATGATGTCGGCATTCGTACTGACTTCGTGCTGGCGGAGGATGTCGCGCGTCCGCGCTGCGTCTTTCCCGGCCACGAAGGCCACGAATCTTCCCTCATTCGCCACGTGCAAGGGATCCAACCCCAGCATCTCGCAGGCGGCGTGAACATCTTCCCGGACGGGAATCAGCTTTTGCTCCACGGCGATTTTCACGCCCACCGCCTCGGCGATTTCGTTGAGCGCACTGGCCAGACCGCCCCGCGTGAGATCGCGCAGGCAATGAACTTCAATCCCCGCCTTGAGCAGCGCCCGCACCGGCAATCGCACCGGGGCCGAGTCACTTTCAATCGTGGTTTCAAACTGCAAGCCCTCCCGCACCGCCATGATCGCCATCCCGTGGCGTCCCAGATCGCCACTGACAATCACCGCATCGCCGGGTTGAACGCTTTGCGGCGCGATGTTGAGCGAATGCTCGATGACTCCGATGCCCGTCGTGTTGATGAACAGCCCGTCACCCTTGCCTTTGTCCACGACCTTCGTGTCGCCCGTGATGATTTGCACCCCACAGTTTTGGGCCGCATCGCGCATGGAACAAACCACGCGCCACAATGTTTCCATCGGTAACCCTTCTTCGATGATGAACGCGCAACTCAAGTAGAGCGGACGCGCACCGCTCATCGCGAGATCGTTCACCGTGCCGTGAACCGCCATCGAGCCGATGTCGCCGCCGGGAAAGAACAACGGGCGCACGACATACGAGTCCGTGGTCATCGCCAGCTTGCCGGGCGGCACGACGAACTGTGCCGAGTCATGGCGCGTATCGAGAATCGGATTGCTGAATGCCTTGCCGAAAACATTCTCCAGCAACTGATGCATCAACCTCCCGCCGCCGCCGTGCGCCATCAGGACGTGTGGGTACTGTTGGATCGGCAGTGGACAACTCGCGTTGAAGTCGGACGGTTTCATTTTGCGAGTGCGGTCTCCGCAGCGCTGTGCCGACGATACCGGTAATAAGCCGCACACGCGCCTTCGCTTGAAACCATCGTCGCGCCGAGCGGATGCCCGGGTGTGCATTTGCCGCCGAACGCCGGGCATTGCTGCGGCTTGATGTGTCCCCGCAACACCTGTCCGCTCAAACAATCCGCCGGCTCGTCAACGTGGTGATCGGGCAGACCAAACTTGCGTTCCGCATCGAACCCTGCAAAGTCGTCCGCCAATCCAAGGCCGCTCGCGGGAATCTCCCCAACGCCCCGCCACTTGCGCGGCACGACGCGGAAAATCTTTCGCACCAGTTCCTGCGCCGGTTGATTGCCCGCCTTGCGAACGGCGCGGGTGTATTGGTTCTCCACTTCAGCACGCCCCGATTCGAGTTGTTGCACACACATCAGGATGCCCTGCAAAACATCCAGCGGCTCGAAACCCGTGACCACAATCGGCACGCGATACCTCGCCGCGAGCGGCGGATATTCCTCGTAACCCATGATCGCGCAGACATGCCCCGCCGCCAGAAACCCCTGCACGCGACAATCCGGCGACGACATCAACGCCTCAATCGCCGGCGGCACGAGGACGTGCGAGATGAGCATGGAGAAATTCTTCAGCCCCTTCTGCGCCGCTTGAAACACCGCCATCGCCGTCGCGGGTGCGGTGGTTTCAAAGCCGACGCCAAAGAACACGACCTCCCGCGCCGGGTGCTGCTCCGCGAGCTTCACCGCATCCAGCGGCGAATAGACAATCCGCACATCACCGCCGCGCGC
>CAZCZP010000262.1:0-5441 GCA_964502895.1 uncultured Bifidobacteriaceae bacterium
CATCCGATGGGGAGAGGGACGGGGTGAGGGGCTGTGCCGCGGGAGAGTTTCAGGGTCGAACCGGACCACCGCCGTTTGGCTGCGGAAAGGCGGGGCGCTGGTGGTGGGAAAACGACGGGAATCCGATTCGCCCTGACAAATCGTCGGACTAAAAAATTCGTGAAAGCGTTTCGCTGTTGCATTCACAAGTTGGTCGCAGAAGCCCGCGCGACCTTACGGAGCCGGACTGGAATTCCCAGTCCGCCCGTGCTCCGTGTCAACGGCGCGGAAGTCAGACTTTTTCCACCTCAACCTTGATCTTCACGGGATTCACTAGCGTGTCATAAACAGGCGATTTGCGGACCAGTTCCTGAATGGTCGCTTCGTCGGCGTCGCCCTTGACCTTGAGTTTCACGCGAATTTCGCGATAGCCGGGCCGCACTTTTGGATCAAGTGCCAGGAAACCGTGCAGGTCAATGTCGCCCTCGAATTCGCTGCTGATATCGTCAATTTTCAAACCGCGAGCGGCGGCGTGGTATGCCAGCGTAGTCGTCATGCAGCCGGAAAGGCCGGCCAGTACGAATTCGGCCGGGTTCGCCGCCGCGTCTTTGCCCAACAAAACCGGCGGTTCGTCCAACTCAAGTTTGAAGGGTGCTTCGCGTTCAATCTCCTGACAGGCGCCGCGGAACGTGTCAATGGTGGCTTCGTTGTGGCCGCCGTCGTCCCATTGATTGCGCGCCTGAAATCTAAACTGCGCAATCTCGGGGTTCTGCTTGATGGCTGCGATCGTCTGACCGAGTTTCGTCACGTTCACGCCATTTAGAATTTTGTCCTTTTGTGTTGTTGTCGTCGTCATCTTGTCTTCGGTTGTTGGTTGTTTTTGTTTCCAGGCGCAAACAGCCTTCCTGTAGGTCGAGAAGAATACCCGCCGCAGGAAAGTTTGCATTGGGCTGATAGTTCTATCTCCCAACTCGCCGATAAGTCTGTGGATCAGCGCGCAAAACCAACAAGTCGCCTTGTCGCTCAACGTCACCGGAGATCTCCACAGGTTCAGCAACCATGTCCAAAACCTGCTTGTTCACCGGCTTGCCGTCGGCAGAGACGAGCAACAAATAAATCGCCGGACCGTGCTTCTGCCGCACGAGCAACACGGGCGGCACGCCGCCGCTGATGCAGCGGATGGCGCACGCGCGATGCGGCGTAAGTTGGCCGGGATTCATCACACCGAGGAAGCATTTGCTGTCCACGATTTCGCCAATGAGGGTTTGTTTGCCAAGCCGAACAGTTTGGGGAAGCGAGTTCGTTGCGGAAGTTGTCTCCACGGCCTGCATCCACTCTGGCTTCGTCTCGATCATCGTCTGGTTGCCGCGATAAATCAGCGTGCCCTTGAGCGAAACGAGTTTTCCGTCGAAACTGGCGACCGCTTCGCGATCCAACCCAAACTTCCACGGGGCCACGAGGTAGTAGGTCGAGAAGCGTGACTGGCCGTCCACGTTGCCGGGTCGGGGCACGAGCAGGTGCGGATACGGCGTGGTTCGCAGAACGCCGGCAAACGTTTTGTGCGTGCCCCACTCAAAGACGCTCGCACCAATCATACGTTGCGCCACCGCCAGGACCGCGGACACGAGCAACGCCAGCAGCAAAAGCGAGATAACCACGCCTCGCACGGTTCTCCCGAGGCCCGGCGGTGCCTTGGCTTCCCAGCCGATGTAAAATTCGTCGTTCATGTTTGACGCTCGCCCTCACCCTGACCCTCTCCCCCGGGGAGAGAGGACAGCAATTGGAATTTTTCTGTTAGCTCGGAAGCTGTCCCACAATCACGGCGCTTTGGTGCTTGAAGAAGGCGCCGAACGATTCTCCCTCTCCTGGGGGAGCGGTCCGGGGTGAGGGCGGGCGTTTTCACTACTTCTCAACCTTTGCCGGTTCCGCGCGTGTGCCGGCCGGATTCGGTTTCGGATGCACAAGCACGCGGCCATTCTTCACGCGCACGTTAAACGTTGGGACTTTCTCCACAAACGGCGGCGGCGATGCGCCCGTGTCCGGCTGATACTGGTAGCCATGCCACGGACAGGTGATGCAGCCATAGACGATCCTGCCCTCCCCAAGCGGCCCGTTCTGGTGCTGGCAGACATTCGAGACGGCGGAAATTTTCCCGTCGTATTTGAAAATCGCCACGCGTTCACCGGACAGACAAATGATGCGCGCCCGGTTCTCGGGAATGTCGGTGAGGGCACAGGCATCAACGAAACCGTCTTCAATTTCGGATTTCGGATTTCGGATTTCGGATTTGTCCAGCGGTCGTTCCTTTCCGCCCGCCTTGATGTGTAGGCCCAGCACGGTCACCAACCCCAGCGCCGTCACGCCGACATAGACCGGGCTGCCTTCGCCTTGCAGCACCCCAAAGGTCACATGCAGCAGCAGCAACGCATACGCCAGATAGACAAGCATGTGCAGCGCCTTCCAGACGGGCGCGGTGAGATTCGCGAGCCAGAAGTCATGACTCGTCGCCGCCATGAGAAACAGAATCACCAGCGCGAAGAAACCGAAGGGTTGAAATGGCACCCCCGCCACTGAACTCGTCAACGGACTCGAAACAAACACACTCAGGATGGGATTCGTGTCGCCACCCGCGTGATACGTGATGATGACGAACGCTGCGTGAATCAATGCCAGCAGGAAGCAAGTCACGCCGGCGTGACGGCGATTGTAGAGCAGCGGCAGGAACTTTGGATTCAAACGGCACAGCGGGCCGATGCAGAGAATGATGTGCAGCAACAGAAATGCTCCCGTGCCGAACGCGCGGATGAGCATGATCTCATCCGTGACGCGCGGGAACAACAGCTTGGTCAGCACGCTGAAGAGGACAAGATACGCCGCCACGCCCCCCACGAGCACGGCGTCGTAGAACTTCTTCTGCCGATTCCATTGAACTGAAACGTATTCGACACCCATGAGTTCGTTAAATCGTCACTTCGTTGAGTCGTTGAAGCGGACTGGTTTCGACACGTCCAGAATCTCCTGGTCAGCCAGGCTGAAGAGAACCAGCACGCCCTCCATTGTTCCGGCCTCGACCGGCAGCGCAAGCGGGTTTGCCACGTACGAACCAAGCAGAATCGCATCCGCCGGCAATTCGTCCGTGACCGTTGGCCGCCCGGCAACCCAATAAGCGATCACGTCTGGTTTGAGGAACTGTTTTGGCGCCGCAAACCCAACCGCAGACTGGCCGGTGCTCAAATCGCGCCAGAGCCGGACCTTCACCGATGACTTTGCGAACAAGTCGTTGCGTTCATAGTCGGTAGCCGTGAACGTTTGCGTCCGGGCAGACAATTCCGCAGGCCATGCGTCCAATTGCGGCACGGAGCGGCGCGCGGCGATTCCGGCGGCAAACGCAACCGGAATCAACAGCGCGAGAGCGGCAAAAATCCGGCGATGCCGTTGACGAAGCGCGAGGATCATGCGGCCGCCTCCATCAGCGGTACAACCCTGACCCGAAGGATGGGACGCACGTGAATCACGCGCCGAATCATTCGCAGTCGAAGCCGGGCGGCGCCCCCGGCCGCTTCTTTCGCGTGCAAGGCCGCAATGATTCCGCGCACGTCGCCTTCCCATTGAATCAGCGGCTGGCCCGGAGTCGGCGCGTTGAGTGTGCGATACAATTTCATTCTGTTTTGCCTGATTGCGGCTCGCGACGGGGACCGATCAAGGGCGCAAGCCGGCGGTGAGCATTGTATTCTTCCGGCGGGGACACCCCGCCACTCCTCCAGCGTTTCAACAACAACGGCCAAAAAGCCATCGTGCCGGGAATGAGGAGCAAACGAAACCCCCACGACCCGTGCGCGGCATGCGGGTCAATCCGCTTCACACCGGTCAGTGCGAAAGGAATGGCGAACGCCAGCCCGCAGGCGAGATAAACGGCCAACGCGATGAGCATGACGGCGGCGATCATAACGGCCTCGCTGCTTCCTGGTGTGCCGGATACGCGGGGGGTTTCTCCAACTTCAACTCCGCGTTCAGCGACCAACTGATGACAGTGCGGATGACGATGATGGCGCCAAGCACGAGCAAATCCTGCGGCGTGGGTTTCACGAGCGTGTCAATGATGTCCGCGGCGATCAGAAACTCCAGGCCCAGCAAAAGATAATAACCAAGCAGGTGGCGAAGGTGTTTGCGGGCCTCATTCACGTTCGCGCCGCGCATCGCGCCGAACTCCGCGTGCGCGAATCGCAGCAAGCCGCCCGCGACGCCGTAGCAAATCACCAGCACGCCCAGCACGCCGATTCCGAAACTTGTGTGATGCAGGTAGTCCATACTCGTTACCGCGTCCATCAGACCGTTGCTGAAGCTTCACGCCATCGCCATTTCCGGCACAACTGGCGTTTTCAAAGTTCCATTCGCTTGTGGCACGCTCGCGGATTTGGCGGTTCGCGCCCCGAGCCGTTCCAACAAATGATCCCCCACGCGCAACGCGTTCGCCACGATGGTCAACGTCGGATTCACCGCACCGCTCGACACGAAGAAGCTCCCGTCCACGACGTAGAGATTGTCCACATCATGCGCGCGACAATTCAAGTCCAGCACCGACGTCTTCGGGTCTTCGCCGAATTTGCATGTGCCGACCTGGTGACCGAGACTGTGCATCGGCATCTTGGTTTGGAAATATCCGGTGGCAGCCTTCGGCGCGCTGGCGGAATGAACCTCGCGCAATATGGTTTCCCACCGCGCGTTCAACCGCGCAAACGGCTCACTGTTGTTCTCCGTGTAATCAATCACGATCTTGTCGCCATCCACGCGAACTTGATTGCGCCGGTCGGGCAAATCCTCTGTTGTGAGCCACCAATCCACCGAGCACTTTGCGACCTCCTCGATGGTGAGCGGCGCGTATTTGTCCTCGTAACCGCGCAAGCCTTCGAGGACTGTCTTGCCCATGAGCTGGATGTTGCCCATTGGAAATTCGTAGCCCGGCTCGCCCCAGTAAAAATCATTGATCGCCATCGTCTTTTGGAACTTTGACGGATTGATCTTCGTGTTCGCCACGGCAATGAGCGAACCGAGGACGTGCTTCATCAGATTGCGACCGACGAGGCCGGAAGAATTGTTCGCCAACCCGCGCGGATGCCGGTCGTTCGCCGAGCGCAGCAGCAACGCCGCCGAATTTACCGCGCCGCACGCCACCACCACGATATCGCCCGAGAACTCGCGCAACTGGCCCTTCACCTCCACCATCACGCCCGTGATCTCGCGGCCCGACGGACTCGTGTGCAAGCGCGACACTTTCGCTTCCGTGATGAGCGTGATGTTCGGCTTGTGCATCACCGGCCGCACCGCCATGACATCCGCATCCGACTTCGCGCCGACCAGGCAGGGATAACCGTCACATGTGTCGCACCGGATGCAGGCGCTCAAATGCGGCGCGGCCTCGTTGAGCCGTACGCCCATCGGCGCGGGATACGGCTTGAGCCCGC
>CAZCZP010000263.1:0-5387 GCA_964502895.1 uncultured Bifidobacteriaceae bacterium
GGGTGTTGCTCTCGTGATGGTCAATGTTGATGAGCGGCTTGCGGCGCGCGATGAAAGGGCCCACAGTGCCCAGCCGCTCGAAACTGGCGCAGTCGGTGGCGATCACGCAATCGAACTTCATCCCGCGTTTGGGCTGCTGGATGGTGCGGTCCCGATCGAGAAAGCGGTATTTCTGCGGGATTAAATCCTGATTCCAACAGACGGCCTTTTTGCCTTCATTGCGGAGCGCAAGCGTCAGACCCAGTTGGGAACCGATGCAATCGCCGTCGGGCCGGACGTGCCCGATGACGCAAATCGTGCGGCTCTCGCGGATGGCGTCGAGAATGCGTTGGACGATTTTCGGATTTTGTTTCATCGAGAATATTGCCGGACAAAGCGAAGCGAGAGTCGCGCAACCTGGATTCCTGAAAAACTATTCGGGGCCGGGTTGTCCGGATTTTTCCAGTTCCTCGATGATTTGCAGCACGCGGTTGCCACGAATCACCGAGTCGTCGGTTACGAAGCGCAACGTGGGTGTGTATTTGAGAATCACGGCTTTGGCCACGAGACCTTGAATGCGGGCGCGGTGTTGGGTCAGGAGCGCCAGGCCGCGTTTTTGTTGATCGGCGTTGCCGAGGATGCTGATGAAGACCGTGGCGGATTTGAGATCGCCGGCGGGGTCCACGTCGTTGACCGAGACCAGGCCGGCTTCGCTGACGGGAATTTCGCGACGTATGACTTCGCCGATTTCGCGCTTCAGCAATTCGCGAACACGTTGGAGTCGGTGGGAAGGCATGGCTTTAGAGTAAGATCAAGATCAGGCAAGAGAGCCGGCCGTGGCGCGATTCATCGTCTCGAGCTTGTGTGCGGTCATAAACAGTTTCAGGTCACAGCTTTGCCGCCGTCTTTTCAACGGTGTAACATTCAATCGCATCGCCGACTTGAAAATCGTTGAAGCCTTCGATGCGAATGCCGCATTCCATGCCGGCGCGCACTTCGTTGACTTCGTCCTGGAAACGCCGGAGCGATTGCATGATGCCTTCGTAAATGATGTCCTTGCGGCGTCGCACGCGGACCTTGCCTTTGACGATCCGGCCGGAGGTGACCATGGAGCCGGCGACCGGCGCGCCTTTCGACAGTTCGAAGATCTGCCGGACTTCCGCCGCGCCAAGAACCACTTCCTTGGTGACTGGTTCGAGCAAGCCCGCCATGGCTTCCTTCACCTGGTCAATGAGTTCGTAGATGATGGCGTAGAGTTTGATTTGCACGCCTTCGTGTTTGGCCTTTTCGGCCGCGGTACCATCCAGCCGCGTGTGAAAGCCGAGAATGACACCGTGGGACGCTGACGCGAGCGCCACGTCGTTCTCGGTGATGGTGCCGACGTCGCTGTGAATGACTTCCAGCGTGACTTTGTCCGATTCAATTTTTTTGAGCGCCTCGACAATGGCTTCGACCGAACCCTGTGTGTCTGCTTTGACGACGATTTTGAGCACTTTGCTCTGCTGGGATTCCAGCGTGGCAAAAAGATTTTCCAGCGTGACTTTGGAGCGCGCCTCCTGGGCGAGCGTGCGGAATTGTTGCGCGCGCTGTTCGGCCAGCTCGCGGGCAGCCCGTTCGTCTTCGACGACGCTGAATTCAATCCCGGCGTCGGGCACGCCGTTCAGGCCCAGGATTTTCACGGCCACGGATGGCCCGGCTTCCTTCAATCGCTTGCCTTCTTCACTGATGAGCGCGCGCGCTTTGCCGTAATACTCACCGCAGATGATGACATCTCCAACATGCAAGGTGCCTTTGCGAACCAGGACGGTGGCCATCGGGCCGCCGGGCTCCAAGCCGGATTCAATCACGTTGCCCTTCGCGCGGCGGTTGGGGTTGGCTTTCAGCTCCAACAAATCCGCCTGGAGCAGTAGCATTTCGAGCAGTTTATCCACGCCCTGTTTGGTGAGCGCTGAAACGTCGGCAAAAATCGTGTCGCCACCCCAGTCGTCGGGCACGAGGCCTTTGTCCTGCAACTGCTGTCGGACGCGCATGGAGTTGGCGTTGGGGTGATCAATTTTGTTGACGGCAACGAGGATGGGGACTTTTGCAGCCTTGGCGTGATTCAAAGCCTCCAGCGTCTGGGGCATGACTCCGTCGTTGGCGGCGACCACCAGCACGACAATATCGGTGACGTTCGCACCGCGCGCCCGCATCGAACTGAACGCCGCGTGACCGGGTGTGTCGAGGAAGGTGATTTGCTGAAGCTCATTCTTTCGTTCGGGATGCGGGAAGGAAATGGTGTAAGCTCCGATATGTTGGGTGATGCCGCCCGCTTCACCTGCCGCGACGTTGGACTTGCGAATGACGTCGAGCAAAGTCGTCTTGCCGTGATCCACGTGACCCATGATTGTCACGACGGGTGGACGGGGCTTGAGCTCTTCGGTCTTGTCCTCAATATCCAGTTCAACTTTTTTGACCGGGGCGTGGACAACGCCGCCGCCGCGTTCGCGTTTCTCGACCTCGAAACGGAAGCCGTACTTGGCGCAAATCGTTTGGGCGATTTTCTCGTCAATCGCCTGGTTGACGTTGGCGAAGACTCCGGCTTCCATCAAATCCGCGATGACCTTGAATGGCTTCTGCTTGAGTTGTTCGGCCAGTTCGCGAACGATGATGGGCGGCTTGAGCGTGATGACCTGGGCGTCCGCCGGCAGAGCAACTTTCGCCGGGCCCGACGGCTCGGCCGGTTTTGCGCTGCTCTTCTGTTGTTGGGATGGCCGGTTGACGGCAGCCATTCCGGGTGCGGTTGTTCCACCTCGCACACCGCGAATGTCGCCGCGGCGCACGAAGTCCGTTCTCGATGGTTCGGCCGTTCGTGCCGGCCATTTGGGCGTTTCCCGCTTTTCAAGAGGTTTGGCCTGCGGCTTCTGCGGGAGTTGAATGAAGCCAACTTTGTCACCCACTTTCGGTCCAGCCGGTGGTGGAGGCGCAACCGGGATTATCGGTTTGGGATCGGGCTTCAATTCAGGAGGCGGTGACGGCGCAGCCGCAGAGTGGTCAACGCTCGGTTCGGCTTCGACTTCAATGGCTTGCACGGGCGCGGCAGGGATTTCAGTTTTTGGCGGAGTTTCCGGTTCTGGCGGGGCTTTGAGGACGACGATGGGTTCGGGCGCCGCCACGGTCGGGGCGGGGGCCGGGGCTTGGGCTGCGGTCGTTAGACCCGGATGGTCCTTGCGAAGTTGCTCTTCGAGGTATTCAGCCGTGATTTTGTCGAGCGAGCTGGAGGCGACCCGTGCCGCGGCAATGCCCAGTTCCTTGGCTTTGGAAAGGACTTCCTTGTTTTCCAAGCCAAGTTTTTTCGAGATGTCGTAAATACGAACGGGCATAATAATCAATCCAATCCAACCGACTGAGCCCAGAAGCTTTCATAAACCGAAAGCCACTGGCACAAGACCTCGCACTTCACTCATAGACCTCAAACGGTGTCACCGTTGCCGCCAAGTTGAATTTTCCGTCGTTCCGCTTCCGCGCGTGCCGCCTCCATGACGGTGGCAGCGTGTTCAGCAATCTGTGGGATGTCCGCCAGATCGCTTACATCCGCTTGCAGCAAATCTTCCAATCGAGTTAACCCCGCATGCACCAGCGCATCCGCATGTTCGCGGGAAACACCCGGAATGGCGGCCAATGACTCGACCGCCTCGGCTACTTTTTCCTCGAAGCCTTTGGTGACGACGACTTCAGCCTCAATATCCACCTGCCAGCCGGTCAACTTGGAAGTGAGCCGGGCGTTTTGTCCGCGCTTGCCGATGGCCAACGAGAGTTGATCTTCGCTGACGATGATTTTGACGCGTTTATTGGCTTCGTCTATCTCAAAAGTCTTGAGCTTCGCCGGGGACAAGGCGTTGGTGATGAAGTTCCTGACGTTGGGATCCCAACGGATGATGTCCACCTTTTCGTTGTTAAGTTCGCGAACGATGTTCTTTACTCTTTGACCACGCAAACCTACGCAGGCCCCCACGGGATCTACTTTTTCATCACGAGTCCACACTGCGAGCTTGGTTCGGAAACCCGGTTCACGCGCGATACCTTTGATCTCAATGGTGCCATCGTTGATCTCGGATACCTCCAGTTGAAAGAGCTTGATGACAAATCGAGGGTCAGCCCGGGACAAGATAATCTCCGGACCGTGTGGCCCTTGTTCGACAGCTTTAACGTAACAACGAATCCGTTCACCCACTTGATACTCCTCCGTGGGAACACGTTCCTTGTTTGGCAACAAGGCCTCATACTTTCCTAGATCAACCAGGACATCTGAACGGTCGAAACGCCGCACTGTTCCGCTGATGATGTCGCTCACCCGATCTTTGAACTCCGTGAAGATGAGAGCCTTTTCGGCCCGCCGAATGTGTTGCATGAGCGCCTGCTTGGCGTATTGCGAAGCGATCCGGCCAAAGCCCGCAGGCGTGACTTCAAGCTCCAGTTCTTCACCCACTTGGGCATTTGGTTTGGTGCGTCTGGCGTCAAAAACTGAAATCTGGTCGTGTTTGGAAATCACCCGATCTGCAACCACCAGCTTCGCATAAGCCCTTATGTCGCCGTTTTTTGGGTCAATCTCCACGCGTAACTCGCGTGCTGGGCCAACGGCCTTCTTGGCCGCCGAAAGCAAAGCCTCCTGTACAGCCGCCACCAGGACATCACGACTGATGCCCTTTTCCCGCTCCCAGAACTCGAGCACGGCTAAAAAATCTGCATTCATAACGCTCAGGGCTTCAACGCGGCACAAGCCGTCCCCACCCGGGGAACAAAAAAGTCGGCAGATTACTCTTCCGACTTTCACGAGCCGACCGACGCCGGCAAACTTTACCGTTCTAGCTTGAGAATAAAAAGGGTATGATTCGTGCGTCAAGCCCAAAAAACCGTGGAGCTTTTTTGAAGCGCAGCCATCCGCGGACAACCCGACCTGCGGCGCAAGACAGACAGTGCGCGAAACTTTTTGCATTTCATTATTGTTCAAACCAATCTGGATCCGTGATACAACCGTTGGCGCTTGTGCTCTACGAAGAACTGATGCCCGGTAGTCAATTGGTAAACCGGCTTCAGGACCTGCAATATCGTGTACAAGCGGTTTCAAACCCAACCCAGTTGATGGACCTGGCCCAGCGAGAAGGGCCAATGCTCCTGTTTGTTGATCTTGGTTTGGAGACTGAAGTCTGCGCGATCATCTCAACACTCAGGCAGAATAAGGCAACTGCTCATATTCCCGTGATTGCCTTTGCCGACGAAGGCAACGAGGCCCTTCAAGCTCGTGGTCGGGAGGCGGGAGCCAGTTTGGTGGCAACGGACGCCGCGGTGCTGGCCCATTTGGCTCAACTGATCGAACAGGCTCTTCACGCGGATTGAAAACTCTGGTTCAGGAATCTTCGGTTTTTCAG
>CAZCZP010000264.1:0-3119 GCA_964502895.1 uncultured Bifidobacteriaceae bacterium
CGGATAAATGCGCCCATGCAATTGAGATTGCGCATCCCGTCCGGCGCGCAATAATCCCTGCGGTTAAAACCGGTATTTCAATGAACGATTGGAACATCCAGTCCCGCGCGCACGCTTGCGAAGCCTGCGGCAAACCCTTTGCCGACCAGGAGAGCTATCATACGTTGCTCTCCGAGGAGAAGGCCGAATTGCGCCGCGCCGATATTTGTTCTGGCTGCTGGCAACAGCAGTTCAGCGAAGGCTCGCGCGAACGCAAAGGCTTCATTTCCTACTGGCAGGGCATTTACGAAGCACCTCCACCGCCGACTGATGCCATCCAAAAAGAAACCGCCGAAACCCTGCTGCGAAAGCTCGTTGAGCAAAATGATCCGCGCTACGTGCCGGCTGGATATATCCTCGCGGTAATGCTCGAACGCAAACGCGCGCTCAAGGTGAAGGAACAGATCGTCCGCGAAGGGAAGCGCACATTCATTTACGAGCAACCGAAAACCGGCGATGTGTTCACCATCACCGATCCGGACCTGCACCTCGATCAGTTGGAAGCCGTTCAGCGCGACGTCGCCACATTGCTCGAACACGGATTGAATCCGCCTCCGGCACCGAATGCGACGACCGACGCGAACGCGATCGCACTTGCCACTGAATCTCCAACTCCAGGTGGGGAGGACAAGAGCGAGGAGGACCCCGCAACAGCGACCTCACCCCAGCCCGCAACGACCTGATTTCCTTCCGTGCCCGACCTAGCTGCACTTCAATCTCGCCTCGGTTACACGTTTCACGACCTAGACCAGCTTCGGCTCGCGCTCACACACCCGTCGGTTGCGCATGAGCTGGGAACACCCGTTCAACATAACCAGCGTCTGGAATTTCTTGGCGACGCCGTGCTCCAGCTTGCGCTGACGCGCGAGCTGTACGAAAAATTCCCGGGTTTCAACGAAGGTCCCCTCACCAAGGCCCGGGCCAAGCTTGTCAACCGTCGCACTCTGGCGGTTCATGGTCGCGCGCTCGGTCTCGGTGAACATCTTATCCTGAGCCGGGGCGAGGAATTGCACGGAGGCCGCGAACGCCCGTCCGCGCTGGCCGATACGTTCGAAGCCGTTGTTGGCGCAATTTTTCTGGATGGCGGCTATGAAGTGGCGCGTGAATTTATTTTGCGCGAGTTCAGTGCCGCTTTCAGCGGCCTGGAGGTAATCCCGATTCTCGAAAACCCGAAGGGCGAGCTTCAGGAATTTTTACAGGCTCGCTCCTCGGATGCGCCGAAATATCACGTTGTCTCCAGCAGTGGCCCGGACCACGACCGCATTTTCGAATGCACCGTCCATCATGCCGGCCAGGAACTGGCGCGCGGCACCGGCAAGAGCAAGAAGGCGGCGGAAAGCGAAGCGGCGTTCGCCGCGCTGAAGAAGTTGCGGGAAACGAAGGCGATCCCATCGGTGTAGCGATGTTGCGGACGAGAGCGGGGACAGACGGCAGGCTCATTGCCGCGCGCCGCCGCGTTGGGCGGAAATCGCCACGCCCGCGCAAGTATTCCTTTTCAAACCCGGGCGGTTTGGATATTTCTGCGGCGTGGCCGAGCGGTTGCATAAAGGCGAGAAAGTTCTGCGGGGCATCCCTGTTTCCTCGGGCGTCTGCCGCGGGAAGATTCTCGTTCTGGACAAGGTCGGGCACAATGTAACGCGCCGCGATTTGACCGACGCGGAGGTGCCGGAGGAAATCAGCCGGCTCGAAAAGGCGCTGCTGGGCGCGCGCCAGCAAATCCTCGATGTCCAGCGCAAGCTCGCCGGCACGCTCGGGGCGGAACATGCCAGTATTTTTGACGCGCACCTGCTGGTGCTTGAAGACCCGGCGCTCATTGATGAAGCCGTGCGCGTGATCCAGGCGGAGAAGGTCAACGCCGAACACGCTTTTCACACCGTCTCGGAACGCTACGCGGCCGCGCTTTCCCGGGTGGATGACGAATACTTGCGCGAGCGCGTCAGCGACATGCGCGACGTGACGGGGCGTGTGCTCAATCATCTTCTGGGCCGCAACGAAGAACTGGACCTGCGCCATCTCAAAGAGCCGTGCATCATCATCGCGCACGATTTGACGCCCTCGAAGACCGCGCAGATGGACCGCCAAAATGTGCTCGGTTTCGCCACGGACATCGGCAGCAAGACTTCCCACACCGCCATCATGGCCCGCTCCCTGCGCATTCCGGCCGTAGTTGGCTTGAAGAATGCCAGCGAGGAATTGGAAGCAGGTCAGTATGCCTTGCTGGACGGCTTCAATGGCGTCATCATCATCAATCCCACCGACCAGACGCTGTTTGAGTATGGCCAGTTGATCCGCAAACAGGTCACGCTCGAGGAAAAACTCCGCGACGTGGTGAAGCAACCGGCCGTCACGCTGGACAACCATCGCGTCCTTCTCACCGCCAACATCGAGCAGGCCGATGACGCCGGCAGCGTCAAGAGCAGCGGCGCGGACGGGGTCGGGCTGTTCCGCACGGAATATCTGTTCATCAACCGTGACTCGCTGCCCACCGAGGAGGAACAATACCAAGCCTACCGGCAAGTTGCCCGGGCGCTCAAACCGGACCCCGTTGTGATCCGCACGCTGGACTTGGGCGGCGATAAATTCCTTTCCCATCTCCACGTACCCACCGAGATGAATCCGTTTCTCGGCTGGCGCGCCATACGATTTTGCCTCCAGCAGCGCGACGTGTTTGGTGGCCAGCTCCGCGCCATTTTACGCGCGAGCGCCGAGGGCAACGTCAAGATGATGTATCCGATGATTTCCGGTCTGGACGAATTGAACCAGGCCAACGGCCTGCTGGCTGAGTTCAAGAGCGAACTCCGCGCGCAGAACGTGGCGTTCGACGAAAACCTGGAAATCGGCGTGATGATTGAGATTCCCTCGGCCGCGATGGTGGCGGATTCGCTCGCGCGGCGAAGCAATTTTTTCAGCATCGGCACAAACGATCTCATCCAATATTCGCTGGCCGTGGACCGGATGAATGAAAAAATCGCCCACCTCTATGAACCGACCCACCCGGCCATTTTGCGCTTGATCAAAACCAGCATTGATGCGGCGCACGCGCACAAGGTCTGGGTGAGCGTTTGCGGCGAGATGGCGGG
>CAZCZP010000264.1:3219-5359 GCA_964502895.1 uncultured Bifidobacteriaceae bacterium
CGAATCTACGTCGTCACCAACGCCAAGTTCGCCGGCCATTTCCAAAAGTGGGCGGATGGCTATGCCGCCCGCGCGAAGCTACAGTTCACTGTCGTCAATGATGGCTCGACCGACGACAGCAACAAGCTCGGCGCCATCGGCGACATTCATTACGTCCTCAAAACCCATGACGTTGACGACGACCTCATCGTGGTGGCTGGCGACAACCTGTTCAGCGAGAAACTGGCTGGCTTCGGAAAATTCTGCCGTGAGAGGAACGCACCGGTGCTGGCGCTTTACGACGTGGGCAACCTCGAGGAGATCAAGAAATACAATTCGATCTCGCTCGACGGCGACGGACGGATCAAGTTCTTCGAGGAGAAGCCCAAAAATCCCACCAGCACGCTTACGGGCATTGCGCTGTATTATTATCCCAAGAGCACCATTCCGCTCATCAAGCAATACATCGCCGAGGGCAACAATCCTGACCAGCCCGGGCGGCTGGTGCAATGGCTTTACCCGCGCACGCCGGTCTATACCTGGCGTGTGCCCGGCATCTGGTACGACATCGGGTCGAAGGAAACGCTGGAGGAGGCCAACAGAATTTTCGCAAAGAAATAGCCGGACGATTTGCCGGCTCAAAGCTGCCTTGCGACGCGTCGGAAGTGATAGCCGACTATGGCGAACTCGATTGCCCGGCGAAAATGTTTGGGCCGGCGCAGCAGCGTGCTCCAAAAAAACCGCCAGTAAGCCACGCGCCCGCGATACCACACGCCCAACAGCCAGAACGATTTCACGAACGCCATGAAGTCCGCCCAGGACAACCGGAGACGGGGTGTGGCTGACTGATGGTTTTTCAGAAACGTCCGCACCCGCTGGTAATAGGCCTTCGGTTCGTAGAGTTTCTTCATCAGGTCGCGGTAACCCGTCTGGAGGAACTCGCGGTTGAGCTTGGGTTTGAAATTCAGTTCGGCCTGAGTGTTGTTGCCGCTGCTGGCCGCTTCCAGGCGGCCCTCGCGCTTGAGGCGCTGCCACAGGCGGGTTTGCGGGAGCGCCGTGAGCAGGCCCACCATCGCCGTCACCACACCGGAATGTTGGATGAACTCGAACTGCCGCTTGAAAATGTCTGTCTGGTCGTTGTCGAAACCCACGATGAATCCGCCCATCACCTCCAGCCCGCGCCGCTGCAATGTCCGCACGGCTGCCACCAGATCACGCCCGCGGTTCTGGAGCTTGCGGCATTCCTCCAGTGATTCAGCCGATGGTGTCTCGATTCCCACGAACACTTTGGCGAAGCCGGCCTCCACCATCCGCGAACACAACTCCGTGTCGTCCGCCAGGTTCACCGACGCTTCGGTCAGGAAACTCATGCCCGGCCGGGTGCGCTTCCGCCACTCGATCAACTCACGCAGCAAGGCCCGCGTTCGCCGTTTGTCGCCGATGAAATTGTCGTCCACCACGAACACCACGTCCTTCCACCCACGTTGCCGCAACGCCTCCAGTTCGGCCACCAATTGAGCCGGCGATTTCGTGCGGGGCACGCGGCCATTCATCACGATGATGTCGCAGAACTCGCAATCAAACGGGCAGCCGCGGGAGAACTGCACCGCCATCGTCACGTAATTCCGCAAATCCACGAGGTCCCAGCGCGGCACCGGCGTCTGTTCGAGGCCAGGCCAGCGCGAGGCCTTGTAAACACGTTGCACCCGCCCGTTCCTCAGGTCCTGGACGAGTTGCGGCATGACTTCTTCGGCTTCGCCCAGAACGAAATGCTGGATTTCTGGAAAATTTTCGTGGCCGGTGGTGAACAGCGGCCCCCCCGCAATCATCGGCTTGCCCAGCGCCGCGCAACGCGCTGCCACGTTTCGCACCGACTCCTGATGCACTATCATGGCGCTGATCATCACGTAATCCGCCCGGCGCAGATCGCTGTCGTTGAGCCGCTCGACGTTCAGGTCCACCACCCGCAAATCCCATTCGCGCGGCAGCATGGCCGCCACCGTGAGCAAGCCGAGTGGAGGAAAGGCGGCCTTCTTGGAAACGAACTTAAGAACGTGCTTGAAACTCCAGAACGTGTCCGGCGTCTGCGGACTGACCAAAAGAATCTTCATGATTGAACCCGGTGTTTTACCCGCGAATAAGTTACTCCCGGTTCCCCTGT
>CAZCZP010000265.1:0-5336 GCA_964502895.1 uncultured Bifidobacteriaceae bacterium
AGGCCGTCACGCACGAAAAACCCCTCACCCGGCTTCGCCACCCTCTCCCCATCCGATGGGGAGAGGGAAGGGGTGAGGGGCTTTGGATCAACAGTGAACTTCTCCACGACTTTGCCATCTTGGATAACTTCGATGCGATTGCCGGTCTGTTTGATGACCGCGCGCGGATTGCAGCCGACAAACGAGTAGCGCCCAAGATGTTCGCCGCCTTCGACAGACTCGAAGAGGAACGACTCGCCCTGCCCGCGGATTTTGCGATAGGCGGACAGCGGCGTTTCGATGTCGGCCAGAATGCGTGTCGTGACGGGGATCAGGTTGCCCTGTCCCGCCAATTTCAAGAATCCGTCCTGTGATGGTGAAATCATAGCAGCGCCCAAGAGGCAAATGCCGAAAGTTAATTACGCGGGCAACTGCAGTTAGTAAACCTCAAAGACAGAATCGGGCGTGCGGTTCTTTTTCCCAATCGCCAGCCAGTTCTGAAGCCACCGGTTCGTCGGGACGAACGACTTATTCTTCGGCCGCGCCCAATCGCTGTCCGCTCCGGCCCATCGCGCGGCGCAGTCGCCAGATGGCCAGCAGCGTGTAAAACACCACGGCCACTGCATAGGACACGATACCCATGCCGATGGCCACGGGCACCAGCGGCATTTCTCCGGTTTCAGTCCGGCTGAAGAAGATGACCGCAAACCCCACCGCAGCCGTGAGCAGCGTGTTGCCGAAGAGGCAAAGCAGGTAAACGGAAATGCGCGTCTCCTGCACACGCTCAACGTGCCAATCGCGATACGAATGCTCACCCAACGTCCGCATGAGCCAGGCGGATTGAAAATTCCGCGCCGCGACCATCACGCTGGCCGTGCTGACAACAATCGCCGCAACCGGCCACATCGCGAGCCAAATCACCAGTGCCACGTTCACGAGCAGCCCCCAGGTCCAACCCAGTTTCTTGGCGATGGGATTTCCTTCGAGCACGAGATTCGGCGTCGCGACCCACGTGCTCAGGAAGTCCATCCCGCGCGAGAACACGAGCAGCGCGAACATCAGGAAATACCACTTGCCGGCGAATGGAACGGTGTCTTCCATCGCGTTTTAGCCGCGAGAGAACACAAAGAACGCGGAGAAAAACTCGCGTTCGGGACTTCTGCGCTCTCTGCGTTCTTTTGCGGCCATTGACTATCTGTTTTTGTACATATGCTCGGGCGTGAGCAATTGCGGCTCCGTGGCCTTGAACGTCTCCCCTTTGCCTTCGATGGAGCGGAAGAAGCATGACTGGTAACCCTCGTGACACGCCGCGCCGATTTGCTCGACTTGAACCAACAGGGTATCGCCGTCACAATCGAACGCGATGTCTTTGACGGTTTGCGTGTTGCCGCTTTCCTCGCCTTTCATCCAGAACTTCTGCCGGGAGCGGCTCCAGAAATGAGTTTTGCCCGTCTCGATGGTTTTCTCCAGCGACGCGCGATTCATCCACGCCATCATCAACACGCGGCCCGTTTTCTCTTCCTGCACGATCGCGGGGATCAACCCGTTCGTGTCGAATTTCAACTTGTCGTAAAAGCTCATTTCCAGATCAGGGTTTGAGAATACCGAATTACGTTTGGAAGCCAAGCGGCTGGTTTCGGTGTTTCGGAGGTTGTCCGCGTATTGCCTTCGCGCGTCTCCGCGTCGCCGAGACGCGAGACAACGGTTGCTGGTCCCGGGATCGAATTCAGCCCAATTGAATCTCCCCCCAAGCTTATCAGGCCCGGCTACTTTTCCACTGGTTTCCCTGCACCCTCCCAGCCGCGAAAACCGGCGGGCATATCAATCAGAGTCTTGAATCCCGCTTTCTTCATCTTTTCACAAGCCGCGGAACTGCGGCGGCCCGCGGCGCAATGCACCAGGTAAACCTTGTCTTTGTCGAGTTGGCCCAGTTCTTTCTCAAAGTCCGGCCCGTTCACGTCCAGATTCTTTGCGCCCGCAATGTGGCCGGCGGCAAATTCTTTTTTCGTCCGGACATCCAGGACGATGTTGGTTTTGGATTGTGCGAGCTTTTCAAACTCATCCACGCCGACCTGGCGGACGACGTTGGATTCGCCCGCGGCTGCGCCGCAACCGAAAACGAAGATCGCCAGCGCCAGCGCGAGCATGCGGGAATTGATTTTCATATCTTTCGATTCAGCTGGATGTGTTCACCAGGTTCCGTCAGCCAGGAGCGCGGTAACTTGCCGCGCAAAATCTGTCGCCAGCAGCGGCAATGCCTGTCGTTCGGCGCTCGTCAAATCCGTGCCGACGCGCAGCAGTGTGTGGCCAGTCACGGGTTGGTCGAGGATGACTTTGCCCGTGGCGCGGTCGCGCGCCGTGACTTGGGCGGTCAGGGCAATGCGATAATCGCGAACCGTCACCACATCTTCCGGCACCAAAGTCTGCTCCTGGCGGAGGTAACGCGTGATCGTGCCGTTGACCACAATGTCGCCCGACTCCCGGGTAGCAAGCCGGTAGGTGCCGTCGCGCTGCAATTCCTTCCGCAACGCGCCCGTCACGGCATCGCCGAGGCGCGGTTCGAGCGTCTGAT
This sequence comes from uncultured Bifidobacteriaceae bacterium, assembly GCA_964502895.1. Taxonomy (GTDB): domain Bacteria; phylum Verrucomicrobiota; class Verrucomicrobiia; order Limisphaerales; family JADLHS01; genus WYBW01. Next base: position 2,552 of record CAZCZP010000265.1, read on the forward strand.
TGGCGAAGGGCGTGATCTGGACGGATTTCTCGCCGGCGGCCAGGTTGTTCGACGGGCCGAGTTTGTAACTGGCGCAGCCGGCCAGCACAAGGGCCAGGCAAGCGGACGAAAGGCAGCGAAGGAATTTTTCAAAACGCATATCACCGGCTCGCCGTCTGCATTTGGATGCGTTGCTTGATCGCTTCAATGCGTTGCCGCGCTTCGACGGCGTACGGCGAGTTTGGATCATGCAACAATACCTCGTTGTAATAAACGAGCGGAGCTTTCCAGGGATTGTAGCCCTCGGGCCACTTGCCGCCATCCTTGCGCCTGGCGAGCTTCTCGTAAAATTGCGCCGTCTGGAAAAAGCCGCGCGCCTGCTCGGTCTTGAGCGAGGCAATGGCTTTCTGCACTTCGGGAACGCGCTTGTCGTCGGGGAAATACTCGACGAAGTCCGAGTAGGTGTCTATCGCCTTGCCCGCGGTGCTCTGGTCGTACTCGGCCGTCCGGGCCTGCTTCTGGTAACTGATGCCCGCGCGATACAAGGCGTCGGCCGCGATGATGGGCCGGTCGTTGTAACGATCCGCGGCGCGTTCGTAGGCGGAAACGGCCTCGGGATAATGCTTCTGTTTTTCACGGGCGGCGCCGACGCGCAACTGCGCGCTGGGCGCGACCTCGCTGTAAGGGCCGTTCTTGACGATTTTCTCGAACATGCCGGCGGTGCGGTCCATGGACGGGAAGGCGGGAATATAACCCCACAGCTTGAACCATTGGCCGTCCAGAAACCGCAGAGCGATGGCGTATTGCCGCTGCAAAACTTCCTTTGCATTCTCGCTCTTGGGATAGTTTTCAACCACTTTTTGATACTCGTTGAACGCCTTTTCGTCGTTACCCCTTTCTTCATAACAGCGGCCTACAAGGTATTGCGACTGTGGCGCGTAATCGGACAGCGGCCACACCTTAACCACGCGCCGCGCGGCTTTCAACGCGAGACCGTAATCCTGATTGTTGAACGCCTCTTGCGCCACGTCCAACTGATCTTTGGCCCGTTCGCGCCGCCATTTGCCCATGCCGCCCACGGATTCGTAAGTCCAGCCTTCACCCGGCGTATAGACCAACGGCGCCGGCGAACTGAAGGGAATCAGAGTCACGCATGCCGTGACGAGGAGCAGACAACCGAAGCGACGATTCATGCTGGCACGGTAGCGAGGGGGTGGGAGTGAGTCAATCGTTGACGACGGCGAATTCCAACGCGCGCCACCTCACAAGCAAGTTCGTGCAAACGTAGTGCCGTTTAGGCGCGCCGTTCAGGTTATCGTCCGGTATCGGGCGATCTGCGCATCCAGAGCAGCTTGCGGATTCATAGAATCAACTCAGGTATTCGCGCGGGTCGGTCACTTTGCCGGTGATGGCGCTGGCTGCGACGGTCATCGGTGACGCAAGGAACACTTGCGATTCTTTGTCCCCCATGCGGCCGGGGAAGTTGCGGTTGGTGGCGCTGATGCACTTGATGCCGGATTTGTTGATGCGGCCAAACGTATCCACCGGTCCACCGAGGCACGCGGCGCACCCGGCGTTCTCCGTCATCTGCACGCCTGCATTCACGAGAATGTTCCAGATGGTTTCGCCGCCCCAGCGCGTGCTCTGCAAATCGTGAACGATGTCCGGTGTGGCCGGCACCCCGAAGGTGTCAATCGTCACCTTGCGACCGCGCAGGACGCGGGCGAATTCCACAAAGTCGCTGGTCTTGCCGCCGGTGCAGGAACCGACGTAGGCGCGGTCTAGTTTCACATCGCTCATGTCCTTGGCCTTCTTGCGTTGGCCGGGATCGGGATGACACGCGACGGTGGGTTCAAGCTTGGACAAGTCCACCACGAGTTCGTAAACGAACTTCTGATCGCGATCCAGCTCGACTGGTTCGTAGCGTGAATGCGTTCCGTTCAGCTTTACGCGGGCATCCACGTATTCGGCAGTACGCGAGTCGAATGGGAAGATGCCGTTCTTGCCGCCCGCTTCGATGGCCATGTTCGCGATGGTCATGCGGTCATCCATCGAGAGTGATTCCACTCCCGCGCCGTCGAACTGCATCGCGCGGTAAGTCGCGCCATCGAAGCCGATTTCGCCGATGCAATGCAGGATGATGTCCTTGGCCATCACGCCGGGTTGCAGTTTGCCTTCCAGCCGGAAGTGCATTGTCTCGGGAACTTTGATGAGCAACTTGCCCGTGCCCATGACGAAGCCGGCGTCCGTGTTACCGATGCCCGTGGCGAATTCGTTGAACGCGCCGGCCATGCACGTGTGCGAATCCGTACCGAACAAAACTTCGCCGGGCCGCGTGTGGCCTTTGGCCGGGAGTGCGGTGTGGCAGACGCCCGCGTATTGCGAACCGTACTGGCGCTTGAGCATTCCCTTGCTCGAATCGAAATGCCACGAGCCGTTCGGATCATCAATGACGTCGTAGAAGTAGGGCAGACCCTGCTCTTTCACGAATTCGCGGAGGATGTCCACGTTGCGGTTCGATTTGGAGTCGGCGGTGAAAATGTAATGGTCGGGAATGATGACGACGCGATTCTTGTCCCAGACTTTCGCGGTCTTGCCGAACTCGCGTTTGAACACGCCGATGGTCCCCGGTCCGCACACGTCGTGCGTCATGAGCACATCGGCTTTGACCCAAACATTATCGCCGGCTTGCACCTGCGATTTGCCCGCGGCGCGTGCGAGGAGCTTTTCAGTCAACGTCATAGCCTGAAAGCGTAGCGAACGATTCACTTAACTTCAACCACCCATTGCTGGATGCGTTGCACAC
>CAZCZP010000266.1:0-5323 GCA_964502895.1 uncultured Bifidobacteriaceae bacterium
TGCTGATCAACGCGGCCGCCTGGACCATTTTTTCCGCGGCCTGAAATTCGCCTTCGGCGTTGACGATCTTGGCGCGGCGTTCGCGTTCGGCTTCGGCCTGTTTGGCCATCGCACGCTTCATGCTATCGGGCAACGCGACCTCTCTGACTTCGACCGCCGTGACTTTCACGCCCCACGGGTCGGTTTGCTTGTCTATGATCTCTTGCAACTTCTGGTTGATTACGTCGCGCTGTGAAAGCAGGTCGTCCAGAGGAGCCTGGCCGAGCACGCTCCGCAACGTCGTCTGCGAGATGAGCGAGGTCGCTTTCCAAAAATTCTCGACCTTCACCACGGCCGCCGTCGGGTCAACGACCCGGAAATAAACCACCGCGTCCACCGTCACTGGCACGTTGTCGCGGGTCATGACTTCCTGCTTGGCCACGTCAATGGTGACGACACGCAGGTCCATTTTCACCATCTTGTCCACGAGCGGAATGAGGAAAATCAGACCCGGCCCCTTGGCATCAATGAGTTTGCCCAGCCGAAAGATCACGCCCCGTTCATACTCGCGCAACACGCGCACCGCCTGCGGCAAAACAACGAGCGCCAGAACGATCGCCCCCACGGCCCACGGACCGAGTTTCATGATTGCAGAGATGAGTTCGCCCATATTGACTCCGTTGGTTGGTTACGATTTAGGTTTTACTTTCAACGTCAGCCCTTCGATGGCCACGACCTCGACGGGTTGATCTTTTTCAATCGGCACATCGCTTATGGCGCTCCACAGCTCGCCTTCGATGAAGACCCTGCCATTTTGCGCATCTATACGCGAGAGCGCATTCACGGTTTGTCCGACCATGGTTTCCTTGCCCGCCTGGACCGGCCTGGACTGTGCGCGCAAACCGGCGCCGACGATGAAGATAAAAAATGCCGCTGTCAGCAACGTCGCCGGGATGATGTAAGCGAGGGAGAGCTTGAAACCCGGCACAGACTGGTTGAACAACATCAGTGCCCCCAGGAAAAACGATACGATGCCGCCACCCGTCAACACTCCGTGCGTAGGTGCGAAGATATCAGCAATGAACAGCGCAACAGCCAGGCCAATCAAGGCCAGCCCAGCGATGTTGATGGGCAGAATCGCCGACATGTAAAGCACGAGGATCAAAGCAATCGCTCCAACCACACCGGGCAGAATCGCGCCGGGATTGCTGAGTTCGCCGATAATGCCATAGATCGCGACCAGCATGAGGATGAACATGACCTCTGGCCGCCAAAGCAGTTGAAACACCTTTTCGCGCGCCGCCATCGGAATTTCCACGACCTCCGCGCTGGCCGTCTTCAATTTGCGCTCGTTCACCGCGCGACCGTCCAATTGCTTCAGCAGGTCGGGAATGTCCTTGGCGATGATTTCGATGACATTCAATTCGAGCGCTTTTTCAGCCGTGACCGCGGCACTCTCGACCACGGCAGATTTCGCCCATTCGACGTTGCGATTGCGTTTGTTGGCGATGGATTCAATAAAGCTGGAGGCATAGTTCTCAATCTTCTGTTTCATCACGTCGTCGGTCTTACCTTCACCGCCGCCCGCACCAATGGCCACGGGATGCGCCGCGCCGATGCTCGTGTGCGGCGCCATGGCCGCGAAATCCGCTGCCATGGTGATGAAAACACCCGCGCTGCCCGCGCTTGCGCCGGTGGGCGACACGTAAACAACTGTGGGTACCGGCGAGGCATAAAATTTCTGGACGATCTCCTTGGTCGAGTCGAGCAAGCCGCCGGGCGTATCGAGTTGAATGACGAGGCATTCGTCCTGTCGGGAGCTGGAAACTTCGATTGCGCGCGCGATGTAGCTGGCGGTGGCCGGGCCGATGGCGCCATCAATTTTAATCAGCCCCACATTCGCGGCCTGCGCACCGTCAGCCCCGAGAATTAACACCGCGGTTAGGATTGAAATCCAGTGCCTCATAACATTCTCGCCCCAATTCAAGTTACCAAATCGTCCAAGTGCTGCAAACCATTTCAGGCCGGCCATAAGCATCGCACTGTTTGAGCCGGTGTGTGGGCCATGGTCGTCGGGCAGAACCGCTTCAGCCGTTTGTCGGCGCGCGGAAAACCGCTGAAGCGGTTGCATCGTCCCCTGCCCTCACGGAGAAGCCTGGAGTTCGCGCCGGCTCTTGCCAATTCTGTCGAGCAACGCGATTATCACCGCGTGAAGCAGCTTCCTCGAACCAGTACGGGCCTTTTTGTCTGGATTGCGGCGGTGAGTCTGGGCATGACGAGCGCGTTGGCCGATCCCATCACGCTCCCGACACCGATCTACCTGGAAAATTTCAACACCGTCGCCGAAGGCGGACTGCCCGCCGGTTGGTATCAAACCAATTATTCAACCCTGCCCGAGGCGGGTTTCAATTTACAGAATCTCAATTCGGCCAGCTACGCGACCTGGGTCGTGGTGGAGCGCGCGCGTTTTAGCAGCAATTTCTTGAGCTACTCCAGCCATACGCCGGTGGATTATTCGCGGGTGCTCTCCTTCAATCCGAACAATGTCGTCAACGGGCAAACGGTGACGAACCTTGCGGCGGGCAGATTTGTCTTCAGCACCTCGGGCTATCGCGACGGCAATCAGGTGATGTATCTGTTCACGCCGGATTTCAATCTGACGGGCCGGACGAATGTCCACGTCGCATTCCACAGTCTATGGGAACAGAACCAGGACAACATCGCCTCGCTGGAATACTCGACGAACGGCGGCGCGCAATGGTTGCCGGTGGTCTATCTGCTGGACGGTCCGGACGTGCTGACGACCAGCGGCAACGTGGACGCGATCAAGACGTTCACCAACCGATATGCTGACGTGGCGGTCTATACCGATCCGATCACGCAGACGCAGAAGGGTGGATTCTACGGCGAATTCATCGCTGCGCCGATCAGCCAGGCGCTCACGCCGTTCATCAGCGCGCGCGTCAACGACGATCCCGTCGAATCCAAGCGCGTGGAATTGTTTCGCCTGCCTGCCGCGGACAACCAGCCTGCGGTGCGATTTCGTTTCGCACACGCGGGAGCAGACAGTTGGTATTGGGGCATTGACGAATTCGGGCTTTATAGCATCACGCCCGGCCAGCTTCCGGTCGTTACGACCGCGCCCGTGAGTGTAAAGTTGACCGCCGGACTGACGGCGAGCTTCAGCGTGACCGCGACGGGCCCAGGTCTGACCTACCAATGGAAGTTTAACGGCGTCGCCATCAATGGGGCCACGAATTCCACGCTCGAGATTCCATCGGTGAACGCAGGCAATCAGGGCGTCTATTCCGTTTTGGTGAGCAACGAATCCGGCGGGGTTGAGAGCGGGGGTGCAGTGTTGACGCTGTACGAACTCGCGGTGACGGGCCAATGGGATTTTGATCGCGGCGACCTGGGCGCAACGGTCGGCGCGGATCTGGAATTCATCGGCAACACGGCGAGCCTGACAACTTTTCCGTTCATGGACATCAACGGCCAGATCGCCCGCGTGATGGCGTTTGGCAGCAACTCGATCAGCCAGGGATTCTACCTGCGGCACGGCGCCAAGCCGAATGCTAACGGACAGTTTGTAAATCAATACACCTTGATCATGGACGTGATGTATCCGGCGTCCAGCACCGATCAGTGGCGGGCATTGTTCCAGACCGACCCGTTCAATCACGATGGCAACGACGCGGACATTCACGTCGGTGGCTTGAGCGTGCTGCCCGACCCGAACGGCATCGGCACGGAAGGACAGTTTAACGGCACGCTCCTGCCCGATACCTGGTATCGCGTCGCGTTCGCGGTGGACCTGACCGCACCACCGGGCCAACAACTTTCCAAATACGTCAACGGCGTGAAAGTGGCGAGCCAGTCCTTGTCCGGTGGTGTGGATGGCCGGTATGCGCTGGGGCCGACGTCGCAGCTTTTTACGACAGGCATTGCCACCGGCGGATTTACCCGGGCCGGTTTCGTGAACAGCATTCAATTCGTCAATGGGTGGATGCCGTCCGCGGCCATCGCCGCGCTGGGTGGTCCGACGGCGGAGGGACTTCCGCCCGGGAAAGCGGCGATCCAGTTCGCGCGTATCACACCCAATCCCGCTTCCGTGACGTTGAACTGGGTTGGACCGGATGGCCTGTTTGAACTTCAAAAAGCCGCGAGCCTGGTTAACGCCGACTGGCAGACCATCGCCAACCTGACCAATCGCAGCTTGATCGTGCCCATCATTGAGAGCGCAGCATTCTACCGGCTCAGCCAATTCCGCCCGGACATCCAGGTCGGCATGTTGCCGGACGGCGAACAATCGGTTCCGACGAAACAAATTCTCCGCGCGGCCGGGCAACAACTTCAATTCGGTGGAAGGCCGGTTGACCTCGCGCGCTCACCGGACGGCGCAACCGTTTACATCAAGAACATAAACAACCTGCTCGTGGTGGACGCGGCCAACTGGACGCTGCGTCAGACGTTGAGTTATCCCGGCAGTGGCGCTTCGCTGCATGGTATCGCGGTCAGCAAAAACGGTTCGCACGTCTATGTCACGGGTGCGGGCAACGAATTGTATGACTGGCTGATCGGGACCAATGGCACGGTAACTTTTTCGCGGACCATTTCAATGCCGGGTGGATCGTATCCTTGTGGCCTTGCACTTTCGGCGGATGACACCAAGGCTTACGTGTGCCTCTCGGTTGCGAACAAGCTGGCCGTCGTCAACCTGGCCAGCGGCACCGTCACGCAGCAGATCAACGTCGGCATCGCGCCGTGGGATGTAGTGCTCTCGCCGGACAGCAACACTGCTTACGTATCCGACTGGGGCGGGCGCTTCCCGATTGCCGGAGATTTGACTGCGCCTTCCGCCGGCACTCAGGTCGTGATTGATAATCGCGGCATCGGCGCGAGCGGCGTCGTGTCGTTCGTGAATTTGTTGACCGGTCTTGAAATCGGCCAAACGGCGACGGGTTTGCATCCTTCCGACGTGGAACTCAGCCCGGACGGGACGACGCTGTATGTCGCCAACGCCAATTCTGACACCGTGACGGTGATCAACGCACAAACACGAGCGGTGAAGGAAAGCATTTTGGTGCGGCCTGATCCGACGTTTCCTTATGGCAGCGCGGCGACGGGTCTGGCGTTGAGCAAGGATGGCCAGACTCTGTTTGTGGCCTGCGGCGGCAACAACGCCGTCGCCGTGGTCGAATTGCCGAACGCGCAACACGCGAACAGCCTCGTTCAGGGTTTTCTCCCGACCGACTGGTATCCGGGCGCCGTCGTGGCGGACAGCAACCATCTTTACGTAGTCAACGTCAAAGGACTCGGCACGCGGCTCGGACAACCCGTCACG
>CAZCZP010000267.1:0-5286 GCA_964502895.1 uncultured Bifidobacteriaceae bacterium
CGAGGAAGATGTAGATGAGGGAGAACAGGTATTTCCACACTTCATTGCCCCACCATACCCGCTTCAGGAACGGCATGTTCATCGCCAGTTTTTCAACCCATCGTGGCGTCGGCATGGGCTTTCCGACTTCGGCGTCCAACTTGCCAGGAGTGTTGGTGGAGACCGTGCTCCCAGAGGACGTTGCCGCGGGTTCGTTTGTCGCGGCCCCGGCCGCGGCTTGCACCGTGCTGCGCCAGACCGACCAGGCCAGCAAAATCACACAGGCTAACAGGAACGACCGATACAGCGTTTCAAATCTCAGCTTCATGGCTTTCCAAATTATTCAGACGCGAACCTCGAACAAGCCTTTATCTCGATACGGTGCGATTTCGTCTTCACTTGGTGCAATCGCGCAGACTGGGAGGGCGTGTCTCAGCCGTGGGGAGCTTACTGGTAGGATTTTTCCAATTGCTTGACCCGCGGCCAGACGGGCGACGAAGGAGGCACGCGGGCTTTGACCTCCGCGAAAACACGCCGGGCCTCGGACGGATCCTCGCGAGTGACCGCCACGCAAAAATCCAGTTGAACCCAGGCTTTGCGCGGGTCCTCCAGCAGCTTGCCGTAAGTCTTCAGCCATTTGCGAAAGGCCGCCGTGCCTTCCTGTTGGGCGGCCCGCAAACCGCTTTCGTATTGCGGTGGCAGGCCGGCCAGCAATTCGGGTTGCACGACGGATGCCGCCGCCTGTTTTTTTTCCGCCTCCTCCTCGCTCTTGACCTTTTCCCAGTAGAGGAAAAATTTCCAGCCGCTGAACAGCACCACGACAACAATCAAGACGGCGATGAGCTTGGTCATGATTCCTCGACGCGTTGAATGCGCGCTCCCAACTGGCGCAGTTTGCCGTCAATGTTCTCGTAGCCGCGGTCAATGTGATAAACGCGGTTGACCTGGGTCGTGCCTTTCGCGGCCAGGCCCGCCACCACCAAAGCGGCGGACGCACGAAGGTCGCTGGCCATCACCGGCGCGCCGCTCAAGGGTTTGCCGCCCTTCACAATCGCGCTCGGGCCTTCGATTTCAATGTCCGCTCCCAGGCGCGTCAATTCGCTCACGTGCATGAAGCGCGATTCAAAAATCCGTTCGGTGATAATGCTGATGCCAGGCGTGAGTGTCATCAACGCCATCATTTGCGCCTGAACGTCGGTGGGAAAGCCCGAGTAAGGCAGCGTGGTGACGTCGGCAGGCTTCAACCGGCCGTTGCGGCGCGCCACCAGATTGGCGCCGCGGCGCTCGACGCTCACGCCCGCTTCGTGCAACTTGTCAATGACTGCGTGCATCAGTTCGGCGCGGGCACCCTTGATGGTGACTTCTCCGTTGGTTGCACCGGCGGCAATGGCAAAAGTCGCGGCCTCGATGCGATCCGGTATGACTTCGTGCTCGGCGCCGTGCAATTGCTTCACGCCGGTGATGGTCACGGTTGGACTGCCGGCCCCAGAGATTTTCGCGCCCATCGCGTTCAGGAAATTGGCCAGATCCACGACCTCGGGTTCGCACGCGGCGCTTTCGATCACCGTCATGCCTTCGGCCAGCACGGCGGCCATCATCACGTTGGCCGTGCCCAACACGGTCGAACCGGCGCGCCCGCCAAGGAACATCGCCGCGCCCATGAGCCGCTTGGCCGTGACTTCCACGTAGCCGCCTTCGATGCGAATCTTCGCGCCCAGGGCCTCGACACCTTTCAGGTGCAGATTGATGGGCCGCGCGCCGATGACACAACCGCCCGGCAACGACACGCGCGCTTTCCGCAACCGACCGAGCAGCGGTCCCAGAATGCAAATCGAGCCGCGCATCTTGCGCACCAGATCGTAATCGCCCTGGCCGCGAATTTTTTTCGCCTCCACGCGAACTGTGTCGCCCTCGATGCTGACCTTGGCTCCGAGCCAGGTGAGGATCTGGCCCATGAACCGCACGTCGCTCAGATTCGGCACGCGCCGAATCACGCAAGCTTCGGGCGTCAATAGCGTCGCAGCCATAATTGGCAACACCGCGTTCTTCGCTCCGCTGACTGTCACCTCGCCGTGCAACGGCACGCCGCCTTTGATGAGAAAGCTGTCCATGAATTCCAGGTCAAAAATTTCCAACCAACTTCGCCGAGTACAAACGATCAACTCCGCCGCGCAATCAAGATTCTCGGGCGCTGAGTGTAGTCCTGCAGGATGGCTTCGACAATCCACATTTGCGCTTCAAAAATCTCCCGGGCCGGTGTGGCCTGTCCGTCGCCGAGTTCAAGCATGATTTTGCCGTTCGGTTTGAGAAACAGAGCGGCCTCTTGCGCGATGGCGCGATAGAAATCCATTCCATCCGGACCACCATCCAGCGCGGCGCGCGGATCGAAATCACGCACCTCAGGCTGCAGCGACGCAATTTCCGGAGTCGGAATGTAAGGCGGATTGGAAACAATCAGATCGAATCGCACATCGTCGGGAAGCGCGCCGAATCCATCACTACGGAAGAACTGGATACGGTGGATCAAGTTGTGAAGCGCGGCGTTTTGCCGGGCAACGTCGAGTGCGTCTTTGGAAATGTCCGTGGCAACGACTCGTGCCCCAATACATTTCGCCGCCAGGGCAATCGCAAGGCACCCGCTGCCCGTGCCAAGGTCGAGGGCCGCCGGGTGTTCCGCATCGAGCAACACAAGAAACTGCCAGCCAGCCTCGGCGAGTAATTCCGTTTCCGGGCGTGGCACGAGCACGTGGCGGTTCACCGCAATCTCCAGTCCGCAGAATGAGGTTGTGCCGACAATATGCTGGAGCGGTTCGCGTTCTCCGCGCCGCTTTACCAGGTCGCGAAGGATGTCCGCCTCGGCGACCGAAAGTTGCCGCTCGAATTCGAGATACAACTTCATCCGCGGCATTTTGAGCACGTGCGCGAGCAACAACTCGATTTGCAGCCGCGGCGAGTCAACGCCCTTCTTCACCAGATATTCCGCGCCCTTTTGAATCGCTTCGAGAACGCTCACGGAAATTCAGATGCGGAAAAGCAGTTTGCGCGGAATCGGTTTCCGCGCGGCAACCGCAGATCAAGTGGACGATGCCGGCGGCTTGGCTTGCGGCTCGGACGGTGACTCGGACATTTTGTTTTTCGACGCTTCGACCTTGATGTAATGCAGCACGACCGGGGCGAGGATCATGCCGGGAATCCCCATGAGTTTCTCGCCCAGCACCAGCCCGATCAAGGTCAACCACATCGGGTTCTTGATGCGGTCGCCGATGATTTTGCTGTTCAGGAAATATTCCAGTTTGTGAATGACCACCAGGAAGATCAAGGAAACCAACGCCACGCGCGGTCCGTGCGGCATCGTGAAGGCGACGCCAATGATGAGCGTATTGCTCATGAGATTCCCAATGATGGGCAGGAGGCCGCACAAAAACGTCAGGACGATGATCACCATCGCGTAAGGAAATCCGTTCCAGACCAGAAAAATGGACGTGAGCGCCGTGTTGATGGTGGAAATGACGATTTGCGCGCCGATGACGCGGGCGAAACTGTCGTAGAACGTCCCGAACCGGATGACCAGTTCGCGCACCACGTTGGAATAGAGACTGCCTTTGACGACGTCGGGATCGTCTTCCACTTCCCATTTGGCGTTGATGAAAAAGCTGACGGCCACGACCAGGCCGATGATCAACATCGCGACGAGCAGCGTGGCTTCACGGGCGTAACGTCCTACGCTGGCCAGTCGTTCGTTGACCTCCTTGAGCGCCTGCGTCCGGAGACTGTCGTAATCCGTAAACGGTAGTTCGATCCCCTGTTTCTCGGCGTAACCCACGACGGCGGGAATTGTTGATTTGGCGATTTCCGGGAGCGTTTTGTACGCCTGCCGGGAAAAGAAGAACAGTCCGTAGCCGATGGCGGCAACCAGGATGACGTAAAGAACCACACCCAGCGCCTTGCTGCGGCCGAAGCTCAGAAAATGCAGCGCGAAATAGCCGAACAACACCGTGAGCAACAGCACGCCCACGTGCAACCAGGCGATCAACACGAAGGACAACGCGACAATCACGTAGGAAATGCGCGCGGAAGTGGTCATCGTCGGACTCACTGGATCTTCTCCAGCAACAGCGGCAACAATTCGGAAATCTTCACCCGATCCTGTTTGCCATCGTCGCGATAACGCAACGTGACGGTGTCCAGCAACTCCGGACCTTTTTCACCGAGCGTGTCGAAATCAATGGTCACGCAAAAGGGCGTGCCGATTTCGTCCTGCCGCCGATAGCGACGGCCAATCGCGCCGCCGTCGTCGTAAAAGACATTCATGTGTGGACGCAACAAATCCCGCACGGCCAAAGCCTTCTCCACCAGAGGCGGCTTGTTCTTGAGCAACGGCAACACAGCCACTTTGATCGGGGCGACGCGCGGGTGAAACTTCAGAACGACGCGCGTCTCGGGTTTCCCCTTTTCGTCCGGCATCGTGTCCTCGTAATAGGCGTTGCAGATTAGCGCGAGGATGAGTCGGTCCACGCCCGCCGAAGGCTCGATCACGTGCGGAATGTATTGACCCTTGGCCAAACCTTCAGCGTCTTCCTTCGCTTCCTTCTCAGCCTTCGCCTGCTCAACGCCCGTCTTGGTAAGATACTTCAAGCGAGCTTCGTAGTAGCGCCTCGACAACTCCGCTTTCTTTGCGTCTTCCAATTTGGCCCACGCGACGCGGAGTTCGTCGTCGAACACCCCCATCGGTTTGCCGGAGAAACGTTCGTGCTGGCTCAAATCAAAATCGCTGCGCGCGGCGATGCCTTCAAGCTCCTCGCCCATCAACTCGCCTTGGGCGTCGCGCTTGCTGAACGGAAACTTAAACAAGATGTCCACCGTGGCTCGCGCATAATGCGCGAGTTCTTCCGGCTTCTGCCAATACTCGACGAGCGTGTTACGTGGCAGGCCGATGCCTTCGTAAAACTTGATACGCTCCTCGACCCAATACTTGTGCCACGCTTCCCAGCCCCAGTTGGGTTGAGGTTCAACTGAACCGGTAGGGACGCGCTGCTGCGCGTCCTGGCCGACCGGCAGGTCGGCCCTACCAACATCAACCGCGCGCGCCACACTACTTGAGATGGCCTCGACCACTTCGTCCGGCTTGATGAAAAATTCCAGTTCCATCTGCTCGAACTCGCGGGAGCGGAAGGTGTAATTGCGCGGCGTGACTTCGTTGCGAAACGCCTTGCCGATTTGCGCGATGCCGAAGGGAACTTTGACGCGCGAGGAATCGAGCACGTTTTTGAACTGCGCGAAAATCGCCTGCGCGGTTTCGGGTCGGAG
>CAZCZP010000268.1:0-5274 GCA_964502895.1 uncultured Bifidobacteriaceae bacterium
TTTCCATGACGAGGTTCGTGCCGAGGATGTCGGCGGGCATGAGGTCGGGCGTGAATTGAATGCGATTGAACGGCATGTCGAGCACTTCGCCGAGCGTGCGGATCAGAAGTGTTTTGCCGAGGCCGGGCACGCCTTCGAGCAACACGTGCCCGCCGCCGAACAGCGCGATGAGGGTGCTCTCGACGATGGCCGTGTGGCCGACGATGACTTTGCCGATCTCGGCCTGGAGCGCGGCGTAGGTGTCGCGGAAGGATTGGATTTGGGATTCGGTGCTCATGTTAATTAATTTTCAACCACGGGTGGACAGGGATAAACACGGATGAAAAACTTTGACGCGAATTGCGCGAATTGGCGCGAATGAATCCAGCAGCAATTCAATTCGGGTTAATTCGTGAAATTCGCGTCAGATTGGCGTGGTAGCCGTGTCTTCCATCAATTCTCACTTCTTCAAATCATCGAAATAGTCCTTCACGGCGCCTTGGTAGGCACGGGGAACTTTTTCCTGGCTGAGGGCGCTTTGGGCGTCGGCTTGCGCGGCCGTGGCGACTTCTTCGTATTGCACGTTGCTCGTGCCTTTGATGCTCACGCCTTTGAGTGTGATGCTGGGCATCGGACCGCCTTGGGAAAACTGTCCTTTAACTTTGTCGGGTGTCAGCGCGTCGTTGAGTTTTTGATCGCGATCGGTGATCCCGCGTGCGTCCATGTCTGCGCGTTCCATGCCGGTGTTGTCCCAGCGCCCGGTCCATTCACCGGTGTAATCACCCTGATCATCATCCGCCCACGTGCCAACGCCGCTGCCGGGTTTGCCGCCCTGGCCCATGCCGGGCCGCTTGCCCATGCCCCAGCCCTGGCACGTGCCGATGCACATCGAGGCTTGATCCAAATTTTCCAGCGCCGCCATGAGCGATTGTGCATCGCCCATTTCCTGCATCATCTTTTCCAATTCCTTGGCAGCAGCGGCGAGCGATTGCGAAGCGCCGGATTTGTCGCCGGATTTCATCTGATCGGTGGCCTGCTTCAAATGCTCGGCGACCTTGCCATAATCGCCAGCCGGCTTAACGGCCTGGGAAACTTCCGCCAGTATTTTTTGCAGTTGCTCGGGCGAGAGTTGCGCCGCCTTCAATTGCTCGGCGAGCTTTTCCAAGGTCATTTGCGCTGCGTCGGCCTGCCCGTTCTTGAGTTGCTCGGCCAGGTCTTTGCCAAGTTTCTCCGCCGAAGCCTGGAGCGCCTGAAGCTGCTTGGCCATGTCGCGCGTCTTTTCCAAATCGGTCAATGCCGCTTCAAGGTCTTTGATGAACCGGTCGGACTGGTTCGCGGCCAGCGCCGCGATGGCTTCATCCAGTTGCGGCAGGTTGAGTCCCATCTGCTGTGCTTGTTGCGAAAGCGCCGAGAGTGAGGCGGACAGTTTTTGCTTTTCAGCTTCGCTACCGGCACTCGTTTTGTCGGCAAGACCCTTGGCGGCTTCCTGTAGTTTCTCCAGGTCCTTCTGCAACTTGTCGAGCGCCTCGGCTTTGCCAGCCTGATCGCCCAACTGCTTTTGCATTGATTCGATTTGCTTCTGCAAGCCGGCGGCTTTCTGCGAATCCGTTCCGCCGGGTGAGCGCGCAGCCTGTTCGAGTTTGCGCAAGCCGGGGTCTTTGCCCAGTTCCTTGAGTTGTTCCTTCAGTTTGTCCGTCGCGCTGGCGAGGTCTTTGAGCGCTTCACTGCGGGTGAGTGTTGCCTTTTGCAGCTTGTCGCCCAATTCGGAAACCGCCTCCAGAGATTTTTGCGTGGGTTCGAGCGTGGGCTTGCGTTGCGTCAGATCGCGGCGGGTCAAATCGGCCAGTTGTTTGCCGACTTCCTTCATATTCTTCGCGTCGGCCTCCTTCTGCTTGTGCGCCTTGCTGCGATACTCGGGAACAAAGCCCAAGCCGACCGCCGCCACCAGAATCAACACCGCCCAGCGCGCAACCTTGGGCAGACCGAATCGCACTATGCGGCGTGGGTCAATCTCGCCGACATGCGTGGCAGCGTCGTGGAGCACGAGTTGTCCCCAGGATGAATCGTTTCCCGTGGCCCCGACCTCGAGCGCCGTGCTGAGGCGCTCTCTCAGATTCTGTTGAACATCAAGCCAGCGCGCCGTTCCCGGCAGGGTGGGTTTGCGCCAGCCGGCAATCACAAAGCCGAAGAGCGGACAAGCCAATGCGACGGCACCTGCCCACCAGAGTGATGTGACAGAAATGGGTGTGAGTTTGAAAACTCCGAGGGTAACCAGCCATAGCACACTGCCCGCAAACAGACCTATCCACAATCCACGCAGAGCGCGGTCCAAGCGACGACGACGGGCCGCGCGCTGGAGCGTCGTCTCGATGATCTGGAGTTCGCTCATGGCTCTGATGGGAATCTGCTGCAAACCCACGCTTTTGGCGAGCACAAACACGCGGGATTTGCGCCGCAGAATACGGGCGGTCAGTGATTACCCGTATTCGGTCTTGAAAACGCAGGCGGCTTCAGGCGAAATGCACCGACGGATTGCCTATGGACCTCGCTGACATTCTGACGAAAGACCAAATCCTCCCGGATTTGCAGGCCGCCACACGTTGGGAAGCGATTGACGAACTGATCAACAACCTCGTGGTCACAGGCAAGATCAAACCCGAGAACCGTGAGGCCATTGCGGCCGTGGTCAAGAAACGCGACACCCAGATGAGCACGGGCATCGGCTTCGGCATCGGGATCCCGCACGCGTCCACGGATCTGATCTCCGAGGTTGTCGGCGCGCTGGGCCGTTCGCGTAAGGGCTGCAATTTTGACGCGCTGGACAACCAGCCCGTGAACCTCGTCATGCTTTTTCTCGTGCCGCAGGGCCAGTTCCAAAAACACCTGCATACGTTGGCGAACATCGCCAAGCTGCTGCACAAAGCCGAATTCCGACAGGTACTGGACCAGGCCCCGGACGCCGAAGCCATGCTCAAAGCCATCAAGGATCAGGGGAAAAAGTGACCCAGCCCTTGCTGCCGGAAGTTCGGTAATCTCAACAGACACGATAGCAAGGGCTGGGCATGCTTCCACACAAACAAATCGAGCAGCGCTTGCAAGAGGCTGTTCGCGCGATTTTGCCGGATGCGACGGACATCGGAACCGTCCTCGTGCGGCCATGCCCCGACCCGAAATTCGGCGATTACCAGACTTCGGCCCTGATGGCGTTGGCCAAACCGCGCAAGATGAATCCGCGGCAACTGGCCACGGACGTTCTGGCCCGGCTCGATGTTGGCAACCTATGCGAGAAGGTGGAAATCGCCGGCCCCGGTTTCCTGAACTTCCGCCTGAAGCCTGCCGCCGTGACCCAAGCCCTGTCGTCAGCCGCGGCTGGCCAACATCTTTTTTTCGACAAAGCTGCCCAGCCACGCACGGTCGTCGTGGATTTCAGCTCGCCGAACGTCGCCAAGCCGATGCACGTGGGCCACATTCGCTCCACGATCCTCGGAGACAGCCTCTCGCGCTTGTTGCGCCTCCTGGGCCATCGCGTCATCACAGACAACCACATCGGCGACTGGGGCACGCAATTCGGCATGTTGCTCGTGGGCTGGAAGCGCGATCTTGACGCGGCGGCGCTGAAAGGCGATGCGATTGCCGAGTTGGAGAGGATTTACAAAAAGGTCAGTGCCGAGTGTAAAGAGAATCAAGCCACGCTCGAAGCCGCCAAGCAGGAACTCGTTAAACTCCAGGCCGGCGACGCCGAGAATCTCCGCATCTGGCGCGAAATGATTGAGCTCTCGCAGGTGCAGTTCGACGCCATCTACGCGAGGCTGGGAGTGAAGTTCGATTACACGCTGGGCGAGAGTTTTTACAATCCTCGGCTCAAAGCCATTGTGGACGAGTTGACCGCCAAAGGGATTGCGCGCGAAAGCGAAGGGGCGAAAGCCATTTTCTTCGAGGACATCCCTCAACTCAAGGAGACGCCTGCGCTGATTCAGAAAAGCGACGGCGGGTTCAATTACACCACCACGGACCTCGCCACGCTCGCCCATCGCCTGGAAACCTGGAAGCCGGACGAAGTGATTTACGTCACAGATGGACGGCAGCAATTGCATTTCCAACAGTTGTTTGCCGCGTTCCGGCGCTGGCAACCGGGTGCGGCCATGAAGCTCGCGCACGTCTGGTTCGGCTCGATCCTTGGCGAGGACGGCAAACCCTTCAAAACGCGCTCCGGCGAAACGGTCAAACTCGCCGGCCTGCTGGACGAAGCCGAGGAACGCGCGTTCAAGGTCGTTTCAGAGAAGAGCCCTGACTTTCCAGAGGCGCAACGCCGGGAGATTGCCCGCGTCGTCGGCATCGGCGCGGTGAAATACGCCGACCTCTTGCCGAATCGGCAGAGCGATTACATGTTCAGCTGGGACAAGATGCTGGCCCTCAGCGGCAACACCGCACCCTATCTGCAATACGCCTACTCGCGCATCCGGAGCATTTTTAGGAAGGGAGGAGAAACAACGAACAACGAACAACGAACGTCCAGCATCCGATTGGCGGCACCCGAGGAAGCGGCCTTAGCCAGACATATGTTGGATTTCGGACTGGTGCTGGAAGCCGCCGCGGAGGAATACCGACCGAACTACATCTGCAATTATCTTTATGATCTGGCGGGACACTTCACGCGGTTCTACGAGAATTGTCCCGTCCTCAAAGCCGAACCCGCTGAGCGCGCCTGTCGCTTGGTGCTCTGTGATTTGACCGCCCGTGTGTTGAAGCAAGGACTCGAAGTGTTGGGCATCGAGGTGTTGGATCAGATGTAACGACCTCAGAAGTCAGCGACCCGGCGCACGGGACGCAGGAATTGCACCACGGGGTTCATGCTGGCAGCCGTTCAAGCCGCGTTGCCGCGTTAGGAAACGGCGTGCCACACTCCTTACAATTTGCCGCTTCCAGATCGTTCTCCCGGCCGCAGTAGCTGCATGGCATTGTTGTCGCCGTGGCTTCAATCGAACTCCTTTCCGGCGCTGCCCCGCTTCCGCGAACCTTCCAACTCAAGAATCCAATGAAGAACACAAACAGCGTGACGCCGGCGAGGAAAAGCACCCCGGTCCACGCCGATCCTTCGCCGTAGTCGCCCGGCTGCGCCTGCGGAACGCCGATACCGAAGAATGAGCTCAGATCCATAACAACAATGTTCGACTCTACGACGCGTCTACGCCAAAAACACAAACCGGACACCCGGCCCACGATTGAAAACCCTCATAGACGCGGCAGTGCATGGTAAGGCGGCAGGTGTCATCGTCGCTTCCGCGAAAGTAGCAA
>CAZCZP010000269.1:0-5271 GCA_964502895.1 uncultured Bifidobacteriaceae bacterium
TCACTTCCCCTGCGGCAGCGGAGCAGGAGCGGCAGTTTCCGGGGTGACACGCCAGTGCCGCGACTTCAGTTTTCGCGCGAGGTCGTCGAGGAGTGAATACGCGACCGGCGTCACCACCAGCGTCAGCAGCAGGCACAAGGTTTGTCCGCCAATCACCACCACGGCCACGGCACGGCGTTCTTCCGCACCTGGCCCGCTGCCCAGCGCCAACGGGACCATGCCCGCGACCAGTGTTAGCGTCGTCATCAAAATTGGGCGCAACCGGTCGCGGTTGCCTTGCAGAACCGCTTCCATTCGTTCGGCGCCGGCTTCGCGCAGTTTGTTCATGTGGTCAATCTGGAGAATGGCATTTTTCTTTACTACGCCGAACAGCACCAGCAAGCCCAGCGCGGAGTAAAGGTTCAGCGTGTTGTTCGTCACCCAGAGCGAGAACAGCGCGAACGGCAGCGACAACGGAAGCGAAAGCAGAATGGTGAACGGATGGACGAGGCTCTCGTATTGGGACGCCAGAATCATATACATGAAGATCACCGAGAGCAGGAAGGCCCAGAGAAATTCCTTGAAGGTGCGTTCCAGCTCCCGTCCCCGGCCGGATACTTTCGTGGTGTACGCGGGCGGAAGATTCATTTCTTTCACCGCGTCTTGCAAAGCATCGAGCCGGTCCTTGAGTCCGTAACCCGGTGCGATGCTGCCGCGCAAACTCACCTGCCGCTGCCGGTCCAGCCGGTCAATGCGAGACGCCGTCTGTCCCTCGACGATGTCCACGACATTATCGAGACGCACCAGACCGCCTCCCTGCCGCGGAACAAAAAGTCGCGAGATGGTTTCGCGGTCGTTGCGCTTGCCCTCAGCGAGGCGGAGTTGCACGTCGTAGTCATCGCCCACGGTGGGATCGCGAAAGCGCGACACGCGTTCGTCACCGCCCACCATGATGCGCAGTGCCACGGCGATGTCTTCAACCGACACGCCGAGCGCCGCGGCGCGTTCGCGGTTCACCTGAACGAGCAATTCCGGTTTGTCGAGCTTGAGCGTGGTGTCCGCGTCCGCAAGTCCAAGTTCCGCCGAGCGCGCGCGCAGTTCCTCGGCATACTTCGAGAGCGATTCGAGGTCCGGGCCGAGGATGGAAAAATCTATTTCAAAGTTTGGCCCGCCCATGCTGATGGAACCCGATGAGGCTCGAACCGAAACGCGCACGCCCGGAAGGTCCCGCAGTTTGGCGCGAACAGCCTGAAGCACGTCGCGCTGCGAATAATTGCCTTTGAACGCGCCGAGTGGATTGAGCGAAACCAGTCGCGACCAACGAAAGACACGCTCCTCATGCGGCGCGAGTCGCACGTAGAAGCGAGCATTGTTCATCCCGCCCATGCGCCCGGAGCCGATGCCGCCCTGCACGACCCGGATTTGCGGCATGGCGCTGAGTTCGCGTTCGACCAGCAGCGCGACTTCGTTCATCTGTGTCAAACTGGTACCTTCTTTCGCCGTTAATCCGATTTCAAATTCGCCCTCATCGGTGTTGCCCGGGGTGAATTCCTGCCGCAGCGCCTGATAAAGGGGAATCGAAGTGGCCATCACCACCAACGCAACAACCACCACGGACGGACGATGCCTCATGCAAAAGCCCAGCGCGGCCAGATAATGGGCTTCCACCCAACCGTAAAGTCCAGCGCGCGACTTCGGCCCGCCGTGCGTTGACTTGCTTACCGCGCCGAGACTGAAGAGCCGCGCGCTCATCAACGGCGTCAGCGTGAAGGACACCAGCAAGCTGACAAGGACCGCAACGCCCGCCGTGATGCCAAACTGATAGAGAAAGCGCCCGGCAATGCTCGACATGAACGAGACCGGAACAAAGATGACCACCAGACTCAGCGTGGTGGCCAGCACGGCAGTGCCAATCTCACGCGTGGCTTCACGCGCGGCGTCGAAGGGATGCATCTTCTTCTCTTCAATGAATCGGAAAATGTTTTCGAGGACGACGATGGCGTCATCAATTACGATCCCCACCATCAGCACGAGTGCGAGCATCGTCACACTGTTCAACGTGAAATCCAGCGCCCACATCACGCCGAAGGTGGATACCACGGAACAGGGAATCGCCACCGCCGCAATGAACGTCGAACGCCAACTCCGCATGAAGGCGAATACGACCAGGCTGGCGAGAATGCTGCCCAGCACGAGGTGAACATTGATCTCATGCAAGGCCTCGTAGATGTAACGCGATTGATCTTCGACGACTTCAAACCGGACATCGGTCGGCAGTTGCGCCTGAATGACGGGCAGTTTGGCTTTGATCGCTTCGATGACTTCGACGGTGTTCGCGTCCGCCTGCCGTTTGACAATCAGCGTGACGGAAGGGCGTCCGTTTAATCGCGAAATGGTGCGTTCTTCTTTGGTGCCGTCTTCGGCCCAACCGATGTCCCGGATGCGCACAGGTGAACCGTTAATCGTCGTCACGACCAAATCATTGAACGCGCGCGCGTCCGGCAACCGGCCGACGGTGCGCAGGGTGTGCTCGCGCAGATTGGAAATCACATTGCCGCCCGGGATGTTTGCGTTTTGCCGGGCGACCGCGTCGCGCACGTCCGTGATGGGAATTTTGTAGGCTGCGAGCCGGTCGGGATCCACCCAGATGCTGATGGCGCGCTGGAGTCCGCCTTGGATTTCCACTTCGCCAACGCCCAGGGCGCGTTCGAGCTGAACCTTCACCACCTTGTCCGCGAGTTCAGTCAATTCGCGCCGCGACCGCTCGCCGGACAGTGAAATCGTAATGACGCCGCTGCGTTCGGTGTCGAACTTGGTGACCATCGGCGGGTCGGCGTCGCGTGGCAACTCGCCGCCCAAAGCGGAGACGCGATTGCGCACGTCTTCGAGCGCTTCGTTCACTTTGCGGCTCAAGTCGAACAGGATGATGACGAAGGAATTCCCCACGCCGGAAATGGAGCGCAATTCCGTGATGCCCTCGACGGTGTTCACCTGTTCCTCGATAGGCTGCGCGATGAGCGATTCAACTTCCATCGGCGACGCGCCCGGGAGACGCGTGCTCACGTAGATTTGCGGCAGGTCCACCGGCGGCGACCGGTCCACACCGAGCTTCATATAGCCCGCCACGCCGACGACCACGAGCACCAGCACGATCATTGAGCCGAAGACCGGCCGGCGGATGCAGATTTCAGCGAGCTTTTGCAATTGTTACACTCCGACTCTTACTCCCACTCCTACACTTACTCGCGATGAGCGTGTGAGTAAGAGTATGAGTGAGAACTTCACCGCGCACCTTCCATGTTCGTTCCGCCGGTTGAAACTGCGGTTGCGTCATTCTGGATCGTCACCGCTTGACCGGTCCGCATGCTTCCCGGATCGAGCACGACGGTTTCACCGGCGGTCAACCCCGACACAATCTCCACCCAACCACTGTCGCGCCGGCCAGTGACGACGTTCTTTTCCGTTGCCTTGCCATCCCGCACGATGAGTACTTTCTCCAACCCAGCAAAAACCACCAGCGCGCTCGGTGGGACGCTTACGACTTCTTCACGCTCGTTGACGACGATTTCCGCGTGCGCGAACAGGCCGGCTCGCAACCTGCCCGGGTTCGGTACATCCGCTTCGATCTGCAACATGCGGTCCGTCTCACGAATCGCCGGTGCGACCCGGGCGATCTTGCCGGAATAAACATTCGTGTCGCCTTCGACTTTCACCCGGATCAACTGGCCAACGCGCACCGCTACTGATTCCCGCTCCGGCACGTCCAGTTTCAGCCGCAACGGGTCCGTCTGCACGAGGCGGGCAATGGGCGCGCCCACGGAGACGTAATCGCCGGCACTCGCCACGCGCTGGGCGATGGCACCATTGAACGGCGCACGCACGCGCGAGCGTTCGAGATTCAGACGCGCGATGGCATCAGCTGCTTCGGCGGCTTTCACGTCGGCTTGCGCTTTTTCAGCTTCGGAAGCGGCGGTGTCCAGTTCGCTGGTCGACGCGATCTTGTCCTGCTGCAACTCCTGGACGCGCTTAAGATTGCGCGCGGCGTTGGCGGCGATGGCGGTGGCCCGGGCCAGATTCGCGGCCGATTCACGCCGGCGCGCGTCGTAAGACGTAGTGTCAATCAACACCAGTTCCTGGCCGGCAACCACCCGGTCGCCCAGGTCCACGAGGCTGGTTTCAATCTGGCCGGCAACTTGTGCTGCCACGGTGGCTTCCTCGCGTGCCGAGAGTGTGCCGGTGACTTGAAGCACGCGCTCCATTGGGCGCACGTCGGTTTGCGCTACGCGCACAACACGCGGCGCGACCTCGGCACGCGCTGGTTTTCCACCCTCCGGCTTGCCGCAGGAAGCCATCAACCCGGCCCCGGCCACGGCCAACAGTAGATGGATCAGCCGGGGATTCATGGTCGCAGCCTACACACAAGCTGAATGCGCGTCGAGAAACGGCGATTCATGGCAAAGTCTATTTGGCCTGAGGCGCAACGTCCACTGGCATCGGTTGAGGCTGGCGTTTGCGCTGAAATTTCGCGGCCACGTCGCTGAAGAAGGTGTAAACGACCGGCACCACAAACAGCGTGAGGAACGTGCTGGTCAACAAACCACCCACAACGGCGATGCCCATTGGACGGCGGCTTTCCGCCCCCGCGCCAAAGCCGATTGCGATTGGAAGAATGCCGGCAATGGTGGAGAACGCCGTCATCAGGATCGGACGCAGGCGAACCATGCCCGCTTGCGTCATCGCTTCGTGCGATTCCACGCCGGTCGCAACCTGTTGGTTCGCGTATTCCACAAGCAGAATTGAATTCTTCGTTACCAGCCCGATTAACAGCACCAGTCCGACGAGACTGAACAGATTTATGTTCATCGCGGGAATCGGAGGATAGAGTCCCATCTTTCCGCCAAAATTCAGCAGCCAAAGCAGGCCAAACGCGCCAATGGCTGCCAACGGCAACGCCAGCATCACGGTGATGGGATGCAGCAGACTTTCAAATTGGGCCGCCAGCGTCATGTAAATGATGACCATTGCCAAGCCCAGCACCCACCAGACTTCGGTGCTGGTTTCAGCCAGGCTCTTGGCGTCGCCTCCCCAAGCGTAGAGAAATCCCGCCGGTAATTCGGTGGCCAACATTTTCTCCACGTCGCTTACAACGGTCCCAATCGGCACCGTGCCCGTGGATGCCGTGATGCTCGCACTTCGCAATCGCCCATAATGATTGATCGAATTGGGTGCGGCACCCTGTGTGCGCGTCACCAGGCTGCTGAGTTGGATCAACTGATTCGTATTATTCCGGAC
>CAZCZP010000270.1:0-5265 GCA_964502895.1 uncultured Bifidobacteriaceae bacterium
ATCGCGACGGGGTTTTAGCGGAAAGAACCACCGTGGCCAAGCTGCAAGCGACGACTCGCCTCGCGTTTCGGATTTGAAGTTTGAAAACTCATTTGTATCGTGCGGGCTATGACGCCGCCGGAACGCAGCAAGACAGTTTCTCCTCTCGCCGTACCGGTGACGACGTTGTGGGGCGTTGGCGGCGAACGCGCGAAGCAACTGGCAAAGCTGGAAATTTCCACTGTCGAAGAGCTGCTGCTTCATCGCCCACGCCGTTACGAAGACCGGCGACATTTTCGCCCCGTCGCTGATCTCCAACTCAGCGAACCGGCGCTTACCCGCGGAACGGCCGTGGCGCTGGGTACCAAAACCTATCGCAAGGGAACCAAATCTGTTTTCGAACTCATCCTGGACGACGGCTCGGCACGACTGCATTGCCGCTGGTGGAATCTGCCGTTCATGGAAAAATATTTCGAGGTCGGCTGTGAGGTCGTCGTGTTCGGCAAACCCCTTACATTGAAACCACGCACGATGGATCATCCGGAGACGGAAGTGATCGAAGGCGGCGAGGAGAGCTTCGTTCACTTCAACCGCATCGTGCCGATTTATCCGCTCACCGAAGGTTTGCCGCAGCGCTGGCTGCGCGGGTTGATCTGGCGGACGCTCGAGAAATTCGAGCGCCACATCGCTGAGCCGTTTGGAACGAAGTTGTCTGGCGATTCGCAAACAAGTCAGCCATCTAAAGGAGGCAATCCGAACCTCCCAACACGCGCCAACGCCGTTCGCATGCTGCACTTCCCCGAGGCTATGGCGGACACACAAGTGGCGCGACGACGGTTGGCCCTCGATGAGTACGTCGAACTCCAGTTACGCATTCAGCAGCGCAGGAAAAACTTTGAGGCCAAAGCCAAAGCGTTGCCGTGCGGCGGCGACAATCGGCTCATCAAACCATTCCTCGCCGCCATCGGATTCAAACTGACCGGGGCGCAAACGCGCGTGCTGCGCGAAATCCGCGCCGACCTGCGCGGCGCGCATCCCATGCGACGATTGCTGCAAGGCGATGTCGGCTCGGGCAAAACCGCGGTTGCCGCTTGCACGGCCCTCATGGCTTTGGAAAGCGGATTCGGCGTGGCGCTCATGGCCCCGACGGAAATTCTGGCCGGCCAGCACTTTCAAAATGTTGCCGGATGGTTTGGGCCGCTGGGTGTGCCGGTGCAGTTGCGAACCGGGGAGAAGAAATCGGCGGACACCGAACAACGAACGCCGAACTCTGAACGATCCGTTTTTGCCCGCCACGCACCCGGCAACACGCAACACGGCTCCCTCACCATCGGCACTCACGCGCTGCTCGAATCCGGCTTCGCGCCGGAAAACCTTGGGCTTGTCATCATTGACGAGCAGCATCGGTTCGGCGTGACGCAACGCGAGGAACTTGTCCGTAAGGGCCGTTATCCACATTTGCTGGTGATGACCGCCACACCCATTCCGCGCACACTCGGCCTTACGCTTTATGGCGACCTGGATGTTTCGGTCATTGACGAACTGCCGGCCGGCCGGTGCGCGGTGAAAACGTTCGTCCGCACGACGGAGAAATTGCCGCAGGTTTGGGAATTCATACACACGCGGCTCACGGAAGGACGACAGGCCTTCGTGGTTTATCCGCGCGTGAAGGAAGGCGGGCCAACAGATTTGAAAGCGGTGACCAAGGAGTTTGAGTATCTTAAAGGCAGGCTCGCGCCTTTCCGCGCCGGCCTGTTGCACGGGCGATTGAACGCAAAGGAGGCGGACTCAGTAATGGCTGCATTTCGCGCGAACAAGGTGAACGTGCTGCTGGCCACTTCACTCATCGAAGTCGGACTAGATGTGCCGAACGCAACGGTGATGCTGATTGAAAACGCCGAAGCTTTCGGGCTGGCGCAGTTGCATCAATTGCGCGGGCGCATCGGGCGCGGTGCGCACGAGTCTTACTGTATCCTGGTTTCCGACGCGAAGAATCCCGAGGCGCGCGAGCGTCTGAAAGTTCTGGAGCAGACGAGCGACGGCTTCCGCATCGCCGAGGCGGACCTCCGCTTGCGCGGCCCCGGCGAATTGTTGGGTCAGCAACAAAGCGGGATGCCGCGATTCCGTTTTGGCGACTTGACCGGCGATCTTGACTTGATCCGCCAGGCGCGCGATCTCGCTGCACAGGTTCTGAACGGCGGAAACCCCGGCAAATAGTGCTTGTTCTACGGGCGGACTTAGCAGAACTTACCGCCGCTATGAAAAAACTGTTCTCTGCCGTCGCTATGTTGGCCTTGGTAGGCACTGTGCTGTTGTCGGGTTGCAAACAGGAAGAAAAACCTGCCCCCGAAGTTCCCGCAGTTGACACCAACGCTCCTGCGCCTCCGAAGTGACGCTGTCACCGGGCAAACGTTCAATGCACACAAACCGGGCGAAAGCCCGGTTTGCTTTTTGTACTCGTGACAACGGCGTAATCGCGGGCGTTCTTTCGCTTGGGTTCAGCGATGCGCCAGGTTACAGTCGGCGTTATGAAAACTTCGCTCTTGCTTCCCCTCGCGCTGGCCGGATTGATCGTCGGTTGCAGTAAGGAATCCACACCGCCCGCCCAAACCACCAACGCACCGACCAGCGGCAATCCGCTGGACGCGCCGGGTCAATACTTGGGTGGACTGGCCAAAGGCCACCAGAGCGCGGTCAAGGCGGTTGATACAACCTCTCTCAACCAGGCCATCCAATTGTTTCAGGTGGATAAAGGACGCTTTCCGAAGGACCTGAACGAACTCGTCGCGGAAAAATTCATTCCCAAAATTCCCGACGCACCGGCCGGGATGAAAATTGTTTACGACGCAAACGCGGGCACGGTGAAAGTAGTAAAGCAATAGCCGACCAATCCGCGGTCCGCCATCCGAAAGCAAGGACAGCCGACATGCGCGAGAACGATCATGATCACCGGTGTCCATACCATGTTCTACTCGGCGAAAGCCGCCGAACTTCGCGCCTTCATTCGCGACAAACTTGGGTTCACTTTTACCGACGTCGGCGACGGCTGGCTGATTTTCGATCTCCCGGAAGCCGAGATGGGTTGCCACCCGAGCGATGCCCCGGATGCGCGGCCATCCGGAACACATGACATTTCCTTCTATTGCGACGACATCCAGCGCACGGTCGCCGAGTTGAAGGCCCGGGGTGTTGAGTTCACGGATGCAGTTGCCGATGCGGGCTACGGATTGGTCACACACTTCCGCATGCCCGGTGATTTCGAGGTCGCCCTTTACCAACCTCACTATCAAAAGACGCCGCGCTGAGTTCCGGCACGGCTCCGTGTCCGATATGGATTCCCTGAGTGTTGCGTTGGCCATACGGGAATCGCGAAGAGCGAAGAAGCCGCGACTTACTTTTTTCTCGCAAACCTTCCGCGTCCCGCAAACAATCTCTTTTTGGGAATTTCCATGAACGAACAAATCGTCATTTTGGATTTCGGCTCGCAATACACGCAGGTGATTGCGCGGCGCGTGCGCGAGTGCAACGTGTATTCCACCATCCTGCGCTACGATACGCCCGCCGAGAAGATCGCTGCGATGAAACCCAGCGGCTTGATTCTCTCCGGCGGACCGTCGAGCGTTTATGCCAAGGACGCGCCGTTGCCGGACAAGAACATTTTCAAGCTCGGCGTGCCCGTGCTTGGCGTCTGCTACGGTGTTCAGATTTTCGCTCATTTTCTCGGTGGTCGAGTCGAGAAATGGCAGAAACGGGAGTACGGCAAAGGCACTCTGACTGTCGTGGATCGTTCGTGTGCGTTGTTCCGCCACTTGCCACAAAAACTTCAGGTCTGGAATTCGCACGGTGACAAGATCACGCGCCTGCCGAAGGATTTTCTGGTGGTCGGCACAACCGAAAACTCCGATTACGCGGCGATGGAACATCCGAAGAAGAAGTTTTTCGGCATCCAGTTCCACCCCGAAGTTGTCCATACGCCGCGTGGACGCGAGGTGTATTCCAACTTTGTCCACGGCATTTGCGGCTGCGGCAAGGCCTGGACCATGCGCAGCTACATCGAACAGGCCGTCGAGGAAATCCGCGCGCAGGTCGGCAAGGAACGCGTCATCCTCGGCCTGAGCGGCGGCGTGGATTCCAGCGTGGCCGCGGCGCTTCTTCACAAGGCCATTGGCGATCAACTCACCTGCATCTTCGTCAACAACGGGCTGCTTCGTGCGCGCGAAGCCGACGTTGTGCAGGAGGTTTTTGGCCGGCACTTCAAAATCAAGCTGCAGTACGAGGATGCCTCCAAACTTTTTTTGAAGCGACTCAAAGGCGTCACCGAGCCAGAGCGAAAGCGCAAGATCATTGGGCGAACCTTCATTGAAGTTTTCCAAGCCGCGACCAAGCGCGCGGGTAAGGCAAAGTTCCTCGCGCAAGGCACGCTTTACCCCGACGTGATCGAGTCCGTGCCTATCGCGGGCAATCCTGCTGCGCTCATCAAAAGCCATCACAATGTCGGCGGACTGCCCAAGAACATGAAGTTCGCCCTCGTCGAACCGTTGAAATGTCTGTTCAAGGACGAAGTGCGGCAACTCGGACTGGAACTCGGTTTACCCAAGGAAATTGTCTGGCGACAACCCTTCCCCGGCCCGGGCCTCGCCGTGCGTTGCCTCGGCGAAGTGACGCCGGAAAAATTGCAAATCCTCCGGCGTGCCGATGCCATTGTGGTTGAGGAGATGAAGAAGGGCGACCTTTACTACAAAACCTGGCAAACCTTTGCGGTGCTGTTGCCCGTGCGCAGCGTGGGCGTGCAAGGCGACGAACGCACTTACGACTGGACCCTCGCGATTCGCGCAGTCGAATCGCAGGACGGCATGACCGCTGACTGGGTGAAGCTGCCCTACGACCTGCTGGAAAAAATCTCGCTGCGCATCACCAACGAAGTTCGCGGCCTTAACCGCGTCGTCCTGGATCTCACCAGCAAACCGCCCGGGACGATTGAGTGGGAGTGAGGTGGCAATGTTCGCGCTACGAAACCGCCAACCTCTGGAGTTAGCTTCACTGCGGCTCAACTCCAAGGGCCGTAGGCTCGAAAGCTATTAGCCCGGGACACCGCCCCGGGTTTCGTCGCCAGAAAACACCAAGCCCTCTAAGGGCGACACAGCGGGCCGGAATTTACAACCGCGACCCGCTACCGTTCGCGCGCCAGCGGAGAATTAATTTGCTCCACCACCCGGCTGCCGTTGAGTGTCACGACCGGATTGGTGACACCGGCGAAGCGCGGATAGCGAACGTTGTCGAGCCGCA
>CAZCZP010000271.1:0-5205 GCA_964502895.1 uncultured Bifidobacteriaceae bacterium
GCATCGTGGCCTCATCGTGTTCGACGACCAGGATCGAGTTCCCGCGAGCCTTCAATTTTTCCAAGACTGTGAGCAACTGTTCGTTGTCCCGGGCGTGCAGGCCGATGGTTGGTTCGTCGAGCACGTAAAACACGCCGCTGAGATTTGAACCCAGTTGAGCCGCCAGGCGAATGCGCTGGCTTTCTCCGCCGGACAGCGTCGGCACGCCGCGGCCCAGTTGCAAGTAGCCCAAGCCGACTTCGTTGAGAAATTTTAGCCGCTCGCGGATTTCGGGGAGGATGTCGCGCGCGATCTCTGCCGCACGCCCAGTTAATTTGAGCCCGCGAAAAAACTCAAAGGCAGGTTCAACAGGCAAACGGGAAAAGTAATCAATGGTCGGGGCGTGGCGCGTCGTCGCCAATGTGAGTCGCACCGCGCGCGCGACAGGATTCAGCCGCGCGCCGTTGCAATCGGGACATGTCTCGCGTTCGTTGGCCCAGCTATACCAGCTTTCTTCAATGGCGTCGGCGTTGGCGCCGCGTTCGACATCCGGCAGGTAAAAGAGTTCGCCGAACCCTCGGCACCTGGGACACCAGCCTTGCGAGGAATTGTAACTGAAATTCTTTGGATCAAGCGGCTCGAAAGAGCGGCTGCACTTGGGGCAGGCGCGTTCGGTCGAATGCACGGTGAGTCGGCCGTGATTGTCGAGCGCGAAGAGTATGCCGTTGCCGAGCTTGAGGGCTTCATCAATCAATTGCCGTAGTGACGTCCCGGCAGAGCGTCGTTGATTCTTTGCGCGGGAGATGGCAGCGCTCTGCCGAGGCGGCGCAACCCCCACCACGATTTCCACATCGTGTTCTCGAAAACGATCCAGGCGGAACGATTTGGTGGTGTCGTGGAGTTTTCCGTCAGCGCGAATTTCCTTGTAGCCGTTGCGCGCCGCCCACTCGGCGACGTCGCTATGAAAGCCTTTGCGGTTCCTTACGACCGGCGCGAGCAGCAGCAATTCGCCACGCTGCTTCAGTTCGATTTGCAGTTGACGGCCCAACTCGTCGCGCGTTTGCGCTTCCACCGGCAACTGGCAATCCGGACAGAATTGCGTGCCGAGCCGCGCAAACAACAGGCGGATGAAATGATAAACCTCGGTGACGGTTGCAACCGTGCTCTTGCCGCCGCCGCGGCTGGTGCGTTGTTCGATGCTCACCGTGGGCGGAATGCCCGTGATGAGATCAACGTCCGGCCGCGAGAGTTGCTCGACGAACTGCCGCGCATAGACGTTCATCGAGTCGAGAAACCGCCGTTGCCCCTCGGCGAACAGAAGGTCAAAGGCGAGCGTGCTTTTTCCCGAGCCACTGACGCCGGTGATGACGACGAATTGATCCCGCGGGATTCGCAGCGAAAGATTTTTGAGGTTATGCTCGCGCGCACCATGGATGCAAATGGCGCTTTCAGTCTTGCCGGCGATTTCTGTGTCACGAAGCACGCACCACACTTAGCATGCGCCGCGTGGCGCGCAACTCCGGGATTGCTGAACCTGGAATTCGATCAGCCGTTGATGCCCCAGTAAGGAGAGGAATCGGGTCGCTCGCCAACCTCGTGCAGTAGTGTGGCTATGGGGATGGTGGGCTTGACGAATTCGTTTTTGGCAACATCAGAGGCGGTCGAGGGTTGCCGTTGTTGGGGCAGAAAATCCATTCCAGCACGCCTCGCGTACAACTGTAACATGATCTGGCGTCCACAGGGGATACCATTGTCACTGGCAGTCGGTGTAAAGACCACGGCGACGGCGCCCGGGCGGCTTGCCCGTTTGTTGACCCACGATGAAATCCATGATTTCACTGCCGGCTGCCAATCGTCTCCAGGTCGCGTGGAGAAAATGACCAGGTCCGCCAGCGCGGTTGCAGTGGCCGCCGCGTCATAGCCGCTTGCCTCGAGCAGGACGTCAAGCGACCACCAGGAGAACTCCAACTGCATTTCGCCGCCCAAGTGAGTTGCCAGGCAATCATGTATGTGCCGGGCGCGGGCATGCGACGAGGAGTCTTCATACACGACAACTATCCGGAGAGGTTCTTCGACTTCGGCAAGAGAAAGTTTTTTGGATGCTTGCACCGTGTTTTCTTGAGTCGCCCGTAAGTTCCGAGAACTTCGAGTGACCGTCCTTTTTGAGGCTACAAATACGACAATCCGCCTCGCGTCGAGAAATTCAACTGGAAGTTACCGACAAGTTGTTCACAAGCGGTTCACGATTTCTTCACAGTACTGGTGCGATGAGCAAGCGCGGCGTTTCCCCGATCCGAGAAGTTTCATAGCACGGCCAGTATGACTCTGTTCGCTTGCGGCAATCTTTTCGGGCGTGCCCTGTGCGACGATTCGGCCGCCGGCATCACCCGCCTCCGGCCCGAGGTCAATCACCCAGTCGGCGGATCGGATTACGTCAAGGTTGTGTTCGATGACGATGACCGAATGACCCGTGTCCACGAGTCGTTGAAAAACGCGGAGCAAAACGCGCACGTCATCGAAATGCAGACCCGTGGTGGGTTCATCAAACAGGAAAAGTGTTGGCCTCCGTGGCGAGAGACCGTCATTTGCCTCAGACTCCGCGAGATGGCGGACGAGTTTCACCCGCTGGCTCTCGCCGCCGGAAAGAGTGTTAATCGGCTGGCCGAGTCGCAGATAGCCTAGTCCAACCTCTTGCAACAATCTCAGACTGCCGACGGCCCGCTGCGCAGGCTTTGAAGAGTCGAAGCCCGACAAAAACTCAATGGCCTCGTCCGTGGTGGCGTCAAGCATATCGCCGATGGACCAAGCTTGAAGTGGCAGCGACGCCTCGTCGCCACGATGTGAGCGCTCCCGCGACTGCTTCTTTCGGGAGGCGGTGGCGTGGGCGTCGCCGCTACCTTCTCTACGTGTGCCAATTTTTACCCCGAGAATATGTTGGCGATAGCGGCGACCATGGCACTCAGGGCAGCGAATAAATATGTCGCTGAGGAATTGCATTTCGATTTTCTCGAAGCCCGCGCCCCGGCAACGCTCGCACTGTCCGACGGCGGAATTGAAACTGAACGCGCTGGCGTTGAAGCCGCGTCGCCTGGCTGCTTCTGATTGTGCAAAAAACTCCCGGATGTCGTCGAACGCTCCGACGTACACCGCGGGATTGGAGCGAGGAGTTTTGCCCAGCGCAGTCTGATCAACCAGCACGACTTGGCCCAAAGATTCGTGGCCTGAAATCTGGACAGCATGGGGAGTGTTAATTGCGGAATCTGCCTCTTCGGTGCTGTTGTCCGTGTCAGAATCCAGCCGGTCGGATGCTTTGGAGATTTGCGCTTCGAAATTCTGCAGCTTCGGTGGTAACGCGGGCAACAGGACGTCGCGAACCAGCGTGGATTTTCCCGAGCCACTGACCCCCGAGATGGCAACCAGGCGGCTCAACGGGATTTCGATGGATAAGTTGTTGAGATTATGCCGCGTGGCGTTGGAAACTTTAAGCCGCTTCGTTTCGGCATCCACGGGACGACGTTGGGGAAGCTCGATTCGCTTACGCCCGCTCAAGTATTGGCCCGTGAGCGAGTGGTCGGCCTTCAGCAATTCCGGGAGCGGGCCTTGAAAGACAACATCGCCGCCGGATGCGCCATGCCCGGGCCCGAGGTCAACAATTTGATCAGCCGCCTGCATCACGCTGGCCTCGTGTTCCACGACCACGACGGTATTTCCAGTGTCGCGGAGCTTTTTCAAAATGTTTACCAAGCGATCCGTGTCGCGCGGATGCAGACCCACGCTCGGTTCGTCCAGAACAAAGAGCGTGTTCACGAGGCGCGTGCCGAGGCACGTTGTGAGGTTGACGCGCTCGGTTTCGCCGCCACTCAGGGTGCGTGTTGGCCGGTCGAGAGTGAGATAACCAAGGCCGACTTCGTTCAGGTAAGCGAGACGGGCACGGACTTCGGATAACGCGTGAAAAATGGGATCTTGATGTTGGCGGCTGGTTGCCAAAGATCGCTGTTTGGCGAGTGCGTCAATCAAGGTGAGCGCATCGCGGACGGGCAGGGCGTAGAAGTCGGGAAGCGTGAAGCGCGAGGATGGAAGATGGAGGATGGAAGATGGCAACGGCTGGTGGGAGTCCTTTTCCAACTTCAATCCTTTATCCTCTATCTTCATCAGGTAAAGCAGCGCGTCCGGCCTGAGTCTTGCGCCGTCGCACTCAGAACATTTTGCGTAAGCTCGGTAGCGGGAGAGCAGCACGCGCACGTGCATTTTGTAGGACTTCGTTTCGAGCCATTTGAAATAACCCTTGATGCCATACCACAGGCGCGGCCAGCGATGATCATCGTCAATGCCGTAATCTTCGTCGCCATCAACCACCCAGCGTTGATGCGCATGGGAGAGTTCAAAAAACGGCACGTTCATGGGCACGTGGCGAACCTTGCAGAATTTTTTCAAGTCGTTCTGGCATTCGGCGCTAAAGCCGCTTCGCCAGGGCTTGATGGCGCCGCCGGCCAGCGTGAGCGAGCGATCTGGTATCGCGAGTTCGTAATCAATGGTGATGATCCGGCCGAAACCTTTGCAGGCCGGGCACGCGCCGAGCGGGTGATTGAAGCTGAAGAGGGCAGGGGAAGGCTCGGAATATTCGAGGTCGCATTTCGCGCAGTGAAGGCGATTGCTGAAAAGC
Organism: uncultured Bifidobacteriaceae bacterium; assembly: GCA_964502895.1. Classification (GTDB taxonomy): domain Bacteria; phylum Verrucomicrobiota; class Verrucomicrobiia; order Limisphaerales; family JADLHS01; genus WYBW01. The sequence goes on from CAZCZP010000271.1 coordinate 4,643, forward strand.
TGGTGGTTGATCGTTGATAGTTGTTCGTCGAGTTCGTGGATGGCGAGTTTGCCTTTGCCAAAGTGATAGGCGTGCTCGCAAGCCTCCACGAAACGCGCGCGGCTGGCGGGGGTGAGCTTGATGCGATCCTGAACCACGGTGAGGTGGGTGGCTCTTGGCGCAATGCGCGGGCCGGCTTCCTCCAGCCGCACGATTTGGCCGTTTAACAACAGGCGCTGGTAACCTTGTTTGGAAATCAAGGCCAGCGATTCGTCCAGCGACAGTTTTTCCGAGAGCGGCAAATCGAAAGTGATGAGAACTTCGCGGTCGGGCGAGGCTGCTGACAAGCCGCTTGCCTTGGAAGCTTCGGCTCGCGAGGACGCTCGCCCCACCAAACAATCCCACACACTCTGCGGCGAATTTTTCCGCACCGGTTGGGCGCATTGGCGGCAATGCAACTGCGCGAGATGCGGCCACAGGATTTTCATGTGATCGCAAATCTCCGTCATCGTGCCAACGGTCGAGCGCGTGGTGCGGACGGCGTTGCGTTGTTCGATGGCGATGGCGGGGGGAATTCCCTCGAT
>CAZCZP010000272.1:0-5189 GCA_964502895.1 uncultured Bifidobacteriaceae bacterium
TCAACGCTGACCGCTTTCAGGGTCAAGCACAACCTGCGCGCAAGACTCTACAGGGCCGCTTCCTCCCAACGTAACGCAAACGAATTACCACACACCCAGCTACACGCAGCTACTTTACCGCGGCAAACATCGCCAGGCATTTTGGCCGTTGTGCTTCATGGGAAACAATGCGCTGCGGATATTTTGGCGATCGCAAAGTCCCGGCATCTTCCCAGGGCCGGTGAACGGAGACTTCCGGCAGCGCGGCGAGTTCCGGTATCCAACGCCGGACAAATTCTCCTGAGGGGTCGAACTTCTCGCCTTGCGCCACGGGATTGAAAATGCGGAAGTACGGCGCGGCATCCGTGCCCGTGCCGGCGCTCCACTGCCAGCCTCCATTATTTGCCGCCATATCGCCGTCCACCAGCTTCTGCATGAAGTAACGCTCGCCCCACCTCCAGTTAATGAGCAGGTCTTTGGTTAGAAACATGGCCACGATCATCCGCAGGCGATTGTGCATGGTGCCTGTCGCGTTGAGGCAGCGCATGGCCGCGTCAACCATCGGATAACCAGTCAGGCCGGCGCACCAGGCTTGGAAATAATCGCGATTGTCCGACCATTCGAGCGAATCGAACTCGGGCCGGAAAGCGCCTTTGGCTACATGGGGAAAATTGTGAAGCACCTGCAGATAAAACTCGCGCCAGATCAGTTCGTTCAGAAACACATCGCAACTGTGCTGGTGTGCCGGCGTTGTTCCGTCACGGGCTTTTGCCAGGGCGGCCAGAATTGTGCGGATGCCAATTGTCCCGCACCGCAAGTGTGGTGAAAGCTGCGAAGTCCCTTCGACGGCCGGCAGATTCCGGTTGGCCGCATACTCGTAAACCGGCCCGCGCATGAATTTGCGCAGGCAATCGAGTGCGGCGCGTTCACCCGCGGCCGGCAAATCGTGCGCGAGCGGATGGCCCAGCGCGACCGGATCGGCCGGTATGATTTCAGCAGGTGCGTTGCTCAAGCCGCAGGCGGCGCGTTCCGTGCTCTGTGCCCTGGTGAGCTTCGCGCGAGGCAATGGAATTTTTCTGGCCTTCCATGCCCGCGAATACGGTGTGTAAACCGTGAACGGCCTGCCCGTTTGGGTGAGAATTTCCTGTTCCTCCCAGATCACGGCGTCCTTGAACAACTCGAAGCCAATGCCGGCGGCGTTCAGCGCGTTAAAGACCCGGCTGTCCCGCGCCTGTGCGTAAGGCTCGTAACGCTTGTTGGCAAACACAGCCTCGGCATGGAATTCCCGGCACACCTTTGGCAGAACTTCCTCAGATCGTCCCTGACGGACAACCAATGTGTAACCCAGCTCGGCGAGATTTTTTCGCAGAGCGTCCAGCGATCGTAGGAGAAATCCCAATCGCGCTGCACCCACATCAGGTCCGGTGCGCAACGCGTCTTCGAGAATGAAAACGGGAATCACATCCCGCGCCTGCCTGGTGGCTTCGCTCAGCGCCGTGTTATCGCTGACGCGCAAATCGCGCCGGAACCAATGAATTGCCCTTTGCACGCACCCATTCTAGCCCGAGTTCCGCGCGATGCACGACGGAATGCGAGGCGAGATTGGGCGCGGTCCTTACCGCAACCCACCGACAAACAATCGCAAGCCGGCGGCAGCACGGTACATAATGGGTTGGTAACGTCTTGCCCACCGAAATGACTGAACAGCTCGCTGGGCAGTGGACGGAAATGTGAACGCAAAACTCCGCAAAATCATCTTCTGGCTGCACCTGGTCGCGGGTCTGGTCGCGGGTGTGGTCATTGCCATCATGTGTTTCACTGGAGCGACGCTGGCCTTCGAGAAGGACATCATCGCCTGGGCGGAGCGCAATGTCCGCCGCGTCACGCCGCCCTCGCCGAGCGCGGCCCGCTTGCCCTTGGACGATCTGCTCGCACGCTTTCGCGAAGCGCAGCCGGACCAACGGCCAACCGGAATCACCATCGAAGCCGACCCGCATATCGCTGTCCTGTTCAGCTTTGGACGGACCAATGCGTTCTACGCGAACCCGTACACCGGCGAAGTGCGGCAAACGAGCGCGACCGGCCTGCGCCGATTCATGCAAGCCATGATTGAATGGCATCGCTATCTGGGCGCGACCGGTGTCGGCCGGAACCGTGGCAAAGCCATCACGGGCGTTTGCAATGCCGCCTTTCTGTTTCTCGCCGGCTCCGGCTTGTACCTGTGGTGGCCGCGCAAGTGGATCAAGAATGCCTTGCGCTCCGTCACGTTGATGGACTTCAAGCTGCGCGGCAAAGCCCGCGATTGGAACTGGCATAATGCGATGGGCCTCTGGCTCGCACCTGTTCTGATTGTGCTGACAGCCACGGCGATGCCCATTTCGTATCGTTGGGCCACCAACCTGATCTATCAACTCGCGGGGAGTCCTTTGCCCCAACCCTCCGCCGGCCCGCGTGGAGCCAACCGCTTGGCGGCGGAAACCTCGCCACCGACAGCCGATGCGAAGCCGCTGAACCTGGCTGCGCTGCTGGCCGCCGCTCAGGAAGCATCGCCGGGATGGAAACAAATCTCCCTGAGGAGCACGGGGGAAGATCGCGGAAGCACGCCCGTTGTCGTGACAGTTATCGCGAAGAATTCCTGGCCGCTTTTCGCAAACACCCAGCTTACGCTGGATTCGCTTACCGGCGCGGTGTTGCGCCAGGAAACTTTTCGAGATTTCGATGCCGGGCGCAAAGTTCGCTCCTGGACACGTTTCCTCCACACCGGCGAAGCCTTGGGCGTCGCCGGAAAAGCGGTCGCCGGAATCGCCTCCGCCGGAGCGCTGTTGCTCGTGTGGACCGGCTTCGCCCTGGCTTGGCGACGCTTCTTCTCGAAACCTAAATCCAGCGAACCCGCAGCCAGTCCTGTTGCTGTTGCCGAAACAGTGCCTCGCTGATTGAAGGCGCAGCAAGCCGCCGAAACGCGCTGGTGTTCAGCGATTCGAAACCGCCCATGCACCTCGCGGAATGCTGATGTCCAAATCACTTGAATGCGCCCACAATTGGTTTTCCGTCCAAAGGCATGGCGGGCTCAAGATTCAGCAACCAAAGCACAGTCGCGGCCGTATCGCAGGTGTAAACCGGTTCAGAGATTTTGTGGCGGCTTCTCACGCCTTTGCCCCACGCAATCCAAGGAATGCGCATATCCGCCTCCGTGCCCTTGCCATGTCCCTTTTCGTGACCGCCATGGTCGGCGCTGATGATAATCACGCTTTTACTCGCGAGCCTGGCTTTGCGAAGCGCCTGCAGAAAAATGCCCAGTCCCGCGTCCGTGTCCGCGAATGCCGCCAGTTGCTCGGGCGAGCCCCAGCCATACTCATGACCAATGCTGTCCGGGTCGGTAAAATGGATGAAGCAAAGATTCGGCTTGTGCTTGATGATGTAGTCGGCCGCGTCCTGGGCAACGACTTTCGCAAACACGTTGCCTTCCTTCTTCTTGTCCGTACCTCCACTTTCGTCCTTGGCGATAACCACCGCCGCGGGAGCGTTGAAACTGAACTCGTCCACGGCCCCCGGCTCGACGAGGTGGCGGAACTTTTCCTTCCCGACGAACATCGCCGTGGAAAAACCCGCCCGCCGGGCCACGGAAAAAATCGTGGGCGCCTCCACGACACCGTTGGTCAGCGAGTAATTGTTCCAGGTAATCTTGTGTTTGTTCGTTTCGACCCCCGTGAGCATCGAGGCGTGGGCTGGCAGCGTAAGCGGCGGCATGATGGTCCTGGCCACCGAAGTGCAGGCGCCCTCCTTCATCAATTTCTTTAGCACGGGCATCTTGCTCCGCTGGATGACTTCGGGATTTCCTCCATCAATGCTGATGACAAAAACATGCTCGACGCGGGGCGAGGCAAACGCAGCTAGAACAGACCAACAGCACGCAAGACAAACCACGCAGCAACGGGTAAAGCCAATCATAAGCCCGTTGAGTGTTGCCGGACACGCAACAGGAGGCAAGAAAACACCCATGTCGAAGTTTTCGCACCCGCCCGCAACCGCCCGTGACTTAGCGCGCCCTTTGACTACAGAATCTCCTTTGCATAAGCAAACAGCGCCGGCGTGCCGCCAGTGTGCCAGAACAAAACTGTTTCGCCACGTTTGAAAATGCCCTTGCGAATCTGGTCAAACAACGCCCCGAAGGCCCGCCCCGCATAGACCGGGTCGAGAAGAATGCCGGAATTCCTGGCCATCAAACGAATCGCTTCCCGCTCCAGATCACCCACAACGCCATAGCCTTCGCCTTTGTAGCCGTAAATCACTTTGACGTCATCTTTAGTCACGCGCACGTCCGATCCGATGTATTCCGCGCATTCGTTCGCAATTTGGGCGACCTCGGCTTCATACTCCTCGTGCTCGGGCTCGTCCTTGTCAATTGAGAGTCCGTGAAGTTGGCCATCAAATCCCGCAATCCTCGCACCCAGCGCAATTCCCGCCTGTGTGCCGCCGGAACTCGTTCCAAAAACAACGTGATCCACTTTCTGGTTTGCAGCGCGTAATTGCTCCATCAACTCTAGCATCGCCACTACGTAACCCGTCGCACCAATGCCGTTCGACCCGCCCACGGGAATCACGTATGGATTCCAGCCTTCTGCTTGAAGCTGTTGCTGAACAAATTTCAGCTTTGCTGCCCGTTGTGGGCGTTCAATCCAATGCGCCGTGGCGCCGAGCAATTCATCCAGCAATAGATTTCCGTTCGGCACTTCTGGTTTCGTACCGTTCAAGATCAAGTCGCACTTCAACCACGCCTTGGCCGCCGCGGCTGCCGTTTGCCTGCAATGATTCGATTGCGCCGCCCCCAACGTTACCAGCGCATCCGCCCCTTGCGCCAGTGCGTGACCAACCAGGAATTCCAGCTTTCGCGTCTTGTTGCCGCCGAAAGCAAGACCCGTTTGATCATCGCGCTTGATAATCAAGTCGGGGCCGCCGATGAAGCTGGACAATTGCTCCAGCTTCTCCAAAGGCGTCGGTAATTGCGCGAGGGGAAAACGCGGAAGTGACTCAATTCGCATGTGCGAGATGTAGCCGCAATTCGCCGGTTGCGTCAACGCCTACCGGAGGCAGTTTGCTCCTTGCCGCAAAACGATTTCCTGTCTAATCCTCGCGTCATGAAGGCGCAACGCAAATATGATTTCGACGTGGCGGTGATTGGCGGTGGCAGTGCCGGGTACGCCGCGGCGCGG